>CAYZIG010000105.1:0-1526 GCA_964478465.1 uncultured Candidatus Saccharibacteria bacterium | reverse complement strand
TGCGCTCATAATATTCAGCCAACACATTGAAATCTTGAATAGGAGCACCTTGCTGTAGGCCCATTTGTCGATTAATGTTATTAACTGTTTCTGTCATAATACGTACTACTTCTTGCTTGTTCATTCTTTCTCCTTTATGTAATAAGTGTAAAACACTGGCATCGTATATCTACGAACATTATCTTTACCATATATTGGCAAAACTTGGTGTATAAAATGCGACGGGAAATAAACTAAGTCTCCAGGTTCTGGTTTAATTGTGATTCCATGATCTGGAAAGTCTATTTCTCCACCATCATATTCATTATTTAAATACAATAATGCTGCTAATAAGTATTTTGGATATTCTGGAGTATCGGAAGATCCATCTGCATGAGGACCTAATCCATCACAAGTGCTCCATCTGATAAGTTCTAAACCTCTATCCCATACTCTTTGCAAAGGTTCTAGTCCAATATTTGCAAAATAAATTTTATTATTTTTTATAATATCTAAATTAACTTTACGTAGTGTTTGTAAAACTTTTTCATCTGTAATCTCTATTGCTTCAATATGGTCATGCTCTTCTCCCATATAGTCTGCATAATATGTAAATTTTTGTGAATCTGGATTAAAGGAATCCATATAGTCAGTTATAATTTTTAGATCTTCTTTATTAATAAAGTCTTTAAATAACTGAATTCCATCTTTAGTAAATTCCATATCACCACTTACCTATCGGACACTCTGCTTGCTTCAATGTAGATTTTAACTTCATAAAGCAGCCACACTTCTTACATTTTACAAGTCTAGCATTAAACCATTCACATGTGCTACAAATAGTTAATCGTTTTTCAATTAATTCTCTATCTGATCTTTTTTCATTTGGATCAAATAGATCAAAAAATGTAACATCACCCATTTAGACGAGCCTCTGCAATCGCATATTGATCTATAGAAATATCGTTATATATGTATTTTCTATCTAATTTTTTTGCTGCAATACAGGTTGTTCCAGTTCCACCAAATGTGTCTGCAACCGTATCTCCAGGTCTAGAAAAAAACGGAATAAAATGTAACGCCAATTCTTCTGGAAAAGAATCATAAACAAACCCAAGACCATTGTATTTATCTATATCTGGACTAGATGGATTCCAAGGTAAAGTAACAATAAAGTTATCAATTGACTTCATATCTATATATGGCAAACCCTTATGTAGATGTAAAATAATCGCATATTCTTCACCTTTAATTTCTTTTACAAAATAACTATCTTTATAATCCCAAATAAAGGTTTTTTCAGCAATTAGGTCGGTATTTTCAATTATCTTTGACATAATTTCAAGTCCTGTACGAACATTTGGCAGGATTAATAGAATACTTCCAGTAGGCTTAAGAGCCTTTTCCATAGACTTAATAGCAGAAACCATATTTTCCATATATTCAATGGCATTCTGGTTTGTATTATTTAACTGTTTAGAGATATCTCCACCATATCGGTTAAAATTTGTATGAAAATACGGCGGGTGTGTAAAGAAAAGGTCCAC
>CAYZIG010000104.1:0-1532 GCA_964478465.1 uncultured Candidatus Saccharibacteria bacterium | reverse complement strand
TTTGGGATTTTTGTTTGAAACAAAAGATGGTAAATTTATAGTGACCAGGAACCAGGACTTCGGAAAGTTGTGTTGTGCGATGGCTTCTTATAGTTATACTCCGGTGGTTCAGAAGTTGGAAGGATTAACAGCTACTTTGGTTTTACCTAAGGCAGATTCTACCTCTACTGCAGAAAGTAAATATTTGTATTTCTCAATGGAGAATATGGATAAGCTTAACGACTGGTTGGATGCTGCTTTCAACATAGATTTTGATCGTCATTATTTGAATGGACGAAAATTGAATTTTCAGCAAAAGGATATCATCGACGCATATATTGTGAGTCGTAAATTCTTTATGGACGAAGAGCCGGACAAAAAGGAAATGATAAAGAAAAGATTCTACCGAAATGAGATTAAATTATTGGCAGATTGGCGCAAATTTTTCAAAAATAAAGCCTATTACGCCAACGAAAAGATAGACCTTGTTGCTGCTAATCAAATAAGCGCTTTATTATCACATTGTTAAAATTTAATTCGGTGTATTTCAATATTTTAGGCTTAAAAACACCGATAAAAAACAGTAAAAAATGATACGAAATATTTGCAAAATTAAATACAGATCTGCGGAAAGTAATACTACTCTTTTTGAAGATATAGACTTGAGTTTTTCGGGTAATACTTTAGAGGTTTCGGATGAAGATGTAGACTCCGGAAAGCTGTATAGTTATAGTATTGCTTTGAATTTGAAAAATGATGCTTTGTTTGCAAGAAGAGGTGTTATTCTAGAAGTATCTTTTGAAACTGAAAAGATAATAATTGGATCTGTTGATTTCCCGGTAAGAATTAACAGCGCTCTTAATACGGATAAATCTTCGCTTAGTATTGATTATAAAACACCTACTCCGCCATTATTCTTGCCTTTAGCTTAAATAAAAAGTCCTTTCAGCTTATTAAATAAGCTCTAAAATTGCTATACCTAATAAAAGTATAGCAATGAATATTCAACTTAAACACAACTGGGGTGTACTTCTTACCGATGCTATTTGCAGAGGTAGTTGGTTTATTAAACCCGAATTAGCCGTTAACCAAATTAATCAGATTAAAAGCATTCTTGAGGGTGGAGATTTAGCCTCTCAATTTTTTAATGCTGATCGTCCGGATTTTCAATGTGCAGTTTCATCGGGTACGGCTATCTCGGGGATCCAAAAATCATTTGATAAAGCTCCAAAAAATTCGGTTGCTATATTTCCACTGGCAGGCAGCATGCTTAAAGAAGGTACTTGGTGTACATACGGTACTGCAGAGATTGAGCAATTTATGCAAATGGCTGCCAACTCTCCTAATATTATTGGCGCAGTGCTGCAAGTAGATAGCGGTGGCGGTTCTGTAGATGCTGTGGCTCCTATGGTACGCGGTGCAGAATATTTCAAAGCTAAAGGAAAACCTATAGTAGCAAGTTGCGATTGTTGTTGTAGTGCTGCGTATTGGTCGGCTGCTGCAACTGATTTCATTATGGCCGATAATACTATCAGTGCTGAATTTGGTAGTAT
>CAYZIG010000103.1:0-1538 GCA_964478465.1 uncultured Candidatus Saccharibacteria bacterium | reverse complement strand
GTGGACAGATGATGTATTAGATTTTATAAAGACTTTGGCTAATCAAGCAGGAACGGTTATACATCAGGCGCGTATGTATCAAAAAATTCAGCTTCGATTAAAGAGGGAGGAAGTTCTTCGGCATATAATCGAAACCATTAGGAGTACATTAGATATAAACATCATGAAAAAGAAGATTGTCAGAGAAATCGGCAAAGCTTTTAATGTAGAGAGATGTGTTATCCATCAATTTGATCCTGACTTTAACAAATTTATTATAATCGATGATTTTTCTGAATTTAAGGCTAATGATAGGCTCAAGAGTTTTGTCGGGATTGATGTAGAGGGACCAATGTTATCCTTCTTTGCAGATTTGTTTAGGGAGAAAAAAGAAATTTTATCCCCTGATTTTAATAAATATTTAGACTCACTAGATGGAGTTGATAATGATGCAAAGGAGTGGATAAGGACACTTGAAATAAAATCGGATTATATTTTTCCGATTGTTTTTAAGGACGATTTATTGGCGACTTTATATTTAACTTATACAGAACGATATGAAACTTTGACGGAAGAAGATATCGAAGATATTAGGATGCTTTGTTCTCAAATAGCAATTGCTTTACATCAGGCAAAATTGTATCTGAAAACCGAAATACAAGCGGAACGTGAGCGGATTAGTAGAAATATTATCGAGATTTTGCGAAGTTCGATAGATAAGACAATTATCAAGAAGTTGTTTGTTAAAAATATTGGGAAATTTTTCGATGCGGATAGGGTGTTCTTTAGTGAATACGATAAAAATACTCATGTGTATTTACCGGTAGATAAAGATTCTGAATATTTATCAAGTCCTCAGATAAAAAGCTTTGTTGGTTTTGACTGGTCTTTAGAGGAGGTTAGAGAAGTGATTCAGCCTCTGCTTGATAAAAGGGAAATAAAAATCCCGGATGTGGATTTGGCTAAATCTCAGCTTGATTCTGAATTTTTCTCCATTTATCAAGATTCTCCTCTTAAATCGAGCTACAAATTCCCTGTCTTGTATCAAGAGAGGATAATGGGGTATTTTTGTTTGGAGTTTATAACAACTCCGCATATTTTATCAGAAGAGGATATCTCTAGGATTAGAAGTATTTGTACCCAAGCCGGAATTGCTCTATATCATTCAGAAATGTATTTATTGGCTCAAAGTAAAATGGTTTCAAAGGAGAAAATGTTAGCAGAAGTAGCTCAACAGATCTCAAAGCCTGCGAATGAAATTCTTGAGAAAGCATTAATGTTGAGCAAGGATAATTATGAGCGCGAGATTCAGTTGAATTTCCTTAAAAACATAATTTCAAGTTGTAATGAATTGATTGAACTCACCAAGTCTATTGGCTCCGGCGATACTATATAAAGTTTTGTAACAATAAAATGCAACCCTGAAATCAGGAGTGCGATATATACTTTATATATATGTAAGCACGATATAAACTCAAAAAAATATAATTTTACGACATAGATTTAAACCCTACCTACCCTACCTTCCCTTCCTAAAACAATTTTTACTCCCGTTAAGG
>CAYZIG010000102.1:0-1590 GCA_964478465.1 uncultured Candidatus Saccharibacteria bacterium | reverse complement strand
GAACGGAGCCCTAAAAACACTAAAAGAAGACGGTTTCATCTAATAAAAAGTCCCTACGGGGACTTTTTTAGTTTTAGAGAGTCATTTTCAAATTCTATTGATATATCTCCCTCTTTTATATTGAATACATTATTGGGCATTATACTAGCTATTACTTTATTGTAGCTATCTTTCTTTATAGAGCCCGAACTATATATCATATAATTTGGACTAATTTTTCTCAAAAAATCAATCATTATGTTTGCTTCATTTAGTGAAAAGTCTGTAATAAGCACATCAGAGTTCAAAAGATTTGGTCTTTCCATTATTGTCTTTTGAATCTTTTTGGTAATACCCCCTGCTACAAATATAGACCTGCTTCCTGATACAACCCTATAAACCAATTCTGGATGACTAGATGCAGAATATTCAAAGCCTTCACTGACTGGAAACAATATTTCTATATGTATTTTATCTATTTCAAGCCTATCTCCTGCTCCCAAATAATTAATTTGTATATTTTTATCCTTAGCTTCTGAAAGCAAAATATCAAGAACTTCATTTGTACTACTAGATATACCCAGAGACACTTTTGTTTGTGATGGTAAATACAGATTACCTACTCTGTACCTATGGATAACATCAATGAGCCCATTGATCTTGTTCTTGTCTGTATCAGTAAGTATTACACCATCAATATGTCTTGAATAAAAAGGAATTATTTTTGTAATTTTTCTTATAATTTCACCGTTCGGTCCTCCGTCTATGAGATATCTTTTACCCTCAGTGCTATTTACAAAAACTGCCTTCTCATTTTTCAGAGAAAATATGTACAAAGTATCTTTTTGAGGAATATTATATAAATATACAAAATAGGTTCCTATAATTATGACAAATATAGTAGACAAAAATATTTTCATGCTTATAAAGCATAAAATAGCCGATAGAAGATAAAATTATTCTAAATAATAGATAAAATACCCCGAGGGTGGGTGTCCAGGTGGAACCTGGCCTTGGCAGGGCTCGTTAACTACCAGTATACTGCCCTACCAAATATAAGATGGCAAAACTAAAACAAAGAATGAATACAAAACCTATAAAAAACTTGAGAAAACTACCGTCAAAAGGATTTACCATAGAAACATTATAGCAAGTTTATGGTGTATAATGAACATATTAAGATATAACAAAACTACCATGACACAATTCACACAAAAGACATTCAATATTCCTACCCTAAAAGGTATATCAGCGAAAAATATAGAAGAACATCTAAAGTTGTATGCTGGATATGTAAACAATGCAAACAAGATACTAGAGTTACTAGGAAAATATAGCTCAAACCAGACAGAAAATGCTTATATCATAGGCGAACTAGGACGTAGATTTAGTTTTGAATACAATGGCATGAGAAACCATGAAGTATATTTTTCTTCATTGGAAGGTGGCCCAACCCCTCTCTCAGAGAACAGCAGACTCAGAAAGGAGATAGAGAGTACTTGTGGATCATTTGATGTGTGGCTAGAGACATTCAAAAACCTAGCACTTACTCGTGGGATAGGCTGGGCAGTATTGTGGTATGACAAAAGAGATAAGAGATTGTTGACCTCT
>CAYZIG010000101.1:0-1609 GCA_964478465.1 uncultured Candidatus Saccharibacteria bacterium | reverse complement strand
TGTTACAGTGGTTTATCAAGATATTGATAGTCTTAAAATTTGGGCAGGAAGATTTAAAGAAATTGAAAATAAAATATTTGTTTTATCTCTTAACTTAAAAAAAGAAGATGTAGAGAAAGTATATTCTACAAAAATAGTTGTTAAAAGAGGTTATCACATATCTTTTGAATATGCTAGAATAAAAGATGATATTGCATATACACTAATTAAAAGAGAAGGTTGTTTAGGAGGTATTCAGTATTATAATTCTTATATAACTAATAAAAATTATTTGTATATTTTTGAGGAAGAAGTTGATAAGAAAACTGGTTTCTTACAGACGAAGGAGCAACAAACTCTAGTATGAAAAACCAAAGAAAAGAAATAGCTAGACTCAATAAACAAATAGAAGAACTAAACAAAATACCATTATATATAGAGGAATATTTCTCGAAAAAAGTTTTGGGAGCCACAAAATGATACAATATAATACGTCTATAAAAGACCTTTTGCAAGGCGCTCACGAAGTAGTCATAACAGTAAACGAATATCGTTGGAGTGTTGTAAAACGAGATAGAGATATTGCTGGTAGAGGGTATGAAGACACTTCAATAGCTACCGATAGCACTTGCAGTCCTTTAAGTATAGCATCAAATCGTCTAATAACAGAATCTTTGATAAGCATTCTGAATAATGTAAGAATTGTTTCAAAAAAGACTGAATTGGAAAATGCTATTAAACGAAAAGAAAAAGATTTAAATGATTTAAGAAAAGCATTACATAATTTAGAAAATAAACCTACTACTGAAAATCTTTCTAGCACCATAGGTGCGGACATATATGAAACAATAATAAGAGATTAAAGGAAACCAGTTATGTCAGAAACTCTTCATAATATTATAACAGAAGTATTAAAAAATACTCCTAAGAAAAAAATCTTTTTAGATGGGTATTTTACAAATGCTGTATTAGAGAAAACTCCATTAGATTTAGAAGCTATTTGTGAAGATATTTGTAACCGTATAGAAATTACTCCAATTATTCCTGATAGATATTATAAATCTAGTAATGGATGTTTTATCAATAAAATTGATGATAAATATTTTATCAGTAAAAACAAAAAACAACTACATAAAATAAACAATGAGTTAAAATGGGTTAGATATATTGATACTTTGTCAAAACCTTCTATTCCTTCTTCAATGAAAGCTTTTGATTCTTTGGAAGATATTATGGAACTGTTTGAAACTGAACCAAGTCTATTTTTAGTGGAGTAAATAAAAATGAAACTTAGTCGAGAAGAACTGTCTATTATAGGAATTCAAGTATGTCAAGAACTTGTATCTGAAACTGCTAAGAAATGGTATATTAATCCAAAAACAGGCGAACCTGTAGAAAGAAACTTTGGTGAAATTATTGCTCTTATGCATTCAGAATTATCAGAAGCTTTGGAAGCTCATAGAAAAAATTTAATGGACGACAAGTTACCACATAGAACAGGTATTGAAGTCGAGTTCGCGGATTTAATTATTCGTGTTTTTGAAACTTGTCACAAAATGAATTTAGATTTAGCCGGTGCTATAATTGAAAAGAATAGATATAATATGACAAGAGAAGACCATAAAACAGA
>CAYZIG010000100.1:0-1666 GCA_964478465.1 uncultured Candidatus Saccharibacteria bacterium | reverse complement strand
TAATAATAAAAAAACCAGATACTGTGTTAGTATGTTATTATCACACTTAAAATCTGATTCGAATGTTCTATTTCTATATGATACTTGTCGAACTTGGATTCCGAAACATAAAATTTATCCTCTATTATAACATCTACTATTGGCACCATGAAATCATAGGGATCGCACAATTCATGAATAAAAGAAGACCCTGTATTAAAATGCTCAAACGAGACATAGAAATTATGAGTATTGTTTTTAAATATTTTACTCATTTATGCATGCTTCTATATAATCAATTATTCTGCAAAAATGTGGTTTGACTTCGTTTTCTCTTTCTCTTGAACGCCTAAAAAATACTCCTTCAAAGAGAATAATTTCCCACCAAAAATTATCATGTAGTTGCCAGCATTGGTGCCATAATAAATTATTTTCTTTAAGAGTTTTCCCCGCATTTTGCATACGAATCTTGAAATCAAAAATCTGATCCGAGTAGTCTATTATGTATATATAGACAATTTCTTTTCTGTCTGATGCATATAAAGCATCTTCTTGAATAAATTTCAATGTCTTGTTCATGAATTCTGGAATATCTTGATGTGATACCAATGCAGTGGTTCCATCGACAAAGTGTATAAACTGGATATTAAAGGGAGCAAAATTTGACATGTGCATTTATTCTCTTCTGAGGCGTACAAATTACGAACATTGTTTTAGATATTTTACTCATTTGTAAGTTCTTCAATACAATCAATTATTCTGCAAAAATGCGATCGTGCCATAATATTGCTCTCATCTCTTCTTGAAGATTTATAAAAAACATCACTCGGTTCAAGCCGCGCCCACCAGAAATCATCGTATAACTGCCAATATTCGTGCCATAATATATGATTTTTTTCGGGAGATGTCATCATATCCTTCATTTTTAGTATGATACTAAAAATTTCGTCTGAGTAACTTATGTCATATGTATATATGAGGAAGCTTTTATTCGATACATACACGCCATCTTCTTGTATAAACTTTAAAACCAATTTCATAAATTCTGGAATATCTTGATGTGATACCAATGAGGTGGTTCCATCAATAAAATGCATAAAACTGATTTCAAAAGGGGGAAATTTTGACATGTGCATTTATTCTCTTTTTAATGTATACTTTATTGTATCACAAAGGACAACATCAGTCAATAACCAAAATACAGACAATACCCCATGACCAATAGAGAAATAATATAGACGATATGCAGAATGAATATAGTGATCTTCATATACACCTCCTGTAGCGACTAAAATAATATCATGTGTTTCCTAATAAATAATGAAAAGGTGGATTTAAAATGCTAGGAACAACATATTATCATTCTTTAACTCTTAAATATATAACCGCTTTCGGAAATCTTTTTAATGACATTTACGTTGTCCGTAATAACTCTAGTGGAGTTCCTGTACAGAAAATTCATGTTCCGATCAGATATAGTGCAAAGTCAAAAATTATTGCCCTATTGACAAGACCAACATCAGAACAAAGCGTGGCCCTACAAGTCCCGACAATTGGGTTTGAGATAACAGGTATCCAGTATGATTCCTCTAAACAACTCAATCCGCTGAATAAAATTTATCGATCAGGTCCGGATGGAGAAAGGGTTTTCACTACCTATCAAGAAACTCCATATAACATATCATTC
>CAYZIG010000099.1:0-1672 GCA_964478465.1 uncultured Candidatus Saccharibacteria bacterium | reverse complement strand
TTTAATTGTTTTTTTAATAATTGTTTTGTTAAAAAATCTTTAAAGAATGCCATACAATTATGGTATCAAAATATTCTTTAGTTCCGCAACTATACGGTCATACAATTGTAGTGATATAATAGAGTTCTCTAAATCCTTATCTGCAGCATATTTTTCAGCTGTTTCTATTGATTTATTAGCATCTTTTATCATATCTGTAGTAGAGGCATTGTCTTCAAATGTCTTTATTTCATCTTTAGCCTTATTTATTCTATCTAATACATCCGACTCTGTACTTGATGATATATTTTTATATTCCTTTTTTTCTATATCTACACGTAAATCTATAGCCTCAAAAACCTCCTGCTGTACGCTGGTTGATACTTTATATAGTTCATCAGCTTTTAGAGCTGTCTCCAGATCTAAAGCTACTTTTTTGGCCTCTGATATCTTATTTTCACTAACAAGTGATGCAACTTGATTTCTTATCTCTTTAGATCTAGTTGAAACCTGATTAGCCAGAACCGCAGTTTTAACAGATGAATCTTGATTTCCAAGACTTGATTTTAGTTCTTGTATATCTTGTTTATTTCTAGATAAATTTATTTTTATATCATTATCTCTTTTTATATTATCTATACTAGATTTAACCTCATTCAGATTAGACATAGCAACTTTTGATTTATCACCAAATGTTTCTACTATCTGTGCACCTATAAACAACATCAAAACTACTGGTATAGAATAACGCAAATATTGAACAAAATAACTTGAATAATTATTAAATGGAGATTTTACACTTTGATACACTTCTCTTCTTTCAACTCTTTCAAAAACATTTCCTATTATACTTTCTTTTTCTGAGGCAGATAAAGACACTGATTCATTTGGTTTAAATGAACTCAAAACTTCTTCTATTCTTTTGTCTTGATTAATGTCTTTCATGTCTGTGTTTTAACTTATCTAATATACGATGTATTTTAACTGATATAGTATTATCTTTTTGACCTGTTACCTCCGCTATATCTCCTATACTCATCCCTTCTATAAACCTCATATAAATTAATTCTTGAGATTCTTGATCTAATGTTTTCAAAGATTCAATAACCTTTTTATAATCTATATTTACAGAAGTATCGTGAGTTACATCTTCATCTGAAGAATATTCGTAACCTGATTCCAATAAATCATCCAAAGACTGAGTATGCTTTTTTCTATAATGATCTATTATCGTGTTTCTGGTTGTTTTAAACAAGAAAGCTTTATGATTGAAACTGATCTCTTCAGGTTTTATAAGACTATCCTCTAAATATTTATAATATTTATAAAATACATCCTGTACTATATCTATAGCCCTTTCTTTATCTGTCACCCTAAAAAGAGTGAATCTAAATAGTTGATCTATATTATCGTTGTATATGTTTTCAAAGTAAGAATTGAACTCTGTTTTTGAAAGAGATTTTATAGCTGTATTAGTATTGGACATAATATCTTCTTTCATAATATTAAACGTATGAGATTATATTATATTACAAATAATTAGTAATTATTTAGCTAAAATAGTGATTAATGATACAGCTATTATCAATATAGCTATAAAGCCTGTAATAAGTGATATAGATGTTTTATCTAACATAATGTGATTACCATTATAACACAAAAACCACCCTTGTGGGGTGGTTTTTGCTGAATC
>CAYZIG010000098.1:0-1675 GCA_964478465.1 uncultured Candidatus Saccharibacteria bacterium | reverse complement strand
ATACTTTGACTGAGTTAGATTTGAGGAATGAAATAAAAGGACAAAAAACTTTACTTGATATATATGAAGAATATAAAGATAAATTTGATTTATCAATGGTCGCATTTAATAAAATATACGAAGAATATTCTGACGAAGATACTTTGGTCTCAAATTTTATTCAAGGCAAAACAATAGATGAATTATTGAATGAGAAAAAATTTACATATGATGATATGTTGAAATTTTTCTATATACAAGGATTTTATATTTTTATAATAGGGCGATTCCATGGTGACATACACCCAGGTAATATAATATATGATCATGGAAAATTTTATTTCATAGATAATGCTTTTATAGGAAAAGTTGGAGAC
Organism: uncultured Candidatus Saccharibacteria bacterium; assembly: GCA_964478465.1. Taxonomy (GTDB): domain Bacteria; phylum Patescibacteriota; class Minisyncoccia; order Phycocordibacterales; family CAIZLB01; genus CAIZLB01. The sequence goes on along the minus strand of CAYZIG010000098.1, from coordinate 1,319 downwards.
AAGATACGCAAAGGATTATGTGTGTTTTTTGATGCACTTAGTCATAATGATTATGTAGGTTGCGCACAGGGTTTAAATAGTATGTCTGAAAAAGAATTAATAGGTGAAGAGTATAAAAATTTTGAAAGTAAAATGCTCGATCTCTATAAAGATTTTACAGGAAAAACAGTTTCTGAAGTATCTTTAACTAAACAGATGATGTTAACTATAAAACTTGGAGTTAATTCAGGTATGAATTTTGAAAAAGGAATATTTTCTATAATCAGAAGTTTAATGTATCTTGATGGCATGGTTTTGAAATGCAATCCAAATGCGGTACTTATGAATGATATGAGAAAATTTGTTGAGGAGTATAGAGATTATATAATGTAGATTTTATCGATTCAACCAAGTTATAGTGAATTGTAATACAGTAGCAAAACATACCCACAATAGATATGGTATTTGTAGATAACTTATCCATGGATTATGTTTATATATAATTATAATGGCCCATATTAAAGTTATTAAGACTAACGATATATCTGCCGCGGCAAGTAGATTATTTTTCAAACCAAATTGTATAGGTGTAAAAATAAGATTGAAAAATATGTTTAATATAAAAGGTAATAAAACCATAAATGATATCTGTTTTTGTATAAACATGATGATAACTTTTCCGTAAGTTAAAGCTATGAGTATATAGAGAAATGTCCAAACTGGTCCAAATAAATATGATGGAGGTGCCCATGTTGGTCTGATAAGAGTTGAATACCAATTGTATGTTGTGTTCATGGATTAATTATAACACGGTTGTTATGATTATTATCTAGTGTTAAAATTAACCTTATGAAAAAGACAACAATAATCACAATAGTAGTATTAGCTGTTATAGCCCTATGGATATTTTCTTCATATAACGGTTTAGTACAAAGTAGAGAGGTTTATACAGCTCAATGGTCACAAGTTGAAAATCAGTATCAAAGAAGATTTGATCTTATACCAAACTTAGTAAATGCTGTTAAGGGTTCAATGAAGCAAGAACAAGCTGTTTTTGGTGAAATAGCAGATGCTAGAAGTAGATATTCAGGTGCTACAACTCAAGAACAAAAAGTTCAAGCTGCATCACAGGTAGAATCAGCTTTAGCAAGACTGTTGGTTATAACTGAAAATTATCCAGATCTAAAATCATCAGCACTTGTACAAGATCTTTTAGTACAGCTTGAGGGTACAGAAAACAGGGTATCTGTAGAAAGACAAAAGTATAATGATATGATCAAAGAATACAATCTAAAAGTTAAAAGAATTCCTGGTGTGATATTTGCTAAGATATTTGGATT
>CAYZIG010000097.1:0-1751 GCA_964478465.1 uncultured Candidatus Saccharibacteria bacterium | reverse complement strand
TCATTTTTGTTAAATATGAATGATATATGTTTAATATAGAATCTTCTTATAATATTGAATATTTTTGGGTCTAGATTTGATTTTAAAAAGTTTTTTATATTTGATCTGATTGTCATATTAGCCTATTTTAACATTTATTCCGATTAAATAACATGTGAATAATCTTTATCATCATATAGATACCTGATACCAAAACCTATATCAAAAGACTGGTAACCATTAACAGAATAATGATATGCCAATAATTTACTTGTTGGTCCGGTTGAGATTATAAGCTTGTATTTTATATCTTTATTTTTTTCTAATATTTTATCAATTCTATTTTTTATATCTTCAATACTGTCAAAAGAGTTTAATCCAGGGGTTTCTACATAATGTGTTGAATTAAAGTTATTATCGAGTAATGTATTTTTTATACTGTTTGTTGTCTCTTTGTTTGTAATAAATATTATATCTTTGTTGTTTAAAATCTCTTTGAAAAAATCTAACATAAAATCTCTATAATAAAAATAATGAGCATCAGCATATTTTGTTATCCTATTAAATATGTTGAAAAATTCTATCTTCAGAGGCAGCCAACATGAGAGTTTTCCGTTGGTTGATTTTAACTCTAGATTTGAATAATTTACAAAGAGGGGAATACTCAATATATATGATGATTTATAATCATATTTTTTGATTATATCTTTTAAGCCAATTTTTAAATCTTTATGATACATTTGATAATGTATATCTCTTTTATGTAGAAGTGCTATTTCACCATCACCGATTCTTATTATAGATTTTCCTGCTTTTATTTTGTTTAGAAATTCTTCTTTTGAATAAAATTGAGCGTTGGGTTTGTAGTTTTTTTGAGGAAAAGCAAATATATATTTTATTAGAAAAATAGGATCGGTGAATATATATCTTATTATAAATTTTATTATCTTTTTCATATTATTTTATAAATCTTTTATTTATACAAATTAAATTATCAATATCATGGTTTTGGTGTTTTCTTGTATCTGATAGGGAACATTCAAATCCATTTTTCTCCAATATTTCTTTTATAACCTCTCTCTTATATCCAAAAGGACTATTTGGGTGGTCAAAATATTCTATATATACAACTTTTGTCTTTGCTAATGTTTCAGTAGCATTTTCTAATAAAAATTTCTCATAACCTTCAACATCTATTTTCATTACATCGATTTTATCAATACTGTTAAGTAAGATGTCAAGTCTAATCATAGGTACACATATATAGTCTGTCTCATCTTTATTAATTAAAACATGATTCATGTCATCGTGTTTTATGTTTGAAAATTTTACCAACCCGTCATTGTCACCTATAGCTATTTGGAAAGTTTGTATGTTATTTAATTTATTTAATTTTATATTTCTTCTTAATTCTGTGTATGTATCAGGATGGGCTTCTATTGAATAAATTTTTCCGATGTCACCTAAATATTTAGCTACAGGTATAGAGACTGTTCCTATGTTTGCACCTATATCAACAAATACATCACCTTTTTTAAGAAATTGTTTTACCTCATTTACATCACCGTCATGAAGGTTTCTGAATAAATACAAAGCTTTTGCTACATTTGTTTTTGAAAAGAATATTTTATAATCAGGATGTTTTATTTTTATAAATCTACCTAATTTGCAGTTATAAAACAGTTCGGCTGTATATTTTATATGGGTATATTTAAAAATACCAAATATTCCATATCTTTTTATTTTATTTATTATAAATGTAATCATATTTA
>CAYZIG010000096.1:1249-1759 GCA_964478465.1 uncultured Candidatus Saccharibacteria bacterium | reverse complement strand
CTTTTGATAAGGCCTGCGGTATACTTTCTATCGTAGCAATAATCATTTGGAAGACGTCAAACCCCACAATTGCCAATATAACTATTCAGCTGATCATCATCCTCGCAGCTGTTCCGACAATACAAGGTGTGATCAGTAAACGAAACAAAGAGATCCCACTTCCATGGATGATGGCTACTGCAGCCTATATCCTCAACATCATAGCTCTGTACATGCTTCATGCATCTGCTGTGCAAATGATTCACCTGTTTGTATGTGCTGTGTCCAATACTGTCATTGCCGTCTTGGCACATAAGACAAACAGGATCTGATCACCTCTTCCCCTCGCTGGACTCTTCATAGGGCCCGGCGTTTTTTATTTTTAATAATATAATATATAATCACATATATGTCTCCGGAATCACAAAAAGAATGGACAGAATCAGAGTCAATAGAATTCTACAATAAACTATTAGAACAGGCCTTAAACTCAATACCGGAATCTGGTGCTTCTATGGTGTTAGGACCTAT
>CAYZIG010000096.1:0-1239 GCA_964478465.1 uncultured Candidatus Saccharibacteria bacterium | reverse complement strand
CCGAGGAAAATTTTAAACTATTTGAAGATACCCAAGAAAAGTTAACACAACAAGGGATACAGGTATTCAATCAATTACCCCTATTGGATTACAATTTAAAAGATGCACCCTTTAAATATGATTTAAAATTTGAAATATTTTATAAAGGATTGATAAATTCCGGAAAAATAAAATCATGTTATTTATTGCCTAATTGGGAAAAATCCGAAGGCACAAAGACTGAAATACAATTCTGTAAAGATAATAATATACCTGTTTTTGAATTATAAACTTATCCACATACCCTATATTTGACAGGTGAACTCTAGTTCACTATACTTAATGCATGAGTATAGAATACAAATATCATAAAAGATTAATCTCACAAATAAAAAAGGAATTTAGACTTCCCTTTAGATACAGATTATCCAAGATGATTGTTTCTGTTTTGTTGTAAATTTGACACCTTCACTCTCTTTGCTATAATAAACACACAAATGGGTTATCCCGATCGCCTAAATCATAAAGGTTTAGGTTAAAATCATTTCCAGATAATATCTATTATCTGGATTTGAATTTTTACAAAGTCTATTTTTGATATACTTTTTTTATATTATTTACCTAACCACTCTTTTTTATCCATACCTGATTGTAAGATAATACCTTTAATAGTTCTTGGTTTTATAGGTTGATTACCATGATATGGAACAGTAACCATTCTAACTCTATTATTTTTATATCCAGAAAAATAATAATGACTCCCTCTTATATGATGTAATACAAACCCATTATCTTTTAAAAAATAACTAACATCACCATATGTCCAATTATTAATACCCCTAGGCATATGCTAGAGTTGTTCCATAATCACTAATAATTAAAGATGATTTTGGTTTCTTTCCGGCCTCTAATGCACTCCACATATTTTCATACTCAGGATCAGTTTCTTGATTTAAAGGAGAAACTCTGGTCCCTTTTAATTTTCTGACAGCCTCTACATAACCATCCATTGAGTCAAATAAATTATTCATTGCTATACGTGGACTATCTCCGCTTTCGACAATATTAAATTCTAATCCAGCAGCATACCAGACATCTTTATCTTTGAAAACAATATATCTTACTTTGCCTTTTTGAGGTGTATTCATAGTATATTTACTTTATCAAAATAGTTAATAAATATCAAATTGGTATTTTATACACTATTCTATATATCCAACCTTGCTGTCTTAGCATTTGCTTGTATAAAGCTCTTTCTTG
>CAYZIG010000095.1:0-1768 GCA_964478465.1 uncultured Candidatus Saccharibacteria bacterium | reverse complement strand
AGCAAGTTATAATATCTTCATGTATAGGTTTAAAACAAGGGCAAGCGTGTTGCATGTGTTCGGGGATTGAGTTGTCTTTTATTGTTATTTTGTATGTTGTCATAGGTTTTATTTATTATATTTATCTCTTATAATGTTTAATCTATTTATTTCTTTTATTATCTCATCTATATTCTTATACTCGGTTTTAGGGTCGCTATCTAAAACTATCATCATATCAATGTTATTCCACTCATGGCACGCTATTTGTATATAGCTTTCATATCCGCTAGGTGTAGTTATAAATTGAGGATAGAATTTTACTAAATCATTTATATATAACTCATTAAAAAGATTATATATATCTTCTGCTGTGTTATCCTGTAAATCAAAATTTATTTCTTTTATTATTTTTTTTATTTCTTTTTTCATAGGGTTTATTTTATTTTTAATATTCCTTGCATTTTTTCATTTGCGAGGTTGTATATAATCTGTCTTTCTTTTTTGCTTTGTGTTATGTCTAAAGCATGAATTAAAGCGTCATACTCTTTTAATAATCTAGTTTTTACCATAAATGATTTTTGGATAGTCCAGTTTAATGTATCACTTAAATTATTCCTTACCCATTCCCTAGCTTCATGTATAGAATTAAAAGGTTTTTGAATATAATAATCATCTTGATATCTTATATTTGATATATAAAAGTATTGCATAGGTTTAATTTTTAAATATTAGTTTATAAGTTGTATCATCGTATATATTAGTATAGGTATATACTTCTATATTATCTGTATAATTTCTTATAGCATGTCTTATAGCACCCTTGTATGTTTTAAGGGTCAATAAATATTCATCAGGTTGTGTAGTTTTTTTGTGATTATTATGTTTAATGTAAAAATACATATTATTTATTTATGATTAGATTTTTAATAAAAGTATATTTGTATTCGCCGTTAGGTTGCTTTATATCCTTGTAAAAAGGGATAGTTTTATAGTAGGGTGTATAATCTGGATTTATCCTTTTTGATAAGATGTCAATAGCATTTACTAGGTTGTGTTTAATCCAAGCGGGGCAACCTTGAAAAACTGTATATCCTTGAGATATTGAGTTATTTTCGGCGTCTTCTATGGTCGCTATAACATACTTTTTATTACTTGTATAAAACAAGGCTGGTTTATTTTGCATATTATTCTAGTATGTTTATTAAGTCTTGATAAATTTCGCGTATTGCTTCATATTGCCCTTGCATAAGTGCATCTGATAGTGTTTTTGCACCATTTTCTATAGCTTCATCAACATAACCCATGTTGTATAGATTATCTGAAACCCATTTTAAAAGGTCATAATGGTATATATTAACATCATTATTTACATCTTCATATATTTGATTATCTTGATAATCTTCTAGTGTATTTGTGTCGTCTTGCTCTAGGTATGTAAGTATATTATCAACGGCGGTTGATAGTGTTGTATAAGCAAAGTTTGTGCCGTTGTGTTTATCATAGATAATTTTAAGTAAAGTATTATACTCATCAGATTTATTATCTGATTTTAAGCAAGTGTAAGTTGTGCCGTCATCTTTTGTTTTTACTTCAAAAAGATTTTGATATGTTTTAAGTTTATTTTTCATATATTATATTTTTATTATGTTTAAGCTTTTAATTGTTGCCATAAGGTCATTAAGGGCTTTTGTATGAGTGCTACCAAAGCCATTCGCTATGACTTGAGAGTTTTTAAAGCGGGCGGTTGCGGTGTAATAGTTAGGCAGGTATTTTTTGATTATTATTT
>CAYZIG010000094.1:0-1778 GCA_964478465.1 uncultured Candidatus Saccharibacteria bacterium | reverse complement strand
GTATGTATCATGGTCACCTGTATGAGTTAAATATTCTTCTTCATGACCCTCTCCTCCCTCTAGGGTTACTGCACCGTCGTAACCTGCATGTTTTGTAAAATCAGTAAAAACCCCTGTCATTGCATATCCAGTTAAACTATGAATATTGTGTAATTCAATACCTTTTTCTATTTCATCTAAAGCTTTAATCATTGAATTTTGAACATAACTATTATGCGAGTAGGATTTATTTTTAAGATTTTCAATAAGATACTTATGAAATTCATGAGAGAATTGAGATATATTTTCTTGTGTTCTTAAATCAAGTAGTTTTAAATTTTCTAATCTAACAATATAAAAAGTCGACTCCATTTTGTCGTCTTCTTTGTTTATTTTTGAATCTAATCTTCTTTTATATTCATATGCTTTTTTTCTTGTATATGCATATGCTTTTGCAGCCTTTTCAGATGATGTTAAATATAGACCTTGTCCAAAGGTTGCTCCATCTGTAATATTCGCCTCATCTGCCTCTTTCGAAGTTAGAAATTTTTCTAGTGAAGGTTTTATTGAACCATGAAAAAGATATCTATCTTTAAGTTCAATTCCAAGATTATCACCTTCAATTGGGAATTCTCCTTCTGCAAATTGTTTATTTTTTATACCTTCCATGAGTTAAATTGTATCACAGGTTATATAAGATTGTGTAGTGAACAAGTAATTTGCATATTTAAGTATGAAAGTTTTTTAAATGAAAAAACCATACATCCGGATGGTTCATCATCATATACACATGAAGGTGTTAGACTTGCATATCTTTCATTGATGCATTGGTACAAATATTTATTTACATATCATTCAAACAAAAATATTCCAAACACTACAAACACTTGTGAAGGTCATTTCTCACACATTAAAGATATATTACGAATACATAGAGGTCTTACTCTTTCAATGAAAAGAAAGGTTCTAGATTCCATCCTGCTCGCTTCAACAATCGCACCACACAGAAAGAAAAAGGGTGAGAAACTGGAGTAAAAAAGCCGTGGTTTTTGGGTATTATGCCTAAAAATTACGTTATAAACAAAGGCTAAAAAGAAAAAACCCCGCTTGAAAACGAAGTTTTTTCTACTATGCTCCGCGTGTGGGAGGATGTTTGGAATTTATTATTCACTTGAAACTTTAAATTTATCTATATCCATCTCAGAAAAAGTTCTTGTTGTTGAGCATTCTTTTATCATACCTAAAGATAATCTATCACCAAAACTTACATACTCAACTTTTTTATTTTTAACATTTTTTATGTATTTAATTGCTGGAATTAGATCTGTATCAGATGAGATTATTATAGCTGTATCATATAAATCATCAGCAGCACCAATAACTAGATCAATAGCTATCTTAACATCTACACCTTTTTCTCTTATCTTTCCATCATCATACATTATCTTTCCATGCTTAATTTCAAATCCGTCAGATTTTAGACCCTCAAGAAACTTTTGTTGGCTTTTTACCATTTTTTCACTTTTCTCTGTGTTATCGTGATTTTTAATTGTTCCTATATAATATCTTTTTGATACCAAAGTTCTGTCTCCAATTATATAATTAATCATATCTAAATAACTAAATTTAGATATACCATTAAAAGCATTTATAGATTTTAATGCTCTATAGGTATTTCCTCCATCTATGTAGATTACAACTCTTTCATTTTTCATAATTAGAATTGTATCATAAAAAACTAACCCTGTCTCTTTTGGAGACAGGATTAGTGGTGTTAATGTACGTATTATAGCAGTGCT
>CAYZIG010000093.1:0-1780 GCA_964478465.1 uncultured Candidatus Saccharibacteria bacterium | reverse complement strand
GTGGATTTTTTTAGAATTTCTTTATGAGAAGTTTAACCGTAAATTGTTATTATCTTTAAGTGAATTGTGTAATTCACTTTATTATTAAAATAATTTTTAGACAATAATTATAATGAGGAAATCAACTTTACCTTGGGATAGTTAAAATTGTATATTTATACAAATGAATACTGTTCCCAATACCGAAAAAGACAGATCTAGATTAATACTTTGTTATACAAATGTATTTTTATTAGGTCTTTCTTTTTTATATACAACATTACTAATATATTCTTATTTATTCCAATCTAATCAAGAAATAAGAGCTAATCTATTTCCTATTTTATTTGGTTTATTGATACCTGTATTATTTTTTATATCTTATTATCTAAATATAAAAAATCAAACAAACATATCAAAGATAATATCCATGGGTACAATACTAATTGTAAACTTTTATACGGGGGTTAAATGGGGTTTTGATTTACCATCAGTTTTAATGTCTTATTTATTTAGTATAGTTATATTATCTCTAACCTCTAAACCAAAAGAAATATCTATATTTTTAATTATAATAATATCATCCATATTAACTGGTAATTACTTACATAATCATTTAGAAAATACATTAACTTGGTATGGATCAGGTTTTTATATAGGTGACATCATAGAGTTCTCGGTAATGTTTATCTTTATAGCCTTCATATTAATTAAATTTAACAAAGAGCAAAATAAAACCTTAACCAGAGCACTTAGAACCGAAAATATATTGAAACAAGAGAGGGATAATCTAGAAAAGATGGTTAAGGAAAAGACTCAGGAAATAAAACAAATACAAATGGAAGAATTATCAAAAATATATCATCTAATAGAATTCAGTAAATTATCTAGTGGTTTATATCATGATTTAATGACACCTATACAAACAATGAACTTATATATAGAAAGATTAACAGATGATAATTTGATACATGACTCAAAATTCTCAAAAATAATATTCAATATGAAGGATACTCATGAAAAACTTACATTAATGATTCAGAACATAAAGAAACAAATAAATCTCAAAATCAAAGATGAAAAAACTAACTTGATAATGGAAATAAATGATTTGATAAATTTAGTTAAAAATAATTATCTTAAAAATGGAATTAATATAAACTATGAAGCGTTGGAGAAGATTCATATATTAAACACAAAAAAATCAATATTAAATCATATATTATTAAATCTGATATCTAATGCTTATGAAGCTTGCTTACAAGATAGAGATATTAATAATAAAGATGAATATTATATAAATATAATTTCAGGAAAAAATAAAAATAAAAACTATATATCCATAATAGATAATGGTATCGGAATAAAAAATGAGAATTTATCTAAGATATTTGATGACTTTTATTCTAGTAAAGATAAAGGTAATTGTGGTATAGGTCTATCTTCTGCAAAATATTTTTTAGAAAAATATCTAAATGGAAAAATTCTCATAGAGAGTGAATATAAAAATGGTACAACCATGACGATTTTATTTTAACCCAACCTCATACAACCCACTCTTTTCACCACCCACCTTCTTCCCTTTATTAAACACACCCTCAGGATCAAAGATCATTTTAATCTTCACAATCACATTTTGATACAAATCTACTCCATAAAAATCCTTCAAAAAAGGTGTTCTTATTATTCCATCACCATGATCTGCACTCATATTTCCCCCTAATTCTTTAACCAGATTAAACACTTTTGTCATCAATGTAATTATCTTATCCATCGCTTTTTTCTTATCTTCAAAATCAAT
>CAYZIG010000092.1:0-1809 GCA_964478465.1 uncultured Candidatus Saccharibacteria bacterium | reverse complement strand
ATAACATAATTTTGAAGATAATATTTTGGGTGGTTGATTTTTTGAGTAAGGTGCCAGGAGGATATGTTATTTTTGATAAAAAGATTTGTGTGATGATACTTATGGTCTATGGGGTGTTTGTGTTGGGGTTGGTGTGGAAAAACAAAAACCCCAGGTCTCCCCGAGGTCTCATTAACTAACATCTTCCCTCGATCACACTCCAATTAATATTTTCAAAAAAATTATCTATATACTTTTTCTTCTCTGAAGGGACTACATCTAACATATATGAATGTTCCCACATATCAAGTGCTAAAACAGGTTTAAGTCCTGTAAGATGACCCTGTTGTTGTTCACCAACCCAAGTGTTTATTAGATTACCGTTTGTCTTATCTAAATAAAGGAAAGCCCAACCTACACCACGAGTCATGGCTAAAGTCTTAAACTCAGACAACCATCTTTCATATGATCCCCAAGTGTCTTCTATTTTCTTATATAGATTTGATTCTGTGTTTATTGGTTTTGCATCACCCTCAAATTGTGTGAAATAATTTTCATGATTTCTCATGCCACCGAATTCAAATCCGAGTCTCCTTTTTAATTCTCCTATCACGAAAGCATTAGCTGTAACATCCTCATCTGTTTTAGATAAATCAGCTACTTTTTGTAAAATGAAATTTGTATGTTTTACATATCCAGCGTAAAGTTTTAAATGTTCTTCTATAGTCTTAGTTGATATACCTTTTAATTCAGGAATATTAAATTTTTGTTCTATATATTGATTATATGTCATATGTTAATTTTTATTTTTTCTTTTAAATTATTTTAAGTATTATATGATTAAATATAATGATGAAAGGACTGTACTATAAATATAACATATTTCACTTATCTATAGTTTTATTATTGATATTAAATTTAGTTTTAATTATCTTCATCTATCAGAACAGAGGCTGTAATAAATATGAAGATAAGATCGTTTTTATTGATGTTGGTCAAGGAGATGCAATATATATAGAAAATAAGTTTGGTCAAAATATACTTATAGATACAGGTAATAGGGATAGTGGTGTTTTAAAACAAATACAGAAAATTAGACTTTGCTATAAAACACATATAGATAATCTTATACTTACTCATCCTGATCAGGATCATATTGGTGAGGCATATAAACTTATAAAGAAAGGATTAATTAAAAATGTAGTCCATAATGGATTTTTAAACATAAATCAGTCGCAGGAAAGTTTAACGGAAAATGATTTAGAAAATGTAATTAGAGTTAAAAAAATAAAAACTCAAGATATGGTTTTGAATCCAGTTTTAAATATGCCAGGATTTGATATAAAGTTTTTGTATCCATTTTCAGCAACATATCAAGATAAAAAAGGTAAAAGTAAAAATGTAGATGATAATGATTATTCAATAGTATTAAAACTTTCATATGCTAGCACGAGCTTTATGTTAACAGGTGATGCTCCTATAAAAGTAGAAAAAGAGATTATAAATAAGTATTGTGATAAAAAAGCTACAAGTACATGCTCGATATTAAAATCAGATGTTTTAAAACTAGGTCATCATGGATCCAAGAATTCTTCAGGAATTGATTTTTTAAATAAAGTTAATGCTGATGACTATATAGTATCGGCTGGTAAAAATAATAAATATCATCATCCAAATGAAGAGACTATATATAGGGTATTTTTAAATAAAAAAGACTCTCGTATAAGAGAGACTTCTTTAGGAGGAAATATTGTTTATGTTTTGAATTAGATTATACCTGCTTTCTTTAAAGTTTTGAAGGCACCGTTTTTTTGTATAGTCTTTAAACCT
>CAYZIG010000091.1:0-1844 GCA_964478465.1 uncultured Candidatus Saccharibacteria bacterium | reverse complement strand
ATGAGAAATATTACGCATATAGTAGTGCATCATTCGGCTACTCCAATTGATTTAAGTCCAGATAAATCACTTGCTTCTTTTAATAACACGCATAAACATAGATTTTATATAGATATGCCAATTAAACAAAGACAAGTTGAGGGACCACAACCATATCCATATATTGCATATCATTACTGTATAGATAAAAATGGAATAGTTTATGAAACTAGACCACATTATCTTATAGGATATCATGCTGGAAACTGGAACATAAATAAAACATCACTTGGAATATGCCTAATAGGGAACTTTGATCTTGAGAATCCAACTCAAAAACAAATGGATGCTTTAAAAAAGTTGTGTAAGACTTTAGTAGAGCAATATAAAATAAAAAAAGAAAATATTATATTTCATAGGGATATTCCTAAGACATATAAAACATGCCCTGGAATAAATATAAATCTTACACATAAACAAGATATTCAATCATATTGCTTTGGCAATTATAAAGTGAAGGAAAAAATAGCTGCTCCCTGGCTTATACCACAATATACTGAAATAGAAAGACGTGGAACATCACTTTGGGGATATCATAAATAAACTATTAAAAATAACATGGAATACATAAAAAAATTAAAGGATTTAGACGGACAAAGATTTACTATTAAAAAGATATTTCCTGGACAATATGAATATTGGGATGATATTGCTAGAAGAACAGCATATAAGGAAACTATAACCCCATCCGAAAGACAAGAATTGAACTCAATGGGTTTTAATAAATATGCTTTCAAAATACCAATGATTGTTACATTGGGAGATTCTGATGTTGAATGGAGATTCTCATTTTCAAATGGTCAAGTTAAGGAAATGAAACTTAAATGTAAAGCAGCAGATAATAATGAATTAATAGGAAATACATTAGAAGTTATTTGGAATGGTCAAACAGGTAAAGAAACAAGATATATGTTTAAATTTATAGATGGTATTAAAGGAACTGGTGAATCTGAAGTTGATATAGAAGAATTCTTTAATGACAAGAACTCAAAGTAAAAGGTTACTTGCATTAGCAAAGCAAGTAGTAATACTTAGAGATGGATATAGATGCTTGAGGTGTGGTAAAACTTTAAAAGGATTAAATCTATCTCACCTATATCCAGAAGGTCAATATCCAAGAATGAAATATAATCCAGATAATCTTATTCTATTATGTTTTAAATGCCATCTTCAATGGTGGCACAAAAATCCAATAGAAGCAGCTGAATGGTATTGTAACGTATTGGATGCTAAAAGGAGGGCTAGACTTAAAAAATTGGCTAAATCTAAGTTAGACAAACCAGATTATGAAGTATATCTTCAGCTCTTGCAGGAGCACATTATACGATATAATGAAATATCGTCCAAAATACAGAAGACAGATAAAAATAATAAATCCTAGTGAACTCGAAATATTTAAAGTAATTTATGAAGAATATCATAAAAATAATATTTATGGTATTAGATCAACCGCTAAGAAACAAAAGATAAAAACTATATATATTCTACAAACAATTCAAAGACGTGGACATGTCGTGAACACGCCTAGAGCTGTTATGAAAAGAATAAGGAAACTAGTATGGTATGGGTATCTAGATTGGTTTCCAAAAGATAGAAAATATCAATCAATTAGGGGATTGTCAAGGGGACAAATACAGGGATATTATGTTCCAAACAAAGAAGGAATTATTTATAGGTTGAGATTATGTGGAGAAATGGATGAAATAGATAGACGTATAGCATTACATCATAAAGAAAGATACGAGAAATATATATCTAGTGGTCATATACCAAGAAACATTTTAGAGTCATATTTTTTTCAATTA
>CAYZIG010000090.1:0-1851 GCA_964478465.1 uncultured Candidatus Saccharibacteria bacterium | reverse complement strand
TTGCAATTAATTCTGTACATGCTATATTAAATGAACTGAGAAGTTAAGCAATTAACATCTTAGTACTCAAAAGAAACTCTTCGCAAGATGAGTTTCTTTTGACGTCAGAAAGGTCTTTATTTTTAGAAATGATTATCGACCCACAAAAAGCCCTAGTGATAGGGTTTTTTGTTTTGTTTATAAATGTTAATATTTGTATATGCTTAGAGAACAAAAAGAACAGGGTATTATATCAGAGGGGGAATTTCGCAAAGGGATGATTGAGAAAATAATTAATTTCTTCGAAAAAGCTCATATCTTCGAAAAAGTCCAGGAATTATTAAAAGCTGAAAAAATAAAAGATGTAATTTCTTTTGAAGAATTTAGGGATTTTTTGATTAGGGTTAATGGGGTAGTGAGAGAGATACCGATTAAGGATAGAGGAACGGATGGACAAAATATATACATGGGTGGTTCTGCGGATATAACATATTTTCCATATTTTGAAGATAGACAAAACTTATTATCAGAAGTCTATGAATCAATAGATAAGGTTAAAAAAGAAGATTTAAAATATTTTGTACCTTTGATGATAACTGCTATACATTTATTTAAAGATGGAAATGGAAGAACATCAAGAATTTTTAATTTATTATTTAGTGATTCTGTTTCAGGTGAAGATTTATCTTTTGAATTAGAAAAAGTTTTGGGATTAGATGGAAGATATATTGGTCATAATATTAATCCTAGTTATATAGATAAAGAGGTTGATAATTATCTAATAAATAAATATGGATTAAATAGCAAAAAAGGATTATCTGATGAAATCAGGATAAGTGTTGATCAAGGTTTAAATATTTTAGATCACGAAATGTTTGATGATATTAATACTGATAATGAAGGTTTTTTAGATGCATGGGGTACAAATAAAAAATTGGCAAATATGGTTATTATATTATTTTTGCAAGAGAAAGGTATTTTACAAAAATGTATGACAGATGATGTATTGAATATAAAACTTGTAAATAAATATCTTAACAAAGAAGATTGGATGAATCTTGAATCAAATTTCTATAAATCCCTAAAAGAAAAAACTGAAATTTTAATAGATATATTTGTAAAACCTGAGGAATATCATGTTGAACCGTATAATCCAACTACATTAAAAGATTTGTTGATAACCCGTATAAACAGACAAAAAGAATAATGATATACTACCCCTATGGCATTATTTACAGGAAAAGGTGACAATGGCACCACAAAAACATTTGGTTGTGATCAACGTATATCAAAATCATCCGCTATAGCTGAGGCTCTTGGAGCTATGGATGAGATAAACTCATTTTTAGGATTACTTAAAGTAAAATCAAAAGGTTTAGAAAATTTTTCAATACTTGGAAAAACTTATGATGTCATAGTTCATGAGATACAACAAAACCTTTTTATAATTCAAGCCGAATTAGCTGGGGCTGAAAAAACTATAGAAGAACATAAACTACGTGAATGTGAGGCTTATGTAAATGAAGGTGAAAAAATATTACCACCGATAAAATCATTTTTTATATCTGGCGGAACAGAGATAGCAGCTTTATCAGATATATCTAGAACCATAGCTCGACGAGCAGAAAGAAGGGTTGTACAAGTTCATGATGAGGGTATAAGAGCTTTAGGTGAATGGACTTTAGCATACATGAATAGATTATCTTCACTTCTATATGTTATGGCCAGATTAGCAAATCATTTTTCAAGTTTGAATGAGGAGGCACCGAGTTATAAGTAAACATATTTATCTATAAAATCTTCTGGAAAAATTTATTATTTCTTTATGAGTTTTTAATTCTTCGCTCTTCCTGCGTACTCACATGTTTCCGT
>CAYZIG010000089.1:0-1874 GCA_964478465.1 uncultured Candidatus Saccharibacteria bacterium | reverse complement strand
TTTGTATATGTTAATGGTGATAGATCTAAAGATGGTTTTGATAATAAATTAGAATTCAAAGTTAAACTTATACCTTATGAAGGTAAAACAGATTGGATTGAAAAAGCTTTGGAAAATATTAAGAAGTGTTTAGATGATGATAGAATACCTTCAGCCAAGGATACATGTGATTATTGTAAATACAGGGAAGATGCCGGCAAGGCTTTTAAAGCTCATCTAGATAAACACAAGGGAGGGCTTTTTGGTGATAAATAGTCAAGCATTGACAAAAATCTATTATGATAGTATACATATAAATGTATGCAACTCTTTACTAAAGAACGAATTAACGGTATTTTTAAACTTCGGTTAGAACAATCTGGATATCATCGTTTAGAGGCTAAAGGTATGGTTGATTTGAGACCATATTTAGCAGAGAGGGTTTTAGCTGCTCAAACAAAATTTGTGAAAATGTTTGATGACGTCAACGATGCTGATATTCGTGAATTTTTCTACACACAGAGTAATCTCAAAAAGCTTTTGGCTCGAATAATTGAAAAGGAATTAGAAAAAGTCTTAAAATTCCCGAATAGAATCGAAGGAAAATGATTGTTGTGATTCCGGGTTGGAACACAGCCTTTTTTATTTGACAATGTTATTTCTTGAGCGTATTGTTTAAGTGTTATGAGAGCAATTCCTGCACTTAGAATCTTCCGTATTTTCTGCGCACATTTTAGGAGAATTGGCATGGGAGAGTATCTGACTCAGCCAAGGATTCATAGATTGATTCAGCCTGTATTGGACAGGATTTCAAAAATTCAAGAACAATGTTTGGGGGGTAAGTTGATTCTTGCTGTTGTAATCGATACCCAAGAGAAACTTGATGATTACATGAATACTGTCATTGAATTGGAGGCGGAATCATTTGCTCGTCAAGTACGACCGGTTGACCTTGTTACAGGTCGCTAGACGACCATTTTGTCCTCGCCTAAGGTCCACATCCTGGACCCCAGGCGATTTTTCATTATATATGCTATATTTAGCATATCGATGCAATCCTTAGTTAAGAAAATCAAAGATAGAGTAAATATAGTCGATATAATCGGCTCTTTTATAAAATTAGATAGAGCAGGTATAAATCATAAAGCTTGCTGTCCATTTCATCATGAAAAAACTCCATCTTTTTTCGTATCAGAACAAAGGCAAACTTTTAATTGTTTTGGCTGTGGTTTAAAAGGTGATGTTATAGAATTTGTAAAGATGTATGAACATCTTGATTTTAAAGATGCATTAAGATATGTATTTGATAAATCAGGTCTACCTGAAAGTGATTGGGAGCAAAATCAAGAAAGAAGTTTAGAAAGTATAAAAGCTGATCAAGAGAAAAAAGAAGCCGAAGAGTTATTTGAAAAAGTTGTTCAAATCTATCATAAAAGTATTTTTGAAAAAGAAAATGATAGAGCTTTAAATTATTTATTAAATAGAGGTTTAAAAAAAGAAACAATAGATACTTGGAAGATCGGATATTCACCAGAGTTATGGCAGTTTATAGAAAATAAAATAGCCTTTAATCCATTATTAGAAAAATTAGGTTTAATAAAATCAAAAGATGGAAAAAGATATGATTTTTTTAGGGATCGTATAATATTTCCAATATTTGATATAAATGGAAAATCAATAGCAATATCAGCGCGTATTATAGATAAAGGTGAACCAAAGTATTTAAATAGTCCAGATACAATATTGTTTAATAAATCTGAAGTTTTGTATGGTTTAGATAAAGCTAAAGATGGTATTAGAAAATTTAAATATGCAATCCTTGTTGAAGGACAAATGGATTTATTATTGTGTCATCAGGAAGGTTTTAATAATACTATAGCCACTTCAGGTACTGC
>CAYZIG010000088.1:0-1897 GCA_964478465.1 uncultured Candidatus Saccharibacteria bacterium | reverse complement strand
GGCGCGGTATTTTTCTGGAATATTTTTGACACCAATTGAACTTTAAAAAACCTGATTTTATACCACAATATATTCCTGCCCCAGTAAGTAAACCAAATTCACCATCTCCAAAACGAACAATGGATTTATTATTATCAATAATATATTTTAATGTCTCATTTTCATTTAACTGCTTAAAATCTTTATATTTATCAACATATACGAAAGATTGTTTTTTATAAAACGTAAATCTTTTCAACCAAAAAAATATATATAAAGGGTTTGAAATAAATTGTCTGATCCTTACCGATGGAAATATTTTTTTAAACATAATTTTAATTATAATAAATAACAAAATATATTAGTTTGATCTTTATTTAAATCCTCAACCCAATTTAACATATCATCTTTCTTTGTATATATTTTTTTAATATCGATAGATTCTAAATCAACAAAAGAGTATCCATGTTCAAAAAGAAAATTAATAATTTTATAGGCATCACCTTTTTCTTTTTTATTATAAAATATAGGAGTAAACTCAATCAACATTTTTGGTTTAAATTTTTTAATAGTCTCTTGTAGGCCTAATAATGTTTCATATTCAAAACCTTCAACATCTATTTTTATGAAATTGACTTTTTCTAAACCTAATAAGAATGTATCACCTTTATCAATTTCAATTGTGACAGCATTCATAGTATTTTTATATTCCAATAATGACGAACCTCCTATGTTTTCTGTATTTACATAAAATTTTTCAGTTTTTTTCTCAGACCCCAATCCTATATTGTACACACTAATATTTTTAATATTTGGATTTATCTCAATACTTTCTACCAACTGATTATAAACAGGAAAATTTGGTTCAAATGCATAAACATAACCCTTATTAACCAAACAAGAAGCAAATAAAGCATGTTGACCTATATTTGCACCTATATCTATATATACATCAGTATTTTTAAGCTCCTTTTTCAAGAAATCCAAAAATTCTTCTTCATATACACCTTTCCAAAATATTTCCTTATCAATAAACCCATTTTTTGGATCTAAAAAAATTTTAAAACATATATCAGAGTAATAAAAATTATATAGGACCTTTTTCTTAAAACGCCCTAAGTACAGCGTTCTTATTTTCATATAGGAACCTAATAATATCTTTCTTACTATAGGGTAAATATTTCCAAAATGGAATTTCACAAAATTTTTTACTTTAACAAAAATCATCACCTCATAATACCATAAACACTCCTCAAAATCATATACAAAAACATCTTAAAACCATTCAATTCACCCCATAAAACCCTAGTATTTTTCTTATACACATCTTTCATACTCTGATTCAAACCATCCTTATCATATCCCTCACTCATCGTAGTATCAAAATCTACATAATCAATCTTACTTGGAATCTGTATAAAATAAAACCACTCTTCCCCATTTTTTATTTTTTCAGAAAACCTTATTCTCTTTGCAATATCAGCTTTTATAACATGAGTTACATCTCCTTTGATTTTCTTAAATATCAAATAATCAAAAAGATATGATAATCTATCTTTATTTTCAATATTATTAGTTAATTTTTCATCAATTAAACATCTATTTGTAACAAGCCATTTTATACTATTATTTTGACCCAAATATTTATCTATATCCAATAAAGAATTTTTACTAAACCAATCATCATCATCTAAAAATACAATATAGTCACTATCATCAGAAACTTTCTCTAAAGCAAGATTTCTAGAAAAATTAACCCCCATATTTTTTTCATTCAAAATATATTTTATCCTATCTTTCTCTTCTAAATTAACCAAAAAATTATCAAAAGCTGAATAATCAAAATCCGGACTATCATTGACACAAATTATCTCAAAATCTTGATATGATTGTCCTAATACTGATTTTATAGCCCTTA
>CAYZIG010000087.1:0-1922 GCA_964478465.1 uncultured Candidatus Saccharibacteria bacterium | reverse complement strand
CTGTAATATGACTATGATATTATCAAAATATATTTTATTGCATATGTCATTGTACTATTGTACTAATACAATCAAATAAACAATAAAAAAGGACACACAAACAAGCTATTATGCTTGTCTATATGTCCTATACGTTAGAATCGAACGCTTATTTAGTTAAAATACATACAATCGCATATATACTGAATGTCTCCGTCTATGTTGTATGATTGTATTTTAATATTATTATACTTATCTTTTTTTCTATCCGATAAATAATTTACGTTACTATTATCCTTGAATATATTAATAATATATAATGGATTCCCGTTTTTGTCGTTGCCTTGTCTCTGGCATGTAACTTGCAATTCCACGCCTTGTTTACTTAATATTTTGATTAATTCCATATTCCCTGCTTTCTGCACATTTAAGTGCTATCTGATATATAGTATAATACAATGTATATCAAAAGTCAACATCATAATAAAAAATCCGGTAGGACATTTTATCCCACCGGACTAAATTATAATTACATCTCGATGTTAAACTCAGATTTGAGAACGTCTTCAAAATCAGGATCGAGCTTCAAATACTCCATAATAAATTCTGATTCTGTCTCCGGAAACTCATCTGCCGCCTGTTCCGCTAATTCATCGTCCATCAAATTTCTGATCGCCGCCATAAGATTACTGTTGATTTCAGCCACTTCCAATGTATTATTCATATAATACCTACTTTCTACCGCTTTATGCGGTCACTTGATTTATTTGATATATACATAATATCATATGATAATTTTACTTGTCAATCAATTTTATAATAAATATTGTACAAATAATATAATAAAATTTTATGCAATATTAATATATACACAAATTTAATAGTATGATATATTTAGTACAGATAAAAAATACAGGAGGTAAAACATATGTATACATTACTCAACACAAAAAACAAATCAGACATCAGGTACTTACAAAACAATGTCAACAGCACGTAAGGTAAGAGACCGCAAAGATATAGAGTGGTGCTTATGTTTATAGAGTAATTACAAAATAATCAATCCGATTTTGAGTCGAAAGAAAGCAGGAAATATGAAAACATCAAGTAAATTAGATCCATATTATTTAGCACATGAAATATTTGGGTCTGAAAAAGAGCAAATAGTATTTTTAAGTTTTTCGGATGGAAATCACGATGCCTTTTTTAGAGTATGGGGAAGAGTGATTGAAGAAGCAGACGAAGAGAATGATTTTAAGTGGAAAAAATCTGATATATCTTTTAATTATGTTTTTTCGCGCATTTATGATTTTTGTAAATTGCCTGAAATTTTGGCAGAAGAAAAAGAAGAACTTAAATTATTTTATGATAGAGGGTATAGATGGATTACCCGTGATAACTCTTATTCGGGATGTGGAATAAGATTATTTAAAAATCGCCCACATAAAATGAACAGGGGCGGTTATTGGTTTGATCCAGAACAAGACTTATGGGATTAT
Organism: uncultured Candidatus Saccharibacteria bacterium; assembly: GCA_964478465.1. Taxonomy (GTDB): domain Bacteria; phylum Patescibacteriota; class Minisyncoccia; order Phycocordibacterales; family CAIZLB01; genus CAIZLB01. The sequence goes on along the minus strand of CAYZIG010000087.1, from coordinate 444 downwards.
GATTTAAGTATAGACATTAATAGTCCCGATAAATTTAAAGAAATAACAAGCAATGTTCCAGTTGAAATTTTCGCGATACTCAAATTTTAATGTCACAAACTTGCAAAAGCAAGAGAAAGCAGGATTATGAAGAAAGCATTAGTCATGGCAATGTCAATTATTACATTATCAGGTTTATTCGGCTCATCCGTTTCAGCACATGAATTGCACACCTTTCAAAATGTTGCTATCTATTACACGGCACAGGGAGGCTATTTGGTTGATGAGGATGGAGAGAGATTTGATGTAGACTTTGATATACCTGATAACACTCTTGTACTTGTGACCTACGACAACAAAAATACTGTGACACGATTTGATGATGTGCCAATCAAGGTCGAGATTATCAAAGAGTAAAAATTGTTTCACGTGAAACATCTGGAATTATACTTCGGTATAGTCCCT
>CAYZIG010000086.1:0-2001 GCA_964478465.1 uncultured Candidatus Saccharibacteria bacterium | reverse complement strand
GTGATCTCATACTGTTTACACGTGAGGCAACTATAGCATAAGCCGCAGCGGCAGCTATGGCGGTTTTACCAGAACCTACATCACCTTCGACCAGTCTACTCATAGGATGAGTTCTTTTAAAATCATTCAATATAGAATTGATGGTATTTTCTTGTGAATCGGTAAGAGTGAAGGGTATATGTGATTTAAAATCTTTTAAAGCATTTTCTAAACCAACAAAAGAATATGACAAAGCTTCACTTGCTTCTTTTTTTCTTTTGGCATTTTGAAGTTGTATATAAAATATTTCTTCAAAGGCAAATCTTTTTTTAGCCGCCTCAACATGTTGATCTTTTTTTGGTGTGTGTATATAGATCAAAGCATCATGTAGGTTTGGTAGGGAATATTTTTTTAAGACTGATTCCGGAATATTATCTTTTATGTCTTTAAATTCAGGATGTGTAAATATCTTTTGTATTAATGAATGAATGTATTTTGAAGTTATACTTTTTGTTTCTTTGTATATAGGTTGAAATAATATTTCTTCCTTTTGACCAAAAAGATTCGTACCCTGGGCTATAGGGTCTGCTTTGGTTTTCTCTATGATTGGATTTACTATGACTTTTTGTTTACCTTGTTCTTTAGCTATGCCTGATATTTTTACAATATCTCCGTCTTTAAACATTTTACTTATATATATCTGATTGAACCAAGTTAGTTTTATGGAACCAGTATCATCACGAAGTGTTGCGTTTACCATCAAAACTTTTGTTTTAAAACTCTTTTGAGAATCTATGTTGTAAATCTCACCGTATAGGACAACATTTGTGTCGGGGGTAATATCTTTTATATATGTAGCCTTAAAAGCATCACCATAACGAGTTGGGAAGTGATATAACAAGTCAGATACAGTTTTTATGCCCAGTCTGGATAAAGCTATTTTATGAGCTGTGCTTATGTTTTTGATGATGTCTGTAAGGGGTTTTTGAAGCATTGGGTATATTATAGCATGATAGGTTTATGGTTTTTATGAAGAGTCTGCTGTTGACAAATGTGATAATAAATTATATTGTACTTAGGTCAAACACTTAAAAAAACTTATGAAAACTATTATTTCTGAAGCCAGGCTTCGTTCACTCATCGCCGCATCTTTAGATCTTTCCTCTAAGGGTGTCGATTGTTCGCGGATTTCTTATCTAACCACTGACGGAGCTGTTGTTGATCTACATAGTGTGGTGGTCGGACAGGATTCCGAGTTCAAGGCTGAGAATGATGCGGTTTTTCTTCGTAATCCGGAGAACTGGAAGCATCCTAAGAATCTGCCGGAGTTCATGATGCAACCCGTTCACGACTTACCACTCTCTTCCGTGAAACTTTACCGTCTTCTTCAAAATGCTGGTATCTCAAAGATCTGGCACCTCGTGGTTTGTTACGACAATCTATCGAAAATCAAAGGTTTAGGTAAGGTGTATTTTGCCGAGATTGCTGATATACTTTTCCGCCTACCTGATTATAATCACGTGTTCAGCTTACATCTTCGAGGCAGGGCTACTGCTTGGGCAATTACTGAGCATATTCAGTTTGAAGGAGATCTTCTTCGGTTGATGTCTGTTTTGGACAAGAGTCCGGAAAAGATTAAAATTATGGACAAATATATATTTTCCGAAACCCAGGCTTTTGTCTTCTAATCAACTTTCTCGGTTAAAAACCCAACTCCCGGCGATAACATCAAAGGGATTTTTTTATTTGGTATAATTAGTTTTATGTCCCCAACACCACAACTCATAAACAGAGAACTTAAACTTCACTCCACTAAACCCCGACGTGATATATGTCAAAAGTTTTTTCAAACACATAAAGGTGGCTATGGAGAAGATGATGTTTTTATAGGTGTCACTGTACCTGATACTAGAAAAATATTTGCCAAATATAAAAATGAAATAAACCTAAAAGAAGTACAACAACTTTTAAAAAGTAAATATCATGAAGAAAGATTAATAGCTTTATATTTCTTAGATCATT
>CAYZIG010000085.1:0-2024 GCA_964478465.1 uncultured Candidatus Saccharibacteria bacterium | reverse complement strand
ATAAAAATGAATTTAAATATTTAAATAGAAAAAGAGAAAAGACAACATTTATTACATTTGTGAATTCTACAACCACTGGAACTCAATATCAGGATCACTATATTAGTAATCTGTATTCAAGTAGATATAGAAATTTTAACACTAATTTTTATTCTACCATTGGTATTTATTTAAATTCCTATGTAATAGCACGTACGATTGATATTTATCCGTTTTTAGCATCAACGCAATTAGGTTTAACTATATTTTCAGCAATACCACTAGGGGAGGTTTGTTTTGAAATTAAATATATTTAATGATTAAAAATATAATCTTTATCATTAAATTCAAAATGGAGTGTTTTAATATCTCTTTTCATTATAGTATGTGTCGAATACTTATCGGATATGAAAATTGAATTTTGATCATCATACATTCTTGCATTTTGGAACTCAATTTTTTGTCCGTCTTTAGTAATAACATAGCCAGTATCAGCTTTTGGCATGAATGATGCACAGGCTATAAAAGGCACTATGAGTAAACTTAAAAATAACTTTTTCATAATTTTATTCTCCTTTTTATTTCAATATAATATGAATTACCATATAAGTCAATAAAAAAATGAGTTTTGATACCGAAAAAATAAAGCCAAATAGTTTCAAAATATTTCTAGCAGAAATAGATTTGCCTATTTTAGCTACTACTTTTTTTTCTTATTCTGCTGGAATATGGCAAGTTCCATTATCACCTAACTTTGGCACTAGCGGTGTATCTGTCACCACTACGGACGGCTATGCTATGACATGGGATGAAACTAACATGAATGCTTTACTTCGTGTTGGTTCTATTCAAGTCGATGGCGAGAACTACGCAACAATGGACAGTTTATCAGCGTGTGACGCACAGAATAAGTCTATCTATTATGATCCTACAATATATATGCTCTACATTCATTTTGACGGCTATACTATCCCTTGGGGTTCTATTGTAAGACTTGGCTTAATACTCGGATTCTGTGATAAACCTGGCACAATTAACGGTGCTTATTATGATAATATTTATTACGATCCTAGAATATTATCCGTACCTAGCTTAAAAAAGACTAAAGACAATCTATTTGCAGGTATACTTCAACACACGGGCGGGAACATTACTTTTATAAATTCAGACGGATATTTTGAACAACTAATAAATGATTTTAATATCTTCGGACAGCCTATCAGAATTTATGCAGGATTTGACGGATTATCCTTTAGCGACTTCAGACAAATTTTCACTGGTAACATTGACGATTATAAATACGACCGTGACACGTTTCAAATCAATATAGTCGATACAAGAAAATTTTTATCCCGCAAGATACCTACTAACAGATTCAGTACAACAGATTATGCTTATCTGTCAGAGGACAACGCAGGCAAGGTCAAGCCGTTAGCGTGGGGAAGCATTCGGGGAGCTCCTCTGGTATGTATAAATGAAACAGCGTCAGTTCCATCTACTTACCGATTCTATATTGCAGATACTACCAATAGCTCGATAAATTCCGTGTCAGCAGTTTATATCAATGATATTCCTTTGTCATCTGGTAAGTGGACATTCACAGACGATTCAGTATATATCTCATCAGGTGCAAGTACTCTTGACGGTTCGGGTGTTGATTCAATTTATGTATCTGATAATCTTACATCTATTACGGCAGACTTTATATCTTATTCTACAACTACTTTAGGACTTAACGTAATATCTGATATACTTAACGACTACGCTTATATATCAACAGAGACAGCAGTTGATAATTATGATTCTACAGAATGGACATCAGCACTAGCCTTATCTAAGCAGGTCGGAATTTATCTCGAAGAAGAAAAAGAAATCAGCGAAATTATAAAAGACATCTGCATTGCTGAAGATGGTATCTTCTTAGTCATGGATGATGGGCGGTTTACATTCAGGCATGAAAGCACGACTTATAGTGTTGATAGAACTATTGAAAGTGACGAGTGGCTTGACGACCCGAAGATAGAATATAAACGAGAAGAGTATTT
>CAYZIG010000084.1:0-2034 GCA_964478465.1 uncultured Candidatus Saccharibacteria bacterium | reverse complement strand
ATAGACCTTATGAATCAATATGATCATGGAAATCTCAATAAATTTTTAAATGAAATATTGCAAAATAATCCCAGAAAAAAAGTTGTAAATATTTTGTCTGATGTTTTGAATAAAAATCTGGTTAATATTATTTTGGAGAATTCAAAAATAGATAAAGATTTGAATGGTAATAGTATAACAAAAGATATGAGAATTTCTCTTATAGAAAATATTAAAAATCTGAAAATAAATATAAATGGTTTACTTGATGAAAATGATGCGATAATAGCAGATGGTGGAGTAGATCTTAAAGAGATTGATTTTAAAAATATGCAATCTAAGATTATTAAAAATCTTTATATAGTCGGTGATCTTTTGAATATTGATAGACCTTCGGGTGGATATAGTTTACAAATATGTTGGACTACTGGGTATTTGGCAGGGAGGGGGTAGATTTTCTATTTATAAAAACACTCATTAGAGAGTTTAATAATATCATTACTATTGAATGTAATGATGTAGCTATATTATGAGTTTGCAATGTTAATAAAGTTAATATATGCCTAGTCACATTCATTTCATATAATATAGATTTTTCACTTTTTGGATCTTTATATGTTTTGATCAGTGTTGGTATAAAGGCAATAAAATCTATACTTACAACAGTTATGACAGAGATGGTAGGATCTTTAGTTAATATCCAAGGTATTAAACCTAATAATGCTAAAGCCAAAAAATAATGATCAATTTTTCTAACATGTTTAAAACCGTATTGCAGTGAGAATAAAAATATTATTATTGTAAATATTTCGGCTGTGGCGGTTGGTATAACGCCGATACCACCACCTTTTACTAAAGCCCCAAAGAATGTGACCGCTGAAACTATACTCCATATAAACCAGGTATAAGGATGAGGTTTGATTTTCTTTTTGATTATATCTATCAGATAAGGAATATTACCTATTATCGCCATTATTACAGCTACAATTACCAAAGATTCTTTCATGATTATAATCTTATCATAAAAAACACCCCAGCCGCTTTCACGACTGGGTGGAGTATTGTTTTGTCATCACCTATTCTTGGCGACGAATGAACGCAGAAGTTGGCGTTGGTCTGACCGATTTTGCTTCTTCGAGGAGTTGATCGAATCCGCTGTTGGCTACCACGATGCATTGTAAGCAATTGACACTCAGCAGGGATCCGTCTGTTGAAAATGTAGCATTGGATCCAAAACCTCTAAATCTGGTTTCGATAATATCCCTGAGTTGCTCCTGTTCTTTTTCATTTTCAGGTATCAAGGTTAATAAGCATAGACCGTTTCTTATGTTTGATGATGTGATCTCCATAACAGGTTAGGGTGAGGGTTTAACCATTTGAAAATACCATAAAGGTATGGTTTTGTAAACTACTATGATAAGATAAGGGAAAAATTTAATGTTAATAAGAAGGGTGAGATGTATAAGGGTGATGAGGATTTTTCGGTGAAGATAAGGGAGTAATTTGATATAATTTATATATGGAAAATACTAAGAAAATGGGAATAGGTTTTGGTGTAATGATATTAAGAAATAATAAGGTATTATTAGGTCAAAGACATGTTGACCCTGAAAAAGCTAGTAGTTTGATGAACGGTGAAGGGACATGGACTATGCCGGGAGGTAAACTTGATTTTGGTGAAAGTTTTGAACAAGGTGCACAAAGAGAAGTTAAAGAGGAGACAGGTATAGATATAAAGTTAGAAGATTTAAAAGTTATTGCATTAAATAATGATATAGTTCCAACTGCACACTTTGTTACTGTTGGCTTGTTATGTGAAAGATTTGAAGGCGAAGCACAGGTTATGGAACCTGATGAGATTACAAGATGGGAATGGTTTGATTTAGATAATTTACCAACACCATTGTTTAAGCCGAGTGAGAAGGTTGTTGAGAATTATAAAAGAGGGGAGGTGTATATACGTAATTAATATAATATGTATAAAATCCACTTTCCTGATATAAAAGATTTTGAAGAGATGACCGCTATAGGTGAGCAGATTTTTGAAACCGAGGA
>CAYZIG010000083.1:0-2073 GCA_964478465.1 uncultured Candidatus Saccharibacteria bacterium | reverse complement strand
AAGATGATTTTAAAAAGTATAGGGTAGATTCTAAATATGATTTAGAAGAAATTGTAGAAAATGTAAAAAACTGGGAGCCAGAAAATGAGTAGTAAACTAACAGATTGGTTAAGAATAGCTATTTTATCCTTTTATAATAAATATAAAGGACCACATGGTAAATGAAAATTGTTATTTGTCCTATATGTAAAAAACAAATTGAAGTAAAATCAGGGTTCGCTCATCAAACCTTACAAAATCATATGAAAAAGGATCATAAATGATAGTTATTTTCTTATACGGACTATTGACTGGTGTAGTTACTGGATATGTGTTAGCATATATAATAGATAGGCTTAATAAATAAAATGAATTTTAAAAATTATAACGAAGAAATATTTGTGCCTGAGCATAAAACCAATGTGCTTCCCTTACGTTGGTTAGCCAATTATGTATTTCATCCCATGTCTATGTGGTTTTTTCACATGGGTCTTAATGCTAATGATCGTTGGACTTATGAGTGGGATACTTATAAGTTCCGCCATTTTTTGATGGAAAAAATTGGATATTGGACTTATTATTATTTAGACAAACCTTATCAATGGTGGGGCACTACTTATGTATTTGATTCATCAAAACTAAAAGAATTATCGGAAGAAACCAAAGGGTCTAATTGGGATGATTACGATGATAGTGGTATTCCATATTGGTATTATTTATGGTCTGAAGATCCTAAAACTGGAGATGCTTGGCGTTTAGTTCTTGACAAATAGGTTCAGGAATAGTACACTAAATATATGCAAACCTTTTTACCTTCTAGCAATTTTATTTTTGCTGCACAAGCATTAGATAGCCGTAGACTAAATAAACAAATACTTGAAGGATATCAAATTCTAAATGTTCTTTCAGGTCAATCACCTACTGGCGCATGGCGTAATCATCCTGCAGTAAAAATGTGGGAGAATCATGAACTATCTTTACTAACATATGTAAAAGCAATGATTGCAGAAGCAAAACGTCGTGGTATTAAAACAGATAAGAATGAAGATAATATTCAAGCTTTATTTAGTAAGGTAGGAACTTCATGGGGTGCTGGATTGCCTGATTGGTTCTTTGATGAAAGTAAGCTTAAGCGTGTTACTATGACACATAGAGCAAACCTATTTCTTAAAGATCCTATTTATTATGCTGAATATCAATATGCTGTTGATAATCCTTTTAATGTACCCTGCTGCGAAGACTGTAAATATTTTTGGGTAACTCATCCTAGAAAGAAAAAATAGTGTTTAAATATTTGTGGTTATTTGGAATTATTCTAATATTTACTGAATATCTATTATTAAAAATTATTTTATCTTAAAGATAAACATCTTCAAGACAGTTTAAGCAAAACCAATCAGCAGAGTCAACATCTTTTTTGTATCCTCCGTATATGGCTTCATGATTATGTATTTTTTCCATTATAGATCCATAAAGATATCCATATACCATTGGCACCAATTTATGCTCACATTGCTCCATATATTAATAATACCATACTTGTAATACCGCCTTGGTTATGATATGATTAATACATGGAAGAAAAGCAGTGGACCAGCGAACTTACTGACGAACAAAAGGCCTATGTAATGGATCTTATTGTTACTACAGTTAAAGAAATTAGAGAGCAAATTGCTCAAGATATTGAAGCTACAATTCCTTTATGGAAAATTACGGGTCGTTTAAAAAGTCGTAGAACACAAAAGGCATTTGAAATTTCTGCAGCAATAGCAAGAGGACAACACGAAAGAATTACAGAATAGTGTGGTCTTGGCTACTAGCATTTATAGGTGTTTCTGGCATTTTTTTAGTTGGCCGTAAAACTATTTGGGGATGGCTAATACTTTGTTTAAATGAGATGCTATGGACAATTTATGCATTACAAACAGATCAATATGGTTTTATTTTTATGTCAACAGCATATACAATTGTGTATATTAGATCATTTTTGCGTTGGCGTGAAGATGAAAAAAATATAGATAAATAAAAATAAGCAGCAATAGCCAAGTTGGTTAAGGCCCCGAACTCATAATTCGGTTATCGTAGGTTCAAGTC
>CAYZIG010000082.1:0-2087 GCA_964478465.1 uncultured Candidatus Saccharibacteria bacterium | reverse complement strand
AGGTTTAAAAGAAAGAATATTTCTTGCTGCCTTCCATGGCAATAAAATTTGATTTGTACAAATTTCTTGAGGAAGAGAAGCAAAAGAAATTCTAAGATCATCTGAAGAAAAAATCTTTTCTTTTTCTAGAGAAATACAAGTAAGATATCCATGAGTAATATCATTAGAAACGGAAATTCCACACATCTCAAAGGCACTTAAAAACTCTCTCTGAGGAATTTTTTTCCACTTCTTAGGTTCTTCTATTTCCTTTATCATTTTCATCATTGGATTTTCTAAATTAATAGAAACAGAGCCCCTCAATCCTTTTGCCTTTATTTTTAACTTATCTTCATCGAATACAATATCTATTTTCTCTGAAGAACAAACCTTCATAATGCTTAAAATCTCTTTTGCTGGTACAGAGCCAACAGCAGGAAAGCCCTCAAAAGGGATTCTAAGATAGATTTCATCATTAAAGGCAACAATAGAATCTTCCAAAAAGAAAAAATCCTGTCCAAACTCTGTAAAAGATTTTTCAGAAACTCCTATAGAAAGCCTATTTAAAATATCCTTAAATTTTTGAGCATCAATTTCAGCCATCCTTAACCTCTCAAATTAAAAGTTTTTGTTTGTCTAAACGAAAAAGATCCTTTTTTCTTATTCAACCATTTTTCAAATTCTAAAAAATAACGAACGCTAATCGACGCTCTCAAATCTGTATTTTTTCTAACTTCTTCCAAATCATAGCCATCTTCAGATAATAATTCTTTTAGCTCTCCAAAAAAAGGAGACATTTCTAAGCTTGAATTTCTTTCTGAACATTCAACTCTTTGATGAAAAGAAAAATCATTTGCATTTTTAAATCCACCCTTAGGATAAAAGAAAAGACCATAGGCAGGATTAATTCTCCATGTTATAGCATCACAACTTGTCCACGGATAATTTAACAGGGCGGATGGAGGAGACCACATTGCAAACCCATGAGTATCAACTTTCACATTATTTTTTTCTAAATAAGAAAAAACTCGATCTATCCATAAAACCTTCTGCTTTTGAGGAAGATCATTGGCAGGAGAAATACCTATATAATCAGTTTCTTCTAGCATTTTATCCAACCACTCAAAATCTTCTCCTTGATGGAAAACATGAATAGGAACAATATCATTCCTCTTAAAAAATAAAAGATTTTTATATCCCTGTTTTGCTGCTCCATGAATAAGATCTTTATCTTTCTTTTTACTAGAAAAATTAAGCTTGCTAGAATCACCTTTTTTACCAGGAATAACATCTAAATTTACGAATCTAACTTTCTTGTTCTGAATCTTAAACTCAGATAAAACTAAATGACAATACTCAATATACTTTGTTATATCAATTATATCTCCTTTATTCCAGGCAGAAAAAGCTCCCGAATCGACAATAATATTCCCATCTTTCTTTTCTGAAAGATCGAGCCAATCTTTTAACTGCTTAGGATAAAGATAAGAAGTTAGTTTATTTTTGACTCCAAGAGAAAGAAGATCGTTAAGTATTTTACCTTCGCCTCCTGCAAAATAAAGCTTTATCGGTTTCATATTCCTTTTTTATCCCACATATCAACTAATCTAAAAATACTTTCAATTTGAGAATCTTCAAAATCTACTTTTTCTACCATAGGCTTTATTGCAATACCTCCACGAGGACTAAAATCTCCAAAAACTCTAAGATATTTAGGAAAAAGCTTTTGCCAGAGATCTTTAGCAATAGTATTTATTATGTCTTCATGGAAAGAGCCATGATTCCTATAAGCAAAAAGATAAAGCTTTAAAGATTTACTCTCAACCATCTTATCATTAGGAGCATAAAGTATCTCTATTTTTGCTTGATCTGGTTGATTTGTAATCGGACAAAGTGATGCAAATTCATCTCTAGGTTGTGTGAAAGTTACTAAATATAAAGCATTTTTATGCTTATTCTCAAATATTTCCAACATTTCTTGAGAAGGATTATCTAACTGATAATTTGTGGTATTTGATCCTAATTTGGTTATACCTTCAATTTTTTCTTTCATATTATCCTCAATTTTTATTGATAAGTTGCATCAACTCTGCTCGAGCCATATCATC
>CAYZIG010000081.1:0-2104 GCA_964478465.1 uncultured Candidatus Saccharibacteria bacterium | reverse complement strand
ATATAATAACTTATTTATTGACAAAAATCAAATATAAAACACCCTATTTGAGTGTTTTAATTATGTGAACTTATTTTAATTTTTCCTACCACTTACCCTGTCTCTAGTCGCTGGTCCAAAATATCCGACTGCCGGAACTATGCCTTTTGATTGTTGATATTTTATAAGGGCTTTTTGAGTAGCTAGACCGAAATATTCTGATTCATTTCCTGCCGATCCTGATCCAGATATAGCTATTACATATCCATTGGTATTTAGATATTGTTGTAATTTTTTAACATCAGGGTGACGCATACCTAGTTTTAGATTTACTAAGAATGAAGCTGAATTAACAGTGTTTGTTGTTGGTGTGTTTGTTGCAGGGGCTGTAAATGCTATTGCGGTACTTGAAATCTTAGTCCTTGTAACTGCTCCAAAAAAACCTTGGGCTGGGGTAATATTATTAGCTTGCTGATATTTTATAAGAGCTTTTTGAGTAGCTAGACCGAAATATTCTGATTCATTTCCTTTTGAACCCGTACCTGTTGCTGCTATTGTATATCCATTAGCATTTAAATACTGTTGTAATATCTTAACATCAGGATGACGCATGCCGAGTTTTAAGTTTACACTGAATGAATGAGTTGTTGTATTTGTATTATTACCAAGACCAACATTATTTGGATTAATCCAGGCTCCACCTCCACCACCCCCTCCACTAAAACCTCCTCCTCCACCTGAACCACCTCCACTACCACCGCCGGAAGCTCCGCCTCCACCACTACCACCTGAACCACCACCAGCCGCACCGCCACCTGAACTTACGGATTGTATATCAAAATTAGCAGAAATGTTTTTATTGGCATTCATGGTTAAAACACAATTACCTGTTCCAGCACAATCACCTGACCAGCCTGTAAATACTGAACCAGGTACAACATCTACAGAAAGAGTTAACTGTGTTCCTTCTGTGTAAGTAGAGGTTGTAGCATTTATACCTAAAATAGAACCAGTTCCTGAACCTGTCTTAGAAGCTGTCAATGTATAAACAACACTATCTTCAACAATATCATATATCACCGCCTTAGTATCTACACTGATAAGTATCAGTAATAATAAGATCGAAAATTTGATTGTTTTTGTATTATTCATAATATAATTATTATATTATATATAATTCAATTCATCAAAGACTTTCTCGTATTTAGATATTGCTGATTCAACTATATTTCTTGATAATATATAATCTGTACCACTATGTGCTATTTCATTCCTTATTTTATGAGCAGCCCAGGCATCATCTAAACTATTTAATTTTGAACGATCTGTGTTTTTCAGCATCTCCCCTATACTTTCCCCTACAAAACCACCTTTATTCAAAACTTCATATAACATAATATCGGCCTCCAAAATAGCAAGTTTCCAGTCTGATTGATTTGCAGAATTATAATAACGTCCGACTATTTCCCATCTTGGATTAATAATACCATTAGTATCTGGCACAGATTTCTCCATAATTTTTTCATTATTTTCATCTATCTTTTCCTCGGCCTTTATCTCTTCTTCTGTTTCAAATTTTTTCCTATAACTATTTATAATTAAATCTCTTCTAAATTTATTATAATAAATTATTATAGAAAATAACAAAATCAAAAATATAGAGGTAGAAAAAAATATTAAAGCTATAATATTTGCTGTATCTTTAATTCTTGATTTTGTTTCTGTAACCAATGACGGTTGTCTACTTGTACCGATAATCTGCCCTTGATTATTTATTATATTAGTCTCTGTTTCATTAAATATTTTATTATAAGTATTTTTTATACTAAAACTTGATGATTGATTAACATTTCTAATTATATCTTCCTCGCCAAAAAACCTAGGTATAAAAACAAATAATAAAGCCACTATACCCAATATTAAAAGTATAACCTCTTCCCAAGAAACACCTCCTTTTGATTCTGGTTTTACGTCTTTTTTTTCTACAGGTTTTACATCTGCCATGAATAAATTATAACATCTTTGCTATAGAAAATAGAATATCTTCCCTGTCTTTATCTGCCATAAATTGCAGACCAAGAGGCATATCATTTGATGCCTTATCTTTATATGGAATAGATATTGC
>CAYZIG010000080.1:0-2159 GCA_964478465.1 uncultured Candidatus Saccharibacteria bacterium | reverse complement strand
AAAATGAGACTATTATACCCTTGTATTATATAGATAAATATCAAGGTGAAAATAAAGAGATTATGCAAGGATATAAATTTAAACACAGAGTCTTTGATGAATATCTGTTAAAAATTTTAATAGATTTATGTATTTCCATAATACTAGAAAATCCCGAGATTAATATTTTATTCACATATCCCCCATCAACCATGTTTTACAGAAAAGAAAAAGATATAGATAGTATGGGAAATTTACTAAGACTCACGTCTGTTTATATAAATGATTATTTTAAGATTAATAAAGGACATAATGTCTTATTTAAATCTCTATTCATACCAAACATTAAGCATTTAAAAAATAAAACTGCTCAACATATAGATGGAAATAGAAATAAAAGAATCAAGGACTTAAATCAAAGATATATAATAAAATTTTGGAATAATAGATTTATTATAAATAATATGAAAATAATAATTATAGATGATATAAGCTCAACTGGTGGAACATTATTAGCATGTAAAAATATATTGGATAAGTATATACAAAACAAAAACCTCAATAATATCGAGGTTCTGTTGTATTCTCTATATCATTAAAATAAAAATATCTTACGCCATTCCGTTTCAGTCCTCGGAAGCAAAGCTTCCTGCGAAGAAACTCATTTTATAAAATATTTTTTAGAAACTAAACAAAAGTAAATGCCTTTCCTGTTCTACCCGCACGACCTGCACGACCGACACGATGAACATAATCATCATGGGTTTGAGGAACTGTATAGTTTATAACATGAGATATATCTTTAACGTCTATACCACGAGCAGCAACATCTGTAGCAACCAAAACATTTAATATACTTGTTTTAAAATGCTCTAATGTTCTAGCTCTCTCTCTTTGTCTTTTATCACCATGCAAATAACCAACCATCAATCCTGAATCTCTAAGCTTATGAGCAACTTCTTCAACTTCTTTCTTTGTTTCGACGAATATAATAGTCTTTGTAGCTTTTTCTTTTTCAAGAAGTTTTACTAAAGTATCAAACTTATCTTTTCTGTCTACCTTTATAATATCTTGCTCCACTGATTTTGTTGAACCAGGAACTGTTATATCTATAGTAAATGGATCTTTCTGGAATTTTTGTACAAGAGTTTTTATTCTTGGTGGCATAGTAGCTGAAAAAAATAATGATTGTCTTTCTGGGTTTATACCTTTAAGTATTTCTGTTATATCATCGATGAATCCCATATCCAACATATGATCAACCTCATCTAAAACTATAGATTCAAACTCTGCATAATTAATACATCTTCTATGTGCAAGGTCTTTTATACGACCAGGAGTACCGATAATAAAATGATTAACCAATCTCAAGTTTTGTATTTGTCTAAATATAGGCATACCACCCACACATACTGTTGAGAATATTTTTAGACCCTGTGCAAATTCTTGAAATTCTTTATTAATCTGCATAGCTAACTCACGAGTAGGTGCTATGATCATAACTTTCTGTTTTTTATCTTTAACAACTTTTTGTATCAAAGGCAACAAAAATGCAGCTGTCTTACCAGAACCTGTATTAGCTAAACCTAAAACATCTTGACCCTTAAGTGCATGCATTATTGTTTGATCTTGTATAGGAGTTGGAATCTCATAACCTTTTTTATTTAAATTCTCCATAACAATAGGATCAAATTTAAAATCAGCAAATTTATGTTTTACTTCTATAACTTTTACTTTTACTTCTGATTCACCTTTTTTTGGTTTATTGATGAATTTTGAATAATCTATATTTTCTGATTGACGACCATCTCTCCTTCTGCCTCCAGATCTATTACCGCCAAATCTAGAAACTGGTCTTGATCCGAAAGTAGGACGAAAACCAGATCTTCTGCCGCTGCCAGCATATGATGAATAACCACCTCTATCACCACCAAAAGATCTTCTTGGTCTTGAATGAGCCGCTGAATTATCTTCATTATATGCAGATCTAGTAGTGTTAGGACGTCTGCCTGTATTACTACTATTAGAAAAACCTCCAAAATCTTTTCCTCCTCTAGATGCTTTATCGTGGGTTGAATTTGTTTCTTTGGCTCTACTTATATGTTTATTAAAACTGTTTTTATTGTATCCATTGTCTCTTGTAGAACTTTTTGCTTTTACAAATTTACCTTTATTAGAAG
>CAYZIG010000079.1:0-2204 GCA_964478465.1 uncultured Candidatus Saccharibacteria bacterium | reverse complement strand
AATTGTGGTATAGGTCTATCTTCTGCAAAATATTTTTTAGAAAAATATTTAAATAAAAAAATGCTTATAGAAAGTGAATATAATAATGGTACAACTATGACGATTTTATTTTAACCCAACATCATACAACCCCTCCTTATTACCACCGACCTTCTTTCCCCTGTTGAATACACCCTCGGGATCAAAGATCATTTTAATCTTCACAATCACATTTTGATACAAATCCACCCCGTAAAAATCCTTCAAAAAAGGTGTTCTTATTATCCCATCACCATGATCTGCACTCATATTTCCCCCTAATTCTTTAACCAGATTGAATACTTTTGTCATCAAAACAATAATCTTATCTATAGCTTTTTTCTTATCTTCAAAATCAATGATAGGTATAATTCGAAGAGCCCCATCACCTATATGGCCATGAAAACCATAATCAATATTTTCTATTTTTAATATATCAATGAGTTCAGGAATAAAAACATCAAACTTTTGTACAGGTACAATAATATCTTCTATGCACGGAACAGCCTTTTTAGTATTTTTATCATAAATATTGTCTCTCATCACTCTGAAAGATGATCTTCTTATATTCCATAAACTATTTCTAATCTGATTATCATATATATATTGAGCCTTATCATCAATATTTCTTAAATCCAACAAAACCTTATGAGCAGTTTCATCATTATCAAATTGAGCCAATATAATTAACTTTATATCACCTTTAAATAAATCTTGTACTCTCATCACATCTTCAGGTAAAAAACTTTTAGTAATATGATATGTATTAATATCAAAAGTTTCCACACTTTCAGGATTATATTCCATTATTTTTTGTAAAATATTGGGCAAAAGACTTAATGTATTAACAGGTATAGCTATCAATCTAGTGTATACTGGTATATCAACCAATCTTAATTTAGCTGAGACTATAATACCTAAAGTTGACTGTGAACCAACAAATATTTTTGCCAAATTCCAGGTGTTTTTATTTTTATCAAATACTTTATCCAACTTATAACCTGATGCAGTTTTATTTACCGCTCCTTCAGCTTCTATATATTCACAGCCATAATCTCTATATAGATTTCTAATCTCTCTATAAATATTACCTAAAACATTATCTTCTTTTGACAGTCTTAAACATTCTTCATCGGTTATTTCTTCAAAATCATAAAAGTTACCATCATATAGACAAACTCTGACAGATAAAATATTGTCTACAGTAGCACCAAATCTAACACTTTTTTCACCTGAAGCATTATTTCCTATAATACCACCTATACCACAAGTATCTTTTGATGATGGATAAGGTGCAAACATAAGATTATATTTTAAAGCTTCATGCTCTATATCTCTAAAATAAACACCCATTTCAACATCAGCGGTTTTAGAGTACTGATTTATTTTTAATTTATTAAAATATTTGGTTAAATTTATAACAATATCATTATTCAATGATCCACCAGACATACAAGTACCGCCGGCTCTAATAGATATATTTCTATCTTCGGTGGTAGCTTTTTTAACTATATTAGATATTTCATTTTCATTCTCAGGATAAAAAACCTCATGAGGTAAAACTTTGAAAATACTTGAATCTATACTATGATTTTTTATCTCCTCATCAATATTCATATATATGATATTATATATTATACAAGCTATATTATGAAATGCATTAAAGTTTATCCTATCTTAAAAAAAACTTTTTCTGATTCATTGACCTATTGGATAAATGAAGATGTTAATATTGGTGACATAATAGAAGTACCACTACAAAATAGAAAAATCTGGGCTGTGGTTGATTCCACAGTATCCATACATGAAGCCAAAGAATTTATAAAAGCTCAAAGTTTTACTATTAGAAAAATAGATAAAATAAAAAAACTAGATTTATTTTCTATTGATTTTATTTTTTCAATACTACAAGCTTCAAATTATTATATAAAACCATTTGGTGAAATATTTTCTGAAATAATACCTAAAAAAGTATTAGAAAATATAGACAATACCAATATAAGACACGATGAAGATAATGAAATAAACATATATCCAATCAGAGAATATATTGATAAAAAAGTTAATAACTCTATATTACCTATTGATTTATATAAAATTGACAATAAAAATATAAAGATAATTAATTTACATTTTGCCGAATCAGAATATTACAGACATATTTTCAAAAAATTTGATTATAGATA
>CAYZIG010000078.1:0-2290 GCA_964478465.1 uncultured Candidatus Saccharibacteria bacterium | reverse complement strand
CTTCAAATCCAGAAACAGGTCAAACATTGATTGCTGGTATGGGTGAATTACACCTAGAAATCATGATTGATCGTATGAAAAGAGAATTCAATGTGGAAGCAAATGTTGGTGCACCTCAAGTTGCCTACAGAGAAACTATTACAGGTCAAGCTGAAGCAGAACATAAATACGCGAAGCAATCAGGTGGTAAAGGTCAATACGGTCACGTACGTATAACTATTAAACCACTTGAAGAAATAGCAGAAGGTACAAAACTTCCTAAAAATGTTCACAGAGAAGCAGGATATGAATTTATTGATTCTATTAAAGGAGGTATTATTCCTGGCGAATTTATACCAGCTGTACAAAAAGGTGTTAAAGAAGCTATGGATAGAGGTATAGTCGCAGGATTCCCATTAACAAATGTATCTTGTGAATTAACATTCGGTTCATATCACGATGTTGACTCATCAGAAATCGCTTATAAGATTGCTGCATCACAAGCCTTTCAAGAGGCGGCTCAAAAAGCTAGACCAGTTATCTTGGAGCCAATCATGAAAGTTGAAGTTATAGTTCCAGAAAAATTCATGGGTGATGTAACAGGTTCACTTTCATCAAAGAGAGGTCAAATAGAAGGTATGGAAGACAGAGGTTTGAACAAAGTTATTAGGGCACTTGTTCCATTATCAGAGATGTTTGGTTACACAACACAACTTCGTTCTATGACAGAAGGTCGTGGGTCAAACACTATGGAATTCGCTAAATATGACATAGTTCCACCAAACGTTGAAAAACAAATCGTTGACTCAAGAAAATAATTAATATAATATAAAATCAATATGCCAATAACAAAATCAGCAAAAAAAGCCTTAAGACAAGGAGAAAGAAAAAAAGTTTTTAATCTAAGACGCAAGAAAAAAGTTGAAGATGCAGTTAAGTCTGTTAAAAAACTTGTAAAAGAAGGTAAAACAAAAGAAGCTAATGCTCTTTTACCAAAAGCTTATTCAGCTTTAGATAAAGCTGCAAAAGGTAATACAATAAAGAAAAATACAGCTTCTAGGAAGAAATCAAGATTAAATGCTCTTGTTAAAAAAGCTATTATTAAATAAGTTTTCTAATCCCAAAATTAAAATAAGTCATTCTGTGAAAGAATGACTTATTTTTTTTATTAATTACCGTTGTGTTTCATTGCAGCATTCATAATCTTATCTTTTACTTTAATAGGATCAGGTATCTCTTCGAATAAGAATCTCTGTGTTCTGGCTGCTGTTTGTATTTCTAGATTACCAAAATCAAAATGAGATTGTATAAAACCATTAGTATTGACAGATATATCTTCTATGGAAGTTAGGTGTAATTCTGAAACTTTCCTTCTGAATAATCCTATTTGAGATATGTCTATAATTCTCTCTGTTGTAACTATCCATGTATCTAATGAGTGCATGGTTAGTTTATAGAAAATATAATACCAAATCATCATTAAATATGCTGCCCATAATAATGTAAATAATGTTGATAGATTATATTTTATCAATAATTGTGCCGAAATTATTATAACAATAAAAGGCAATAGGCTAGCTAATAAACCACTGAATATAGGACTAAATAATACCAACCAATGTCTTCTTGTGAAGACTATTATTTTTTCATTTTCTTTTTGGCCTTCAAAATCAACTTTTGATTGCAAGAGGAAATCAAACCAACCTCTTGTTTTTGTGGTTATGATTTCACCTTCGGCACTTTGATTTATTTTTTCATCGATTGTTTCTTCTTTCATATTTTTAATTTATAGTAAATAAGAGCATAACACTTAATATTGTTAATATAATGGATCCCAATAACATCATGAATGCTATACGTCTTGGATGGGTACCTATTCCAAATCGTATAAGATGATAAAGTAACAAAAAGATACCTGTCCAAAATCCCAACAAAAATAACGCTATAATAATATTTATTGTTTGATCAAAAGAAGGCATATATTAATTATATGCCCCCTTAGGTGTATTAGCAATCTTTATTTTCCTATTGTTTTCTAATCTCTATAATATCTTGTCTAAGCTTATTTATTTCACTTTTTATGTGTTTCAACGTTATCTCTTCCTCTGTGATTAATTCTTCGGTTTTTTCTTCTATTTTCTTTTCCTTCTTTAGTCCAGATATAAGTATTCTGTCCCCAATAAAATTAGATACCATTAGACCTGTTATTAATAATATTCCAATAGATATAAATATCTGTACTGGTGGGTAAAAAAACCAATTGAAGAATGCTATATTCGATCTCCACAGCATATCTATTGATTCCCATATT
>CAYZIG010000077.1:0-2323 GCA_964478465.1 uncultured Candidatus Saccharibacteria bacterium | reverse complement strand
TCCAGTCTTTTCTATACAACTTTATAATAGTTCCATCATCTTTTGTATACGAAAATTTCATTCCGTCTTTTACTAGGACATCATTTTTTTCAAATAATTCGAATAATCCGGAGAATTTATCAAGACCACCGGAATACGGAATCTTTAATTCAGTACCTTCAAATGGTTTGCTATATCGTGTTTTCATAACTTTGCACATTGCTCGAATACCGGCGACGTCTGTAATCTTATTGCCTTCTTCGTCTTCTTTTAATTTGCCTTTCTTCATAGCAACAACAATTGAACTTGCAAAGATTGGTCCACTACCTCCGGACACAACGTCATCCGGTGAGAAGATATTTTGCGAGGCATATGTATGGTTAGTAACTAACATACCTACTCCTAAACTACCAAACATATTAACACAATTAGTAATTAAGGCCTTTAATGCTTTTGGTTTATGACCAAAATCTCCTCGTAATTCACCCCGTTCAAATTGAGACACCTGTGCTTCCACTAAGAGCATCCCCAATGAATCGACTACAAATAAGACTTGTGGTCTATCTGCTTCTGGTATATCTTTATATTCCTTAAGGAAGTCTGAAATTGTTTTAGCAACATCGTCAACCATTGCCATATTAAGTTTAAGTAATGCTTCTTCTGAAGTATCAACGTCAAATGCTTTTAACCAAGACTCATCTAATGCATTTTCGGTATCTATTAATACAACGTAAATTCCCATATCTTGAGCATGTTTAATAACATTGGCGCAAAGTAATGATTTACCAGAATTATGACTAGAGATACCGTCGCCCCAATATCGATGATTAGGATGATCAATAGTAAAATCGTAACAATCATCAATACCTGTATAGTCAAAATTAATAACTTCACTTGGCCCAGATATAGTTAATACAGTTTGCCCAATACCAATATCGCCTGCAGGCACCCATAACAATTGATCATCTGGTAAAACAACTTGTATTAAATGAGTTGTGGCACATATTGTAGATAAATTATTTTTTGTTGTTAATTTTACTAGGTCCATTGGTCCTTTATCAAACCAATCAGATATTGGTTGCCAGCCGTCTGGGGTATCAATTTCTATTTTATATTCTTGTGTTAAGTATAATTCCCGTAATTCTGCAACAGTGCATTGTTTTTCAATTGTGTAATCCATAATTTTCCTTATTTTTTAATAATAACGTGTATAACCGATTTACTGTTTCTGTTGGATTCATAGCATATTCATTCCCCCATACTATTATTATAGTAGCTGAAGGATTTACTTTTTTAATTGCAGTAATTCTAGCAGCATCTTCTTTCCAAATTTGTTCGGCTGTTTTATTGCCCCGTACTATATCGTCTTTTTTATATTTTTTAGGGAAAGCGTGCCAATAATCTCCTTGAAATTCTATAATAGAATTTGATTCCGCGTCATAAAAATCTACACATTTTCCATTAAACTGTTTTTCAAAATTTAATTTAAAGAAATAGACTTTTTGCCTAGTTGATATCGGCAATTTTTCATATAATTGCCAAAACATTTCTTGTGAAACATTTGAATAACAATTCCTTTTAGAAAAGTATTCAATACTAAGTAACGTTGCTTCTTCTAATGTTATATTACGTGCTGCCATATAACCTTCTGGTGAATGCCTTTTCTTAAGATTTATTAATGTTTTCTCTTCGTCTGATTTTTTAGCCAGCGTAGTTAGCCATTTCTTTATTCTTAATTCACGTTGTTCAGCTGATGCATTTTTCCACGCCGCTGTTTGTATAGAATTTACTTTTTGTTTAGCAGCAATCTCACTATATCCGATTCTAATCCAATACGCAACGGAACGAATACTATATTCGCTAGTGCCTGTGGTAATTGCGGCGGCGCGCTTAGCTCTAGATAATTGTACTTCTTTTACTTTTTTTATCGCCTCTTCTTCTGAGAATCCTGCATTGGTCCATGTTTGAATTCGATTTTTAAAATGCGCTATTTTCGCATTATTTTGTTTTTTATAAATATGTAAATTATTTTTTCCATATCTTAGTATTTGTGTATAAAGTGATGTCCCAGTAGTCCCTTTTAATCGACGATATCTACCATCATAATTATTAAGATCGTATAATATAAACTTTGCAATAGTATCTAACATATTTTCCATTTTTTTAGGGGAACCATATTTCGCAAATAGTTTATTTAATTGATTAATGTGATAGTCGGTTATTGCTTTATTTTGTAAAATTTGTTTAACATTTTTTCTATTCAAAAATGAATGTAAGTAAGCTTCGTACATAAATACTCCTATTGATAAGAGTATTTATGCCGTAAACTCTGGTTAAAAAATTA
>CAYZIG010000076.1:0-2327 GCA_964478465.1 uncultured Candidatus Saccharibacteria bacterium | reverse complement strand
TAATGCAAACGACAAATTTATTTGTTATAATATTCGCATGAAAACAAAGAAAATATTATATATATTAATAGTATTAGTTATTATATTGTTGGGATTTGCTCTGTATAAGAAGTTTTATAATCCTAAAACAGACAGTCAAAATCAACAACTAACAGATAAACAAGTTTCAAGTCTTGTAAAAAAAGTTTCAAAACTTATATTAGTTCCAGATGAGAAACCTGTTGTTGCAACAATATTAAAAGCTGATGAACTTATAGCTGAACAAAAGTTTTATGCAGGTTCTAAAAACGGTGATTACCTTATAGTATTTCCAGAAGCTAAAAAAGCTATTATATATAGAGCAAAAGAAGATAAATTAATAAATGTTGGACCTATTATTGTAGATCAAAATGCAGCCCAGAATACACAACAGGCACCAGCAACTACAACAGATAAGAAAGCTACTTCTACAAAATCAGAATAATTAATTCATCCAACGATCCAATAATATTCCACAAGCCAAAGCGGCATTCAATGACTCTGCCTTCCCATAAGAAGGTAGGGTTATTTGATTTTTAATGTTTTCCAATATATTTTTGTTTATACCGTTTGCTTCATTTCCTATAACTAAAGCTCCATTTTTTGGCCATGAAAAACTATTGACGTTTTGACCTTTTAGGGTTGATGCAATAATATTTATTTTATTTTTGTTTAATAAGTTCACCACCTCATTTATATTTTTATATATTATTGTAACTCTAGAGAAAGATCCCATAGACGCTGATATTGTTTTTGGATTGTATATGTCAACTGTACCAATAGAGGCGATTATATTTTTTATTCCATACCAATCTGCCAATCTTATAATAGTACCCATATTCCCAGGGTCTCTTATGTCATCGAGTATCAGTACTTTTTCTTTTTTGAATATTTCAATTAATTCATCATCTTTTATATCATTTTTAGAAAATTGATTAACTACCGCTATAGCACTACAAGAATTTTTAAAACTTTCAAGTGTACTTATTTTTGCTAATTCACCAATTTCAACAACTTGAGGTTTTATCCATTTTTGTAATAATGCATGTTTTTTCTCACATTCTTTCAAGTCCTGACTGTATTTTTCAAGAAAATCATGAGTTATAAATAATTCATTAATAATCATATCTGAATTCAATAATTCAGCTACGCTTTTTTCTCCCTCGACCAAAAATATTCCTTTTTTATTCCTTTCTTTCTTGTCTGAGTATGATTTTAGAGTTTGTATTTTTCCTTTAGTTAACATGTCGCCAGTATAGCATAGTTTTATTTTATATGTTGTGGTATACATAATATATAAATATATGAATAAGAATAAAAACAACAGAAAAGGTAAGGGCGGTAGTTTTTGGAACACAGAGTACAAAGATGCAAAACATCTAACTTTGTCTGAAGAACCATCAAGTGATCTATTGAGCTTTGTTAAATGGGTAAATAGAAATGCGGAATGGCCAGCTTTTTTTCAAGGTGGATTTGTTTTAGATATGGGTTGTGGAAATGGTAGAAATATTGGAAATCTGTGTGAACAATATCATATGAAAGGTTTAGGTATAGATATATCTGATACTGCAATAAAACAAGCTTCTGAAAAATTTAAACACTTGAAAAGTGTAAAATTCAACAAAGGAAATATTTATGATAATCTAGATTTAGCCGATGAATCTGTAGATGTTGTATTGGACATGATGGTCATACATTTCCTAGATGATTCTAAAAGACAGGAGTACATAAAGGACATCGCTAGAGTTATAAAACCTTTTGGCTGGATGTTATTAAAGACATTTGTCCTTGATAATGATCAAAACGCAATAAGAATGATAAAAGATTATCCAACACCTAAAAAAGAGCTCAATTCATATATGCATCCTAAATTCAAGGCTTTAGAACATGTATTCACTGAAGATGAATTAGACGAGTTGTTTTCACCGTATTTTGTAATACATAAAAAGATTAAGTCATATAAACATTTTAAAGATGGTAAACCTTATAAAAGACGTACTATTTGTGTATATTTGGAAAGAAAGAGAGATTAAGTTATATTTATAGATAACTTAAGCCGATGTAGCTCAGTTGGTAGAGCAACTCCATGGTAAGGAGTAGGTCGCCGGTTCAATTCCGGCCATTGGCTCCATTTGAGATTATTTTATTTATGTTGACTTTTAAGTATTATCTGATAAACTTTGTGAATTATATATTTATAAATATAATACAATTAATTAATTAATTATAAACAATAAATTTAAATAAAAATAAAATTATGGCAGGAACATTTGATAGATCAAAACCACACGTAAACGTAGGTACAATTG
>CAYZIG010000075.1:0-2344 GCA_964478465.1 uncultured Candidatus Saccharibacteria bacterium | reverse complement strand
AGAGTTTGATTTAATCGGACCATAGGCAGTATCGAATACGAATTTATCTGCGCCCAAACCACCAGTTAGCGTATCGTTTCCATCACGGCCATTGATGGTGTTATTTCCTGAATTTCCAATAATAATATTATTTAAAGAATTGCCAGTAGCATAGTTGGAATTAGATCCGGTCAACGTCAGGTTTTCAAAATTCTCATTTAGCCTATAACCAATCGATGCTTTAACGGTGTCTATCCCTTCATTGTTGTATTCAATTACGGCTACATAATTATTATCCACAATATAGGTATCGTTACCGAGACCGCCGCTCATGATGTCGCTTCCACCACCGCCATCAAGAATATTATTACCAGAATTACCATAAATATTATTGTCTTCGGAATTACCTGTCGCATTAACTGAAGCTGTTCCGATTAGATATAAGTTTTCAACGTTAGCTTCAAGCGTATGTGTAAAGCTAGTCTTAACAGTGTCAAATCCACCATAAAAGGTGCTGTATTCACCGACAGAGTCATCTGCATCATTCAAAATATAGGTATCGTTACCATCACTACCCCACATTAAATCAATGTTATAGGTGCCAACAAGGGTGTCGTTATTTCTTGTACCGTAAATATAATTCGTGAATCTATCTAAGTCAGGTGAAAAGAATGTAATATTTTTAATGCCGTAACCCGTATAAGGATTCGATTTCGTTGCTAAATCTTGCCAATTTCCTAGCGTATTGAAATCGTAGCTACCATCCGTCTTGTCACCAATTACATATTTAGCTTTTAACTCACTGACAAGAACACCACCTGCAGTGTCTTTTACTAAAACTTGAACAGCTTTTGTATAGATACCGTCATTAACTACCGACCAAAACTTAAGTTGTCCTGATACCGATCGATCAAATAGAATATTATTTGAAGACACTATTCCATTTGATGGCGTGATATATCCGCCTCCGATTGTTAATTCAAGTTCATCGGCGCGAATGTTTGCTGCTTTTGTATTTACTGCCAAAAACTTATCACTGGTAGATAAAAATTCATTAATAGAAATGCCACTCATGATTTTATCTGACGTCACTAAGGAGATCTTGCTAACGCCATAGCCACCGCCGCTAGCGTTATCAACAACTAAGACACTATTTCCTTGTGAATTAAAGTCAAAACTGCCGTTAGTTTTATCGCCTTCAGCATATTTGGCTTGTAATTCACTCACTGAAATTCCGCTCGGCGTATCTTTTAACAGTACCTGAACCGCTTTTGTATAACTCCCATCAACCACTACTGCCCAAAATTTCAATTCACCCCTGACAGAACGATCAATATTAATTACCTTAGAACCAGCGATTCCACCTCCAGGTATAGAAGCGCCTGCTAATGTAAATGCAATTGCATCTGTATCAATATATGCAATTTTAGTTTTTTCTGTTATTATTTTTGGTGTAGTAGATAAAAATACATCGAGGGATGAGTTAATATATTCTCTATTTATTCCAGAAAATGAGATATTCTTAGAAGTATTGCTATATCCTCTATAAGTTGAAGTGAAATCATTAAAGTTAACACTTCCATCAGTTTTGTCACCGTATGCATATTTGGTTTCAATTTGACTGATTAAAATACCACCCGCAGTATTTTTTAGTAAGATATGTTGAGCTTTAGTGTATGAACCCTCAACCTCAGCAGCCCAGAATTTAATTTCGCCTTTAACCGATTTATCTATTTGAATGACTTTAGCTGCGCCAGCTTGTATCGTATTAGATTCAATATCGGTAGTTTTTATTTTCCCAGCTACGAATTTTGCAGTATCTGTAAAAGTATCTGTAACGGAAACGTCCGTTATTTTTTTATTTTCGACCATCGCCTCAAGTAAGTTCACATTTCTAATAAATTTATAGCCTTCAGCACTATTAAATGTGAATTTTTCTATTTTATAGTCAGCCGATTTATCAAACCACTTCTGAATGACGATATTTCCCCACGTAGGGCTATCAACGTTTGGACGTGTAAGGGTAATATTTAAATCATTTCCGTTTCTGCTGACGACCATATTGTTTTCATAAACTTTAGTGGTGCTATTTTGTGTTACGTGGAAAGCACTTGCATTATTCCAAGTGAAGGTGTTATAGCCAGAACCACCTGTATCAATTGAAATTTGTCCAAAGCGGTAATAACCAGTGTAAAACTGTGGTACATAAAAGTTATCGTTTCCACCTCTACTCTGAATAAGAGTGTCAGCGATGACGTATCGGTAAGTACTATCCGCAACATATGCTACAAGGATCAATCCGAATAGTAATCCGTTATCAATATAGCCATCGTAATGATCCGTGACTGTAATATTCTCATCAAGG
>CAYZIG010000074.1:0-2350 GCA_964478465.1 uncultured Candidatus Saccharibacteria bacterium | reverse complement strand
GCATATGATGAGGACAATTCATAGGCTTCATATAAAAATCTTCTTTTGAAGTTCCTCCATGAACAGCAAACATATCATCAAGATAATGTTGTCCATGACCTGATGTTATATATAATTCAGCTTTAGCAAGATGCGGTGTCCACACTCTTTGATAACCTTTATCTTTGTGAAGTGACCATAGATATTTTTCTATTTCTTGTCTAAGAATCGCTCCTTTTGGTTGAAATAAAGGAAGACCTGAACCAACAAGATCTGAGATAGTGAACAGTTTTAATTCTTTTCCAAGTTTTCTATGATCTCTTTTTTTAGCCTCTTCTCTGTTGTCAATAAAGGTGTCAAGTTCTGCTTTTGTATCAAAAGCTAAACCGTATATACGAACAAGCATTTTATTTTTCTCATCACCTCTCCAATATGCACCAGCAATCTTATCAAGTGCAAATGAACCATCTTGTATCTCTGAAGTATTTTCAACATGGCCTCCACGACAAAGGTCTGTAAAGGCATATTCTGTACCCTCACCTGATACATATAGAGTAATCTCTTCTCCTTTTTCTGCTATCTCTTTTATAAGTTCTAGTTTATATGGATTATTTTTAAAATATTCTTCGGCCTCTTCTTTAGAAACTTTCTTTTGTACAAAACTTTGAGGATTTGTGCCCCAGGCTTTAACAACTTTATTCATCTCATCTTGTATCTTTTGAAAATCTTCTTCCTTTGGAGTATTTGAAGGAAAATCAATATCATAATAAAATCCGTTCTCTACTGCAGGACCAATCGTCATCAATGCATCAGGATATAGGCGGGTTACAGCCCCTGCTAATACATGGGCTAATGAATGTCTTTTGTTTTCTATTGATGTTGATTGCATAAAGTGAGTTTAGCATAGATTAAGGGAGATTTTAAGGGATTATAGTTTGTTATACAATCCTTAAACCCGTCGAATTCGACGGGTTTAAAATTAGGGTTGTTTATTCTTGGTGATTTTCTTCAACTCTTTTTTCTTCTCACTTTCTACTTTCCTCTCAACTTTTTTGACATCTTCAGATGCAGGGATCTTTTCTGGAACAATACCACGAGAAATAAGCATATCTCTTGTGCTTTTATTATTAGAAATATGTTCTTCGGAAATCTTATGTTCTGTTTTCATATTCTTATCTTTTGCGTTATATATAGTTATCTCAGTAGCAAGATCTTTGGCTTTTAATAAAACAGTTGGCATAAAATCAGCAATAGGTTTTCCATTTGTCTTCCAAACAATCTTCATATCAGCAGTTGTTTTTCCGCCAAAGAAAGCTGTGTCACCCTTACTTCTAATAATAGCAAAGTTATTATTTGTACCAGTCTGTTTAAAAATGACAGATGATAATTCTTTTTCTGTTTCAGTTAGTTTTTTTCTAGCTTTTAATCTTTCTACTTCCAATATTCTTTTTTCTATAAGTTCAGCTTTTCTGGTTTGTATAGCAAAATATGTCTGAGCAAAAGCAATCTCTTCTTTTGAAGGATCACCGTTTTGAGCTATAAGGTAACATGCGTAACGTGTAAGCATAATATCGTCTATTTCTCTCTGTCCACCATTAGGGACAGGTAACGTTTTGCCGACGTCGGCAAAATGATATTGACTTTCTTCACCTGATGTTTCGCAAGCTATTTTTGCTTTATTTATAACATTTAAAAAGTTGACCCACTTTCCATATCCAAGTAGATTTTGTAAATCTCTAGCAAACCAAAATTCTAAACCATCATCAGTTTTATGTGCAAATGATTCAAAGTTTTTTGTGAGTGAATGTATTATTTCTGGTTTCATATGAGAAATATTTTAACAGAGATTTTTTTTAAAATATGTGGTGTAAAATATTGGATTAGTATCTTTTTAATGTTATTGAATTCAATAACATTAAGCCTCTGCCAACAAGTCCTCTATGTCCAATTCTTTGGTTATCATTTCCATTTCCCCATCATTATTTACCGGCCATTTGTTTTTAGGTCTATCAACATATAATTCAACACCAATACCATCAGGATCATTTAAATAAATAGCTTCTGATACACCGTGATCAGCATAGCCAGTTATAGGATAATTTACTTCTATTAATCTTTTTAGAGTTTGTGCTAATTCTTTTCTGGTGTCGAATAATATAGCAAAGTGATATAGACCAGAGTGACCTGTTGGTGGTGGAGTTACACCTTCCCCATTCCAGGTGTTTAAACCGATGTGATGATGATAATCTTTGTCGGAGAGGAATACGGCGGATGTGCCGTAGTATTGAGTGACTTTAAACCCTAAAAGATCTCTGTAGAATGATAGGGATTGGTCCAGGTTTGAGACTGTGAGGTGTCGGGGACGGGGTGC
>CAYZIG010000073.1:0-2445 GCA_964478465.1 uncultured Candidatus Saccharibacteria bacterium | reverse complement strand
TGGCACGGATGGTTTTATTACTATTCGTGCCGCTTTACCAAGTATTGACCGGTCTTTACTACGAAAGTACAAAGATGTTGAAATACTTCTAGATGACGGTCGCACAATAACAGTCGATCAGCGGAAAAAACTATTTGCACTATTCAACGAAATATCAGAAGCAACAGGTTATATGCCAGTTGAAGCAATCAAGGAAATGACAAAAGTATTTTTTATGGCTCGTCAGCCTATTCCTGCTCATTTTTCTCTATCAAATACAGATGTAACTACAGCAAGAGAATTTATAAGCTGTGTAATAGACTTTATAATCGAATATGGAATACCTGTTAAAACTACACTGCTTGACCTGTGCGAAGATATTTCACGCTATGTATATAGTTGCCTATGTTCGAAGCGTTGCTGCGTTTGTGGAGCACTACAGGCGGATTTACACCATATTGAAGCGATAGGAATGGGAAGAGACAGAACAGAAATATTGCAAATAGGTATGCCTGTATTATCTCTATGCCGGGAACATCATACCGAATCCCATAAAATAGGGAAGCAAACATTTTTAGCAAAGCATCATTTGCAACCGATAAAATTG
Organism: uncultured Candidatus Saccharibacteria bacterium; assembly: GCA_964478465.1. GTDB lineage: Bacteria > Patescibacteriota > Minisyncoccia > Phycocordibacterales > CAIZLB01 > CAIZLB01. Next base: position 1,859 of record CAYZIG010000073.1, on the reverse strand, counting down.
ACAAAAGAAATAGGCGAAAAATATAATTTAACAAAAGCAAATTTAGGAAAATGATTTATAAAAAATAATAGCAAATATTGTAACGTTACATGTCGTTACAGAGTAACTACAAGTAACATAATTTATCGTAACTATAATTTAAGCACTCGAAAGGGTGCTTTTTATTTTTAATATACATAACAAAAACTATTGACACACATATTGCTATTATGTATAATTGTATTTATGAGGAGGTGATATCGTTGATTAGAATTAAAGCTGAACGAGCAATGCTAGGTCTATCTCAAAAGGATTTTGCTGAAAAACTTAATGTTTCTATACCAACTGTTCAAAAATGGGAATATGGAGATGTAAACATGCCTTGCGACCAACTATGCAGAGTTTCAGATTTTTTTGGTTGTTCTGTTGATTGGCTTCTTGGAAGGTCTGAAAGGAGAAAATAATTTATGAATGACGAACCTAATGTTTCTTATTATGCAATAATACCTGCTAACGTAAGATATGATAGTAACGTTTGTCCGAATGCGAAACTTTTATACGGAGAGATTACTGCTCTATGTAATTTAAAAGGCTTTTGTTGGGCTAATAATTCTTATTTTGCTAATTTATATGGCGTTAGTAAAACTAGTATTTCAAAATGGGTAAAACAACTTATTGATGGTGGATATATTAATTCTCATATTGAATATAAGTTGGATACCAAAGAAATATTAAATAGGTATTTAACAATTATTACACACCCTATTGAAGAAAAGTTAAATACCCCTATTGAAGAAAAGTTAAAAGATAATACTACAATACTTAATACTAAAATTAATAATACATTTAATAACAAAAAAGAATCTATTTTTTTAAATTACACCACAAATAATGATCTCATTGTTGCTCTTAACGATTTTGTATTAATGCGAAAAAAGATTAAGGCACCGATGACGGAAAAAGCCATAAGACTTATGCTTAGTAGGTTAGAAGCTATTTCTTCAAGTGACGAGGAAAAGATTGCAATACTCAATCAAAGCATAATGAATAGCTGGAAAGGTATCTTTGAGCTGAAAGATAATTCTAGTCGAGGCCGCAAGCAAGGGTTTACGCAAGAAGGGCATAAGGTAAATGATTATTCGAATGAAATAAATTTTTAGGAGTGGAAATTATGGAATGGATAAGCGTTGATGATAGGTTGCCGGAACCAGGACAAATTGTTGATATATATAACTATCATGATGGGAGAGTGCCGGATGTTCGTTTTAAGGGTGAAGATGATTGGATTTCTCTATATATGTGTTGGACTGGTCGTGTAATTTACTGGATGCCGCTACCTGCACCGCCGAAAGATGGTGAATAAATGGAACTTATTTTTGATGAATCAGAAATAGATTGCAAAGATTGCTATAACACAGGATTTATACTAAAAGAAGTAGATGGATATGTTCAATCGGTTCCGTGCAAATGCTATCAGCAAAGAGTATTAACGCGTAGATTAAAGAAAAGCGGTATAAATCCAGTTGAATACAAAAAACGTTCTCTTGATAATTTTAAAGCTGATACTGAAATTGCTAAGACAATGAAAGAAGCGGCCATAAATTATTTGGCTGATGACAAAGCGAAGTGTATAGGATACTTTGGCAGCAGCGGACTCGGTAAAACTCATATATGCATATCTATTTGCCTAGAACTTACTTTGAACCATAATAAAAGCCACAGGTATTTTGAGTACAGAAAAGAAATGCAGAGACTCACAACAGCGTATTATAAAAATCAGAAAGAGTATGACGATCTAATGTTTGTATGGAAAAACTGCGATAATTTATACATTGATGATTTTTGGAAAAACTCAAGGAACAAAAACGGCGAAATAGATA
>CAYZIG010000072.1:0-2453 GCA_964478465.1 uncultured Candidatus Saccharibacteria bacterium | reverse complement strand
ACCAAAGTATTTAAATAGTCCAGATACAATATTATTTAATAAATCTGAGGTTTTATATGGTTTAGACAAAGCTAAAGATGGTATTAGAAAATTTAAATATGCCATCCTTGTTGAAGGACAAATGGATCTTTTATTGTGCCATCAGGAAGGTTTTAATAATACTATAGCCACTTCAGGTACTGCTTTGACTGATAAACATTTACAGATATTAAGACGTTATACCAATAATCTGATGCTTATATATGATGCAGATAAAGCCGGTTTAAATGCTACCGCAAAAGCTTGGGGTCTGGCTTTAAAATATGGTTTTGAAGTCAAGACGACTGTGATGCCTCAAGGTGAAGATCCTGCATCTTTACTATTAAAAGATAAAAAAGTTTTTGTTAATACTTTAAAAAAGGCAACTCATGTTATAGATTACATTATTTCACAAAGTGATAATAAAAGTCGTATTTCTACCAAGAACTCTTTAGAAAAAATAATACCACTTATTGCATCCCTTGAATCATCTATAGACAGAGAGTTTTTTATAAAGAAAACTTCTGATTATTTTGATATTTCACATGATAATATTATTTTAGAGCTGAATAAGTATAAACAAAATGAAAATAAGTATGTCAATCAGGGATTAAATATTGACAACAGCATTGCTTCTCTAGAACCTTTTAAAGATAAGGATATTATAGATAAAGCCCTTGCAGAATTTAGATCTTTAGTGTATATTTATAATCAACAATTAAATATAAGTTCTCAACAATCTGATGATGATAATAAAGTCTCAGATACTAAACAAAATGTAGATTCATATATAAATGACTACAAAAAGACCCAATTATATAAGTTACAGGAAGAATATTTACCTCAATTAAGCGATATTTTTAATAGTCTAAATATACCAATAGACGAAGATGTTGTATTTAAATTGGAGAATATTTACACTCAAAAGAAGTTAGATTTAGATTTTTACAAGAGAGAGATAGATATTTCATTTAATAATTTTATAAAGAAAATATATAATTTAATCTTTCAAGAGATACAAAATAAGTTAAAAAAAGCCGAAATTATCAAAGATAATAATTTAATAAATAAATATACTCAAGATATAAACATATTATGGCAAAATCAAAAAAAATAGAAAAAAAACCAGCTAAAAAAGTGAAAGTGGCAAAAAAAATAATACCAAAGAAAATTACTCCTAAAAAAGTAGTTGTAAAGAAGCCTGTTAAAAAAGTAGAAAAAAAGGTTGAGAAGAAAGCTGATAAAGTTGAGAAAAAACCAGAAGAGAAAAAAGTTGACGCTAAATACGAGAAAAAAGCAGAAAAACTAATAATCAAAGGTCGTGAAAGAGGATTTGTTACCTATGATGAAATTTTAAAAGAATTTCCTGACATAGAAGAAGATGTATTTTTCTTAGACTATTTGTATCAAAAATTACAAGATGCACATATAGATATATTGGAATCAGGCGGTTTTCTTGATGTAAAAGAAGAACAAGAAGAGTTTCTAAAAAAATACGGTAATGGTTTGACTGGACGCGAAGCTCAGTTTGACTCCATACAAATGTATTTAAAAGAAATAGGTCAATATGATTTGATTACAGGTTCTGAAGAAAAAGAACTTGCTAAAAGAATAGAGGCAGGAGATAGAGAAGCTGTTAATCTTTTGATGCGTGCCAACTTACGTCTTGTTGTTTCTATCGCTAAAAAATATGCAAATAGAAGTCAAGACTTGACATTACTTGACCTTATACAAGAAGGTAATATTGGTTTGTCAAAAGCAATTGAAAAATTCGATTGGCAAAGAGGTTTTAAATTTTCTACTTATGCAACATGGTGGATACGTCAATCAATAACCCGTGCTCTTGCTGATCAATCAAGGACTATACGTGTTCCAGTCCATATGGTTGAAACTATTGCAAAATATAAACAAGTTGTAAGAAGATTGTTCCAAGATCTTGGACGTGATCCTATGCCAGAAGAAATCGCTCTTGAGATGGGTGTTGATATAGAAAAAGTTTATATGATTGAGAAGATTGATCAATCAACAGTTTCTCTTGACACTCCAGTTGATGATGAAGAAAAATCAGTATTCGCAGACTTTGTGGCTGATGATAGAATAATGACTCCAGATCAAGACGCTTCAAAGAGAATACTTCAAGATCAGGTTCGTGAGATATTGAATGATCTAAATGAAAAAGAAAGAGAAATATTGATGTTAAGAAATGGTATGACTGATGGTGTACAACATACTCTAGAAGAGGTGGGCAAGATGTTTGGTGTTACTCGTGAACGTATAAGACAGATAGAGGCCAAGGCTCATGAAAAGATCAGACAGCATGATAAGGCTAATCGTTTAAAAGGTTATTAAAATACAGTAAAAAGTTATCCACATAGGGGATTTGCAATTAATTCTGTACATGCTATATTAAATGAACTGAGAAGTTAAGCAATTAA
>CAYZIG010000071.1:0-2534 GCA_964478465.1 uncultured Candidatus Saccharibacteria bacterium | reverse complement strand
ATCAAAATCTTATTTTTCTTTTTTGAAAAAAATATTTGATCAGAAGAAGGAGATTGCACAAACAGAATCCGAAGCTGATTCGGAAGATTTTGATTATTTAGATGATTTAAGTTTGGAAGATTTGGAGAGGGAGTATTATATTATTAATAGAGATCTTGCGTCCATTAGAAAGGATTATCAGGATGCAAAAGATGAATTCAGATCTATCCTTAAAGAAGATGTTAATGAGGAAAATATATTGGCAACTTTTTTAAGAGCGCAAAATATACATAACAAATATTTTGATACTGGTGCACAGTCTTTTGTTTTGCAAAATAAGATAAAAAAAATTGAAGCCAGAACTATTGATTTAATATGTAAAGAACTCGGCGCGGATTCAGATGATACAAGTTCTTTGCATAGGGTTTTATATAATAATATAAGAGATATTGATAAAGAGATAAAACAAGCGAGGGGTTTATTTGGGGTTAAGAAATATGCAAATAAAAATAGAATAGAGGAATTGGAAAATAAATTATCTAGATTGGAATATTTGACTAAGATTTATAATATTAGATTTGGGGATCAATACCGAAATCCGAGTTTATTGTTTGACTTTGATTATGATGATTTATTAAAAAAAGCAGACGGTGTTATAAAAAATAAATTTAGACATATATCCAATCTTAGAAAGGAATCCGAGGGTGATGTCAAGGCTATCATAGGCAATGACGGCGCTAGGGTTTTGACTCAGGAAAAACTTGATCAATATATTTTATCTGAATTTGAAAAGCAATTTGATGATGATAATGTTCAAGATACAGATGGTACACTTAAATCTACTGTGATTGACTTGGGTAGGAGAGTATTAAACTTTATTAAAATCAATGAAGAGGCTTTAAGGAACACTGTGGAAGGTTTAAGTAGTGAGGAGAAACGCACAGAATATAAATCTTTCATGGATTCTCTTAATAGTTTACCCTATGCGTTTAAGAAAATTATTAATGATTTGATTAAAGGTAAAGTTACCGGATTTAACGAAGATGTTATGTTCACGGACTTAAATAGTATAAAGGAAATATATGATATATATAATCAGAGGTTGATTACAGATTCTGTCTTTAGAATAAAGAAAGATTGTGTAGATGAGTTGGGTGTTCAATTAAGATCTTATGATATACATGAATGGAGAGATATGGGTATTGATTTAGATGAGGGTGAGATTAATAAGAAAAACCATAGAGGATGTGATTATGTTAATAATGTATATCATAAAGATACAGACAATATATTCTTAGATGGGTTTTTGTTAGAATCAGATGATTCAGTTTTTAAAGAAAGATTTGGTGGCAGTTTTGACGATAGATTAAAGGATATGATTGGTTCGATCATAGAACATGATAATCTAAACGATTTAAGAGATAATAGTATTAAACTTGGCATCTTTAAAGAATTTATTAATTCTAATAACATAAGCACTTTCGTAATTTCTTTTTTTATTGATTCGCATTTTATGACATTTGATAAATTGCAAATGCATTTATCTGATTTTAAAAGAACTTCACCTGAATATGATAAATTAGAAGACGGCTCCAAGATCAAAGAAATTATTGATCTGATTATAGATGGAAAACTTAATGGCTTAAACGATAAGATTATAGAATTTATAGATGAATTATTGATTAAAGATCCGTATAAATATACAACTATAGCTATAAGATATTGGAGAAACTTTTATTCAGATAATCCATCTGGATTTATAGATAAGATTATTCAAAATAAAGATATTTTTACAAATGCGTATTTTGGTTTAAATGATGGGGTGGGTAAAGTTATTGTGGATGAATTTGTGGGATCATTGGATGATGGCAAGTTAAATCCAGAAGCAATAGATTTTTTGATGACTTGTAAAGATAAACGTATTATATATGTTGACGATTGGTCTAATAAAGTTGTAGATAAATTATTGGGTAGCATTGAATTTTCTCCTGAAGCTAAAAGAGATATTTGTAAAATATTTGATATTCCATTTGAAGACGTAGAAAATCCAGGCATGTCTTTAGTTAATAGACTCATAAATAGCAGATCGTATGATATTATCTTTAATCATCTTGACAAGTTTATTAATAAAGATTTTTCACATGATAAATTATTATTCGCTATTGTCGAAGATGATAAAGCTGATCCATATATCTTAAGAGAAACAACAAATAAATATATAGATAAATTCAAAGATTTAAATCTCGATAGCTATAAATTATTACTCGATTACAATGCGGAATTGTGTCTAAATAATTTGCATATATTTAAAGAAGTACCAGAAGATATAGAGATTTTTAAAAGAGTATTTCAGCATGGTTTCAACGCTAAATTATATTCTGATTTAAGACCTATAATGGAAGATGGTGAGTTGCCTGAATATTTGAAGGATATAGGTATTACAGAAAGAGGTGAAAAAGGAGCTGTTCAGGCCAGAGAATTATTAAAGAAATCCGTATCCAATCTCTTTAGTGATAATCCTTCTGATTGGGAGAAAATTATTAATTCTAATTTGA
>CAYZIG010000070.1:0-2542 GCA_964478465.1 uncultured Candidatus Saccharibacteria bacterium | reverse complement strand
CGACCACGAGATATAACAGACACTTTGTGTACAGGATCAGCATATGGAAGTATAGATGCAACTATTGCGTGCCCTGCTTCATGATAAGCTGTAAGCTCTTTTTCTTTTTTACTCATCACATGTGTCTGACGAACCGGACCCAACATAACTTTCTCTATAGATACAATAAGATCATTTTGCAATATCTCTTTTCTATTATGACGTGCTGCCATGATAGCAGCCTCATTCATGATAGAGTGAAGATCAGCACCAGAAAAACCAGGTGTTCTCTCGGCAACGGTTTCAAGTCTAACCTCTTTTGAAAGAGGTTTATTTTTTGCATGAACTTTAAGTATCTCAAGTCTATCTTTTCTGTCTGGTAATTCAACATTTACCCTTCTATCAAAACGTCCAGGACGTAAAAGTGCGGGATCCAAAACATCAGGTCTGTTTGTGGCAGCCATTATTATCACAGAATCACTTGGTTCAAAACCATCCATCTCTACAAGTATTTGATTAAGTGTTTGTTCTCTTTCATCATTACCACCACCCATACCAACACCACGTACACGTCCAACAGCATCTATCTCATCTATGAAAATGATCGCGGGTTGAGCCGCACGAGCAACTTTAAACATATCTCGAACACGTGAAGCACCAACACCAACAAACAACTCCACAAACTCAGAACCAGATATAGAAAAGAAAGAAACATTTGCCTCCCCTGCTACAGCTCTTGCTAACAAGGTTTTACCTGTACCTGGAGCACCCATCAAAAGTATTCCGCGAGGTATACGAGCGCCTATACTTAAAAACTTTTTAGGATTTTTTAGAAAATCAACAACCTCTTCAAGTTCATGTTTTGCCTCTTTAACACCAGCAACGTCTTTAAAAGTAATCTTTTGTTTTTGACCATCAGGATGCATAAGTCTAGCTTTTGAAGAACCAAAAGAGAAAGCTTGTCCACCAGCGCCTTTCATACCACGAGATAAAAACCATATTATAAACACAAATAATAATATAGGAAACAAAAACGGCAACAGACTAGTTGCTATATAACCCGCACTTCTATCGTCTTTTATTTCTATATTTGTTAAAGCAAGCTTGGTTTTATCAACACCAAGATTTGAAAGTGTTTCGGTTAAAGATGATTGTGTTTCTTTTTTAGAAAATTTTACAGTTTCATCTTTATAAGTAACCTCTATTTTATCATTAATGTTTTTGATATTAGAAACTTTCTCTAAATTTATATCATTTACCAATTCTGTTAAAGTTATATTTTTGTTTTCTGTGTTACCTTTATTTAAGTAGTCACTTATAGCAAATATTAATAAGAAAAATATTATTATTCCAAATATATTCTTTAATAAAATTGTTTTGAATCCACCCTTTTTTACTTTTACCATAAACTGATATTAACATTATTTTATGGTATTATCTATATAAATATATGGCTATAATACAGAACAAAAAGGCTTATCATAACTATGAAATACTTGAAAAGATAGAGACAGGTATGATTCTTTTAGGTTTTGAAGTTAAGGCTATAAGATCAGGTCAAATGACATTAGATGGTTCATACATAAAGATAGATAAACATGACAGAGTTTTTTTAATAGGTGCCAATATAAAACCATTACAACAGGAAAATATCCCTGATTCATATTCAGAAACAAAAAACAGAGAATTGCTGTTGACAAAGAAAGAAATCAGACACTTAAAACAAAAAACTGAGACAATTGGTAACACATTGATACCTATTTCCGTATATAATAAAGAGGGTTTGATAAAACTTGAGATAGCTCTCGCTCGTGGTAAGAAAAAACATGATAAAAGAGAAAGTATTAAAAAAAGAGAGGCCAACATAGAAATAAACAGAATGTTACATCACAAATCAAAATTCATATTTTTACTATTAATATCAAGTCTGTTTGGTTTTTCAAACACATTAGAAGCAAAAGTATTATTAAAAGTACCTTATTATCAACAACAATACACAAACAGTTGCGAAGCTGCTGCTACAAAAATAGTATTAGAATATCACGGTGTATATTTAGATGAAGACGAGATAATAAAAGCTTTTAACTATAATCCCAGACAAAAAGATACAACAAATAATATATGGGATGACCCAAATGAAATGTTTGTTGGTTTTGTTGATAAAAAAGGACCAGAAAACGGATATGGCGTTTACGGCCCCGCAGTGGTTAAGGGTATAAAAAAGTTTGAACTAGATGCAACACATTATGCAAGCTCAAGTATAAACCTTAAACTTATTGCACAAAGCATAAAAGATGATAAACCGGTTATATTCTGGGGTTATACTTCCCTAACACAAAAACCATACACATGGAAAACAGAATCTGGTAAAACTGTTAAAGCGTTTAGAGGTGAGCATGCACGTGTTGTTGTGGGTTTTGAAGGTACAGTAAATAATCCAACAGGATTTTATGTACATGACCCTATAAATGGTAAGAAGAACGAATATTGGTCAAAAAATAAACTATTAGCAAACCTGACTGCAGTGCCAGATGTTACTGATCAATTGGTTATAATAGATTCA
>CAYZIG010000069.1:0-2550 GCA_964478465.1 uncultured Candidatus Saccharibacteria bacterium | reverse complement strand
GAATTATTTCATGACTAATGAGAAGCAGATAAGAGAGTTATCGCGATAATAACGAAAGGATATCTATGGATCAAAGAGGGGTTTTGCTATTAAAGCTAAAGGAGCACCTTGAAAATGCAAGCAAGGTTATTAATGCTCTTATGGCTTTGTCTGTTTCTGAAGATGGCGTCATCGATGAAAATGAAAAGAAACTGATTTCCGATAAAAAAGAAGACTAAAGCAATGCTATTCAAAGCACGTAAGAATAAATACCGCGCAGTTCGTACAATGAATTCTGACGGCTCATTGTCTGATTCAAAGAAAGAGGCCCGTTGCGACACTCGCATGATGGCGCTCAAGCTTGATCCTACCGTTGCCACTGTAGAACGCAAGGTACGGTATCCTCTTGTTATAAATGGGGAGAAGGTCGGAGTGTATGAATGCGATTGGACTGTATACCGCAAGGATGGGGCGCGAGAAGTGTACGACGCAAAGGGCTTCAAAACTTCTGTTTACAACTTAAAAAAGAAGATGATGAAAGCCATTTATGGCATAGAAATAATTGAACTTTAAAAAATAACAGGCGCAACCATGTAGCAGTGGTAGCGATTGCATTAGCCCTGGGCCGCCTGACCAGGGCAATTTTTAATTAAAAAATATGTCCCTTATGCTTAAGGAGAATAACATATGCAAAACTCAACGAGATTAGCAATCGGACAAAGAATCCAATATTTTAGACATAGGCGCGGATTAACACAAACCTATATTGCTAAAAAATGCGATGTAAGTCAATCTTTTATTTATCAAATAGAATGCGGAATAACAGCGCCAAATATTGACATGTTAGTAAGAATTTGCGGGGTTATGGACATTTCTGCAAGTGAGATTTTAAAAGGGTTATAATTATAAAAAAAATAAAAGTTATTACTTCTAATTTATACAACTATTCTGAAAGGTTTTATATATTCGCAATGTAAACTAAGATTGATCTTTTCAGAATAGGGGCCGATAATGTCAGAAGAGATAAATTCTCTTTTTGAAGAACTTCGCACGCAATCTATCCAAAAACACCATCGACTCCTCGCCCAAGATGCCCGCAAAAAAAATGATTTCGTTGCTGCGGATTACCATTACAAAGAAGCTATTAAAGAAAATCCTCAAGACGTTTCCCTGCAAAATGAGTATGCCGTAAATCTTCTCTACATTGGAGATACCGAAAAAGCGAAATCAATATTTGAAACATTTTTGGAACTCGAAATTTGTTGCCCTTCAAATTACATGATGGCATGCGATTATCTCGGCATACCAATAAAAGACCGCAAGCCCATTCAGCATCTTTATAATTCAATACCAGAATCACAGGCAAAACATAACTGGCGCGACCATGATAAAATGCGCATTTGCTACATAACAGCAGATTGTCATTTTCATCCATCCGGAAGAGCTTTTGCCAAAATCTGTAAGAATCAAAACAGAGAAAAATACCATACAACTGTTTTATATGCAGGCGATTCGATTGATATTATTACAAAAGAAATTATTGAGAATGTAGATAGATTTATTTCTATTGGATCATATCCAAATGAGAATGCTATTTCAAGTCCAGATCTGTTTAAAATGATTCAAGATTGGGAAATAGATGTTTTAGTAGATCTTGATGGACACACAAACGCAGGTTTCCGCTTAGGATTATTTGCAAAGAGACCGGCTCATAAAAATATCACGATGCTTGGCTATCCAAATAGTACGGCTCTTGATTTTTTTGATTTAAGAATAGGCTCTGATGCTTGCCATCAATATGATACAGAATTAGTACATTGCAATCCATGCGGTCTCATCCCTGTATTTGATACCATCAAAATAGAAAGTCGCGTTATTAAAAATGAAGGATTGATTTTTGGAGTTATAGCTGGCCCTGCAAAAATAACAAAAAAAGATGTTTTGGAATTTGATAACCTTCTAATTAATACTCCGAATTCAAAATTAGTGTATGCTCGATTGCATCGTCATTTTACAGAGCAAAAGTCAAATGAAATCCTATCTTGGCATTCTAAAGAAGTGCGAAATCGCATTTCAATAGTTAATATGCGGTCTAAATCTTATCTTGAAATGTTTAATACATTCGACATTATTCTTGATACCCATAACTGGAATATGCACGCCACAATGATTGATGCGTTATCTTGCGGAGTTCCAGTTCTTAATTGGAATGCCATATTTAAATTCCACGATCAACCATCAAACCATTTATACAATGACGTTTATAATGTTATAGGCTTTAATGACTCATGCATAACAGATGCACTTATTGATTACAATAGTAACAATAGCAAGACATTATTAAACCACATATCTGATATGTTATTCGAGAAGATGAAGCACTTTGACAATACACATCAATGGACATTAGAGTATGAGTCTGCGATAGATTCATTATTCGAATAGAATATTGTAAGCAAAAATTATGATTGTATTAGAATCGTTTATGTACTCAGAAGAAAGTGTAACAGTACCTATGCCAACAGTCAAAAGGTACTCCCTAATTGCTTTTAAAGAGGCGCAAAAGTCGAC
>CAYZIG010000068.1:0-2624 GCA_964478465.1 uncultured Candidatus Saccharibacteria bacterium | reverse complement strand
TCTCTACAAATTCTTGCATATGAGAAACTACTATCATTGCACCCTCGAACTTTTTTAATGACTCAGCAATCACCGGAAGATGACGGAAGTTTATATGGTTTGTCGGCTCATCGAGTATAAGAAGTCCAGGCTTCAAGGCCACAAGTCTAGCAAATGCAACCAAACCTTTTTGCCCTTCTGATAATTTTCCAATCTGTGTATAGACAGTATCACCTGTTATTAAAAATTGAGCTAAAGTTTTTCTGATAAAATTTTCATCTCTATCTTTATCATGCAAACAATCTTCTATTATCTTATATGGAGTTTTTTCAAAATCTAAGTTTGAGAAATCTTGTCTATAATAACCTATAACAACGCCATCCTTTACAGCTTCACCTTTTGCATGTCCTCCAGCTAAACTTTCAAGTAAAGTTGTTTTACCTATACCATTTGGTCCTTTCAATAATAGATGCTCACCTTTACGAAGTTCTACATGAACTTTTTTAGTCTTTAATGATCCATCATCTTTATGAGTATCTATTATGTCTACTGATGAAAGTGCTATCAATATACCAGATAAGTCGTCTTGATGTGGTATAACAAATGGTCTAATAGTTTTATCTTCTTTTCTAACATCAACCATGTTTTCTTCAGCTTCTTCAGCATCTTCACGAAGTCTCTTGGCAACAAGTCTCATACCACCACCTTTATTGGCGAAAAAGTTAGCTTTATCTTTATTCTCCTGAATTTTCTTTTCGGCTTGCGCATTAGCCCTTCTTTCTTTTTCTACACGAGCCGCTATGTCACGAACCACATTGTGATATGTTCCTACATATTGCTCTATTTTTCCTGTATGTATATCTAGATAAATAACTCCTTCTGTAAAACTATTCAAGAAATCAGCATCATGGGAAATAACTATAACTGTTTTATCATATTCTTTTAAGAATTTTGTTAAATGATCTATACCTGCCTTATCAAGATTGTTTGTGGGCTCATCTAGAAGTATAAGATCAGCTTTTTGTATAAGAGCAGAAGCAAGTAAAAGTCTAGCCTGTTGACCACCAGAAAAATCTTTTATTTGTTTTTCTTTATCAGCTTTTAAATGAACTATATTCAAAACCTCATCAATACGTGGATCTATATCATATATTTTTTCCTTAAAACATTTTTGGAAAAATTCTCTAACTGTTAATTCAAGATCTGTACGAGGTATAACCTGTCTACCTATAGCAATAGATAAATCTTTCTTTATATTTATATCACCCTCATCAACTTCAAGCTCTCCTGTTATTAGTTTAAAAATAGTACTTTTTCCAGCACCATTTTGACCCATAAGAGTTATCTTGGCATTTTTGCGTATATTAAAAGATACCTCTTTAAGTATAGGTTTATTTTTTACATGAGAGTATGTTACCTCATCGAAACTTACTATTGACTCTCCCCAATTATTAGACATGATTTCAATAGTATACATTATTTTTAAGCTTTTGTCATTGTATATAAATAAAAATACCGAATCGGATCGAACGACTCGGATAATCAACATGTTACCATCTGAAATCTTTCAGATACAATATAGGCCATAAATTCACGTCCAATATTATCTGATAAATCAATAACTGATATACTTTCCCGAGAAAACTTCTCAAGCCGACTGATAGATTCGCCGTCTGCAGAACTTTCAAGAAAATTTTTCAATCTTTCAACCGCTCCAGCACAAAGACCTATTTGACGAGCAGATCTCAGAATTCTATTGATGTTTGGAGTGTTCATAACATATTTATCTAATCATTTATAATAAAATATGTCAATACAATTATTGTAATATTATATAAATATGATTTATTTACCACTTTCTAAAAGTAGTTGGATGAATGGACGTATTGGTCCTGAAAAATATCAAGATTGTTTTGTGATAATCAAAAAATCTATTGATTCATTAAAAAACAATCAAGTTGATAAAATATTATTATTGAGTGATTTTCACGCAAAGAAAGCTGAAATATCCGAGATGAATTATATGTTAAAAGTTTGTAAACAATATAACGTTGCACCTGAAAAAATGATTATAGAAGATTATGGATATGATACTTTATCTCAAATAAAATTTACTTTGAATTTATGTAAGCAAAATCATGAAGATTTAACTATAATATCAAGCTTATTACATTATCCTAGAGTGGTTTGGATATGTTGGAGGTTGAATAAAAAATATAATATTAATATAAAGAATAAAATTGGTTTAGGTATACCAAGATTACATGATATGTTTTTTGATATTATCTTAATGCTTCTATACCCCATCATTGATTTATGTGGTTTTTCTGAGGATTTTAGTTTGACTATAAAAAGAAGAAGAAATAGTGGTGTTTTATAATATTGCATTTAACCTCTTTTTTTGATAAGATTTTAGCAAGGTCTGGTGGAAGAGCTCTCCTTTGCGGGAACTTCATGCCACGATTCAGCTCGCTCATCAGACCCCATTATATTCCTCTGTAGCTCAGCGGTAGAGCAGTCGCCTGTTAAGCGATTGGTCGTAGGTTCGATCCCTACCGGAGGAGCATTTCAAAAAATACTCTTATTTTGTAGGGGTGTTTTTTGTTTTATATATAATTAATTAACACAAAATATTTGACATATAA
>CAYZIG010000067.1:0-2641 GCA_964478465.1 uncultured Candidatus Saccharibacteria bacterium | reverse complement strand
ATAGTGGAATATCATTACAGATAAAGCCGCTAGAAAACGTAATATATCTATATTTGGAAAATAATCGCCTTTCATTTTTTTGTTTTTATAAATAGGCTTAAACCCACAATACTCATGATGGTATTTTTAAATAATACGGCATAAACCAATCCTATTACATCAAGTTTGAATAAATATACAAATATCAAATATAAAGATATTTGTAATATTGGATCCAATATGTGGAATAAATATGATTTTTTAAGATCATTTTTTGCCAGAAAGAAACTCCATAGAAACAAGAAAGGTATAAAAATTATATTAAAAAAGAATATTTTTGATAAAAATACATATTTTATATATGCAGGAAACAGGATTTTAAATACAAGAGGGGATGTAATGTAATAAGTACATGATAGTAAAAGTAGAATTAAAGAAGATATGAATATTAATTTTATAATTTTTTTTCTAAAAGATTTATCATTATGGTCAGATTTAACCATTTTGGGTATATATATGGATATAATTTGAGATATAAATCTTTGTGCCTCAAGTGGAATTGTTGTTATTATCCAATAATAAGCCAATGCACCCGAACCGAATACAGTAAATAATATTAATTTATCAGCTTGTTGTCCAAGTGTAAATATAATACCCATTAAAGTAAGGTGTATCGAATATCTAATTAACCCATTATCTTTCTTTTCGTGACCGGTTAATTTTCTTTCGTGTCTGTTTTTGTATAGATATATTGAATAAACACTTTGTATAATACCTACACAAAATAAACTTGATATTAATATCGTATTTGAGTCTCTAAAGTTGAATATAAAGATAAAAACAGTTAGGAATATTAAGTTGGATATCTTTGATATTGTGATAAATTTTGAAGAATTTTTGAAATCTTTTTTACCCTGTAAGTACGATGTATATAGACCAGATATTTCTATTAATGGTATAGATATTGCTAATATTAAAAAACCTACAGCCAAAACAATGTTTGACTTATATAAATAATATGAACTTATAACAATTGTAAATATTATACCTATGGATGAAAAATAGGTTTTATATCTCAGAGCCTGTTTTAATGAATTATATCCATTGGCTATAGATATCATCAAGGAAGTTGATATTCCTGATAACATTAAACTTGCAATTACTCCATACCAAGAAAATATATATCTATATACACCAACCTGATACTCGTCTATATTGTTGGCTATAATGTAAGTTATCAATAAAGTCGAAAATATTGATATTATATATGAGAAAAGACTGTAAAAGGAATTTTTAAATAGATATTCCAGGTCAATATTTAAATACTTATTATTTATTTTATATATTGTTTTTTCCATATATTTTCTCTTTAAAATACATGTTATAATACTTGCCATGAATACACAAATACAAGATTTCAAAAAGGTGTTAAGAATCATTACTATTATTTTAATAGGTTCTACATTATTGACACCGTTTATATTTTCAGGGGACATGTTTTTCCCATTTATTACAAGTAAGGCTTTATTTATGAGGGTTATGATCGTATTATCGACGATGTCATATATATTATTGGCATCCATTGATAAGAGTTATAGACCTAAAAAATCATTACTCCTTTATTCGGTTTTGACTTTCATGGGTATATTGATATTAGCTACATTAAATAGTGTGAATCCGACTCGTAGTTTTTGGTCAAATTTTGAACGTATGGAAGGTTTGTTGACTATGCTGTATATGGCTACTCTATTTATAGTTTCCGCTTCTACTATTAAGAAAAATGAATGGGCCTATCTAATGAATGCTTCTATAATCATATCTATATTGGTTGGATTAGATGCATTGGGTGATAAAGATCGTATAGCCGGCAATTTAGGTAATTCATCTTACTTGGGTGTTTATTCTCTGTTGCATATATTTTTATCTATGATGGGTGGACTGATGATATTTAGAGGGAATAGAGAAAAAGAATTATTAGAGTCTGGTGATCATAAAGTAACAAAGAAGTTAAATACTAGAAATATACTATATATAGTGTTATTTGTGTTGGCTGCTGTATTTAATACATATATATTGTATAAAACAGGAACAAGAGGGGCGTTTGTTGGTTTAGTTGTTGGTTTAACATTATCTTCTATTTATTTTGCCTGGAAAGAAAAAAATAAAACTATTAGATTTGCATCAATAGGTTTTCTTGCTGCTATATTATTGTCAGTTACTTTATTAGGTGTATTTAAACATTCTGATGTTGTTCAAAAAAATAATCAATTAAATCGTTTTGCACAATTAGTGACAACTGATTATAGATCAGTTTTGAACAATCAAGGTTATGCACGTACTATGATTTGGAAAATGGCTTTTGAAGGAGTAAAAGAGAAACCGATATTGGGTTGGGGACAGGACAATTTTGGGTTTGTCTTCGCAAAATACTATAACCCTCACATGTATAATCAAGAACAATGGTTTGATAGATCACATGATGTATTTATGGACTGGTTGATTGCCGGAGGAGTATTAGGTTTGCTTGGATATTTATCTCTATTCGTGTGCGCTATTTACTTTATTTTCTCGAAGAAATCAAAGTTTACAATTATAGAGCGGTCAATGTTGATTGGTTTATTAGCTGCATATTTTGTTCATAATATATTCGTATTCGATAACC
>CAYZIG010000066.1:0-2679 GCA_964478465.1 uncultured Candidatus Saccharibacteria bacterium | reverse complement strand
ATACCATCTGACCAACGACGACCTGGTTGTAGTCTACCTGTTGCGGTATCAACTATTATAACCTCACCTTCTTTAACCAGATAATCGACATCTCTATGATATATAGCTTCAGCTTTTATAGCTATCTCTAGATGATGTATTAATTTTAGATTTTCATTGTTATAGAGATTTTGTACACCAAGTTTTTTCTCAGCTAAATCAATACCTTGATCAGTAACCATTATGGTTTTGAATTTTTCATCATATATATAATGTTCATCTCTTTTCATATTACGAGCTATAGCTGAAAATGTCTTATATATATCATCTGATTCATCTGAAGGTTGTGAGACTATAAGTGGACTTCTTGATTCGTCTATAAGTATAGAGTCAGCCTCATCGATAATCGCATAATAATATTCTCTTTGTCTAAGCTCTTCTTTACTATGAGCTATATTGTCAAATAGATAGTCAAATCCGAACACAGAGTTTGTTCCATAAGTTATATCTGCTGCATAAGCTTCAGCCCTAGTTACCGGACGTAAGAATTCATATTCAACTTTATATGAACCGGTTTCATCTTCTCTTTTATCATCTTCTTTTGTTGTGTGTGTAGGATCATATACAAAAGATTTATCTTGCATGATTACAGAAGTAGACAAACCGAGTGCATAATATATTTGTCCCATCCATACAGCATCACGAGCAGACAAATAATCGTTAACTGTCACTACATGAGCTCCACGACCAACTAAGGCATTAAGATATATTGGCAATGTCGCCATCTGTGTCTTACCTTCACCAGTTTTCATCTCTGCTATATTTCCATCATGCAATATCATACCCCCTATAAGCTGAACATCATAATGTCTCTGATTCAAAGTTCTTTTAGCTGCTTCACGAACTAAAGCAAAAGCTTCTGGCAATTTTTCATCCAGTTTACTTTTATCTGCATCTCTTAGAGAATCTTTTAAAGCTAATGATTTATCTTTCAATTCTTGATCATTCAACTTAACAAATTGATCCTCTAATGTATTTATTACTTTTACTTTATTTTGATATTTCTTTATAGGTGACCCCAGAAAATTTAAAAATGACATGTCTATATTTATAGCATAAATATAGATATATTTAAATAAGACAAAAACGCGTTAGATTTTACTCTTACGCGTTTTTGTTAGTGGAATAAAGTAGTAATTATTTCTTTTTAGCTACTTTTTTTGCTTTTTTAACAGTTTTTTTAACTGCTTTTTTAGCTGGTTTTTTTGCAACTTTTTTAACTGCTTTTTTTACAGTCTTTTTTGCTGCTTTTTTTGCTGCCATATTTTTTATTTTTTATTAAAAATTATTTTTAGAAATGATTATCGCGTGATGAAGTTCATGCTCGACAAACATTTTCTTCTCACGTACTTTTATTATACACCAAACAAAAATATTAATGCAAATATTTTTTACAAAAAAATAATGTGGATAATTTTTTTAGAAAACTTTTCTGGAAAAATTTTTTTAATAAACTTGAATAAAAAAATAATCATACTTTTCTGTTTGCAAAAATCTGAAAAATAAAATAACTAAACTCTTTCGTTTAAAGTGAAAACAAAAAACTTGTCTGGTTTTTAAATTCGAAAATAAAAATAGTCATACTTTTTCGTATGACCTATTTTTATTTGAGAATTTTTATTTTGAAGCTTCTAATATTTGAATCTGTATTTCAGGATTATCTTTAATTATTTTAGTAACTAATAGATTTTTAAATCTAAGATCTTTTATTGTAGCCCAAAATTCTTTTTTGAGAATGACATCATGTTTATATTTTAAATATCCTTCTGATAATACATTTGCCATATTATTTATATCTTCTATTTTATAACCTCCACTCTTAGCTATTTCAGAAAGAACTCCAACATAATACCCATAAGCTGTAATATTTTCTGGTGCATCATTATACGCCTTCTTTAAGAGAAGTGTAGTACCTGCTATATCCCCTCTATTTATCGATAATAGAGCTTTTGTATAAGCAAAAGATTGTTTGTTTGGAGAAAGATTATACATCTTATCTGCATAAACATATGCTTGTTCATCTAAACCTAGACTTCTATATGTATTAGTTACAAAATAATTATATCTAGCGTCTGTAGAAATTTCTGAATCATATTTTTTTACAATTCCTGTATACACATTAAACAAATCTTGTTTTGTTGTAGTTGAAACATTTTGTAAAGAAACTGCTTTAGGTAATATTTGTGATATCTGTTCAAAGACTTCGAATTGACCATTAGGACTTAATTCAAAAGTATTTTTGAAATTTTTACCTAAATCATTTATAGAATAATTTGGTTTATTTATTTGTAACCCTTGTAAGATACTTATAAGTTCTCTATTTTGTGTAAAGGGTTTTAATATAGTTTGATAAGAAATAATCGTCAACAAAATAAAAGATATAAAACCAATTAAAATAATTTTATTTTTTTCTTCTTCAGAAATACTTTTATTATCTGTGTTTTCGTTTTTGCCATCATGAGTATATCTATCATTAATATATGCTAGCAACAAGAAGAATAATACATAACTTGATAGGTTATCGAATACGAATATATTGTGAACAAAATATGCAGCTAACAAACCAATCAACATTGACCGCTCTATAATCGTAAACTTTGATCTCTTTGAGAAGATAAAGTAAATAGCGCACACGAATAG
>CAYZIG010000065.1:0-2780 GCA_964478465.1 uncultured Candidatus Saccharibacteria bacterium | reverse complement strand
GTGGAGAATGTACTTGGAAAGAAGAAAGAAGAGATGCTATGCGTGTTTGTGCTCACCTAGATATTCCTTTTATAACCCTTGATCTTAGGGATGAATATAAAAAAGGTGTAGTTGATTATATGTTTAGAGAATATTCACTTGGTAATGTTCCAAACCCTGATGTTATGTGTAATCGTGAGGTAAAGTTCGGGGCTTTTTGGAAATGGGCTAAAGAACAAGGTGCTGATTATATAGCTACAGGACATTATGCTAGAAATATAGACAATCAGATGTTGGAAGGGGTTGATAAAAACAAAGATCAATCATATTTTCTTTGGACTTTAGAAAAAGAAGAATTGGGCCACATATTGTTTCCTATAGGACATTTACAAAAATCAGAACTTAGAAAGATTGCTAAAAAAGCCAAAATACCGGTCTTTGATAAAAAAGATAGTCAAGGAGTTTGCTTTATAGGTCATATAGATATGAAAGTATTTTTAAAAGAACATATAGATACAAAGCCTGGAGATGTGTTGGATAAAGATGGGAATATAATAGGTTCTCATGATGGTGCTGTTTTATATGCAATAGGTGAGCGTCACGGTTTTACTATTTTTAAAAATAAAACAGATCAGACAAGGTTATATATTATTAAGAAAGATATAGAGAAAAATATTTTAGTGGTTGATACAGAGAAAAAACTTGACGAAGATATTGACAATAAATATATAACTTTAAAAAATATTGTATTAAGAGAGGGTGTAGAAAATATAAAACAATGTAGAATTAGATATAGACAAGAGAAGATTGATATAAAAAACTTGATCAAGGATGGTGAAAATCTAAAAGTAGAATTAATAAATCCAGAACTGTATTCAAAAGGTCAATCCATGGTTTTTTATGATGGAGAAGTTTGTGTTGGTGGTGGAGTGATGATGTAATAAAAATAGCCGGACTATGCCGGTGTTGATTAAGGGAATGGGATCCCTAGATTGTAATCTTCTCTTTTTTCTGAAATAAGAATTAAACAAAAATAACTTCTATTTCCAAAATGTATATCATTAATTATATAACCTTCATAACATTTTGAACCACCGATTTCTCTAGAATACTCGGTGTATATTCCTATTAAGGTTTGTTCTGTTCTGATAAGAGTTTGTGTTCCTTTATAAATCGGTTTTATCTCAAATGAAAGTGTATAACCGAATTTTTTATATTGGTCTATCAAAAATCTTTCAAAATTTTTAGCGTTCATTACTTTAATAACAGTAACATAAATGCTAAAATATTTACATATGCAAATCCGTAAAGCTAATGGAAATATAGAAGAGTTTAATGAACAAAAGCTTATAAATGCTATTGTAAAAACTGGTACAAAAGTAGATGTGGCAATGGAGATTTGTAATTATGTTAAGAATAAATGTCATGAAAATTATAAAGATGATCAGCCTATAAAGACAGAATATATTTATCATCTTGCCTTTAAGCATCTTAAAAATGTTTCTAAAGCCTCAGCTTTAAAATATTCTTTAAAAAGATCTATGCTTGAGATTGGTCCATCAGGTTTTCCTTTTGAAAAATTTATAGCAGAAGTATGGCGCCATCAAGGTTTTGATGCGATAACTGGACAAATGGTTATGGGTCAATGTGTAGCTCATGAAGTCGATGTTGTAGCTTGGAAAGAAGATAAGCTTGTTATGATAGAAGCAAAATATCATTCAGATGCAGGTTCAAGAACAGATCTTAAAAATGCTTTATATGTTAAAGCTCGTTATGAAGATATACAATCAACTGAGTTCTCAATAAAATCTTTCATACCGAACGGAGAGCCTATATCTTCAGCTATGATGCCAACAAAATTATCAGAAGGGTGGTTAATAACTAATACTTATTTTTCAGATACAGCCATAACTTATGCAGAATGCAATAATCTTAAATTAATGAGTTTTGATTATCCAGAAGATGGATCATTGCAGGATAGAATTATAGAATATTCGCTTTATCCAATAACAATATTAACAACTTTATCTAAAGAAGAAAAAAGAAAATTGATAGAGAAGGGTATAGTGTTATGTCAAAGTCTGAGAAATAGAAGTAATGAACTTGAAGAGATTGGTGTGCACAAAGAAAAGGTTTATTTAATATTAGAGGAAATAGGTTCGATTATATAAACATTTTCATGCTATAATACCCATATATGGCATCAAAATTCGCTTGGGGTAAAAGAAAACTATATATGAAAGGTGATAAAGAGCCTTTTAAATTATCTCGTTCAAAAATAGATTTATTTATAGAATGCCCTCGTTGTTTTTATTTAGACAGAAGATTGGGTGTAGGTCGTCCTCAAGGTTTTCCCTTTAATCTAAACTCTGCTGTCGATTTATTATTAAAAAAAGAGTTTGATAAACACAGAAAAGAACAAACTCAACATCCATATATGTTAGAAAATGATATAAAAGCTATACCATTTTCTCATAAAGAAATGGATACTTGGAGAGAAAACTTTGTTGGTGCGCAGATCTTAGATGAAAAAACAAATCTTCTTATAACAGGAGCTGTTGATGATCTTTGGGTATATACAGATGGAAAACATAAAGATCAAATAATCATTGTTGATTATAAAGCAACAAGTAAAGATGATGAAGTTAATCTAGATAGTGAGTGGCAAGATGGATATAAAAGACAGATGGAAATTTATCAATGGATATTTAGAAAATTAGGATTTGAAGTCGCTCCAGTTGGGTACTTTGTATATGTTAATGGTGATAGATCTAAAGATGGTTTTGATAATAAATTAGAAT
>CAYZIG010000064.1:0-2832 GCA_964478465.1 uncultured Candidatus Saccharibacteria bacterium | reverse complement strand
AACATTATGCAAGAAAATACCGCCTCTCAAACGGCAAAAATAGGCTCTATAAACACTTTACGCTTCTTAGCAGCACTTGGGGTCATGTTTTATCATTTTACCTTTGTTTTTTACAATAAAGGCCTTATATACGTAGATATACCTATACTACGCAATCTCTTCCAATACGGTTATTTGGGTGTTGATTTATTCTTTATAATATCAGGCTTCGTTATCGCCCTATCTGTTGATGGTAGAAATGTCTATGGTTTTATAAAATCACGTATTGGTCGCCTATATCCTCTGTTTTGGGTTTCAGCCATTATCACTTCATTATTTATATTATTCGGAGGACATCTTATATACTCAAAACTATCTTGGTGGAGATTTTTAACAAACATGACAATGATACCAACTATATTATTCGGTAAAGAATATATTGATTTATTAGATGGTTCATATTGGACATTAGCTGTAGAGATGAAATTCTATTTTGTGATTTTCTTATTTTTATTATTTAAACAATTTAAAAAAATAGAATTTTATGCAACACCTTTAGCTGTGATAATGCTACTATCTGCATTATTTATGAATATAGGCCATGAATCTGATCTAATCTGGATACCAAATTTTATAACCGGTGTTATCTTCTATAAAATCTATAAAGAGGGTTTGAATAGTTGGCGCATCTTTACATTATTAAACACACTCTTAGCTTCTTTAATATTTGCGACAAATAGAATACCTGATCTTACACACGGATATAATACAATATTCAAAATTATACCTATAAGTTTACACATATTATTATTTTACATATTATTTTTATTAATATCTTTAAATAAAATTAAAATAACAAATAATAAATATATTAATCTTTTAGGTATATTAACTTATCCAATCTATTTATTACATCAACAAATAAGTAAAATACTATTTGCTTATGCTGATATAAAACACATATCTCTTTGGATATCATTCCCGATTGTGACCATGCTTATAATAGCTTTAGCCTATGCTATTCATAACATATTTGAAAAACGTGGAAAAACACTGTTGGATAAAACCTTAGACAAACTTACTCCTCAAGCCCTAAAACGTCTTTAAGAGTTTTTTCATCTATTTCTTTTTTATCTTCTTTTTTAGATTCAGTCTTAAAAGTTATCTCAGGTGTATCAACTAAAGTCTGTTTTGTTTTGTCTATCAGATTTGTAACAGGTTTTATTATAGGCTCTGCAACTTTATCAACTTTTATTTCTTGAAAGGCAGCCTTGAACGGATTGTGTAGTTCAACTTTTTTTACCTCTTCTTTCCTAGGTAATCTATTTTCTCTACGAGGTTCAGGTTTTCTTTCTACTCTTTTTACTTCTTCTCTCTTAGGTTCAACTTCAGATTTAGAATTATTTCCATTTACATTATTATTACTATTACTACCATTTGCACCACCAAGAGTCCATTTTAATATATGTTCTTCAACTTCTTTACGTGGATGTGAATAAAGTATACGTGAAGAATCTATAATCTCTTTTACAAAATCTCTATCTGGTCTAGGCCATGGACCCATACTTGATGCAGAAAAAGCAGATGATGTAACACCATCTATCATAAGTTTAAGATACATTTGAAAACGACCTATATTTGTAAAATCCTCTGGCAAAAAAGTTGGTTTAAATTCTTTTTCAAAAGCCTCTGCGTCTTCTGCTCCTACACGAAAAGCTATCATGGTACCTACGTTACCAAAAATAGCGTCATGTACTATTTCTGTCATTTGTTTTACATATTGATGTGCAACTATAAGTCCTAATTTATATTTACGTGCTTGAGAAAGTATTTGAGCAAATGAATCATTTATAAAATTTTGGAACTCATCAACATATAGATAAAAATTCGGAACATTTTCCATATCACGAGAAGATATATCAGCGCGACTCATTGCGGCCAGATATATTTTAGTCACAAAAAGTGAACCCAATAGATTTACAGCATCTTCACCAATACGACCAATAGATAAATTGAAAATAATTATTTTCTTTTCGTCCATCGCCTTTCTAAAATCAAAAGATGATGTCTTTTGACCAATTATATTTCTTATCAATGCATTTGAGATAAATTGTCCAACTTTGTTTTGTATAGCAGGTACAGCTTCAGCAATCATCTTATCAGTCATAGAAGCAAATTCTTTTTCCCAATAAGCTTTAACTGTTGGATCTTTCAAACGTGAAGTTACATCTTTTCTATAAGCTTTATCTGACAACATCCTATTCACATCAAGAAGTGTTGCTTCTGGAATCTCAAGTAGTGCTAATAAAGTGTAGTTAAGAATATATTCCATTCTAGCTGACCATTGATCTTTCCATATTTTCTTAAAAGTAGACATCAAGCCTGATACTATGAATTGACTTCTAATACTTGATGATGATTCATCTCCAGGAGCTGTGTCTTCAAGTACATTTAAAGCTATAGGAAACTCCAAATCAAACGGCGCAAAATATATAACATCTTTAATACGATGCTCTGGGACGAATTCTAAGAGCTTCTCAGCCGTAGAACCATGTGGATCAAGATATGCAACCCCTTCACCGTTTTGTATATCTTGTATGGCCATATTTTCAAGCAAAGTTGATTTACCCATACCTGTCTTACCAATAACATACATGTGACGAAGTCTGTCTTCCCTTTTTATACCAAATTTGACCTCACGGCCGCGAGCATCTGTTATACCGAAATATGTTATATCGTTATTCATATTTATGATTTTACCATATATTTGACTTAATGAGGAGGTTTGATATTATATTAATCACAAGAGTTAATCTCTCTTTGCCTTCGGGCCAGGTAACCATCGACTAAACA
>CAYZIG010000063.1:0-2838 GCA_964478465.1 uncultured Candidatus Saccharibacteria bacterium | reverse complement strand
TTATATGAAAAATCCCCGCAATGCCGATTGGCATCACGGGGGTGGGGGGGGTGGGAGGGGTTAGGCCCGGGCCTTCTGGAGCGACTTCAACAAGAAATCGTTGACCGGTGGCAGACCGTGGACAAGAACGGTCGCTTGATAGCGGTTATTCTGGTCCTTCTCGAACCATTGAGCTGTATCACCGGACAGAGTTTCTGTCGGATCTACATGCCATTCCTTGGTAAAGTAATCCATGATATCACGGAGTGTTCCGCGACGCTTCCAGCCCTGGACTCTGACCTCGTAGATGATGTTGTTTTCCAAGACTGATAGCTTAGCCCTTTGGTCTGCATGAATCGCAACCTTGCGAGCCTTGGCATTTTCGATGTCGGTGTACTTACCGACACAGGTGATGTAAGGACGGCTTTCGTCCTTATCATTCTCCGAAATCAGAGCGGCGTATTTGACACCGTGCTCAAGCCCAACAGTCATATCTGTCCTGTCAAACAAGATTGGGCGTTTCTCATCACCGGGCCGCAACCGATTCAGAGGCACCGAGAGTTTCTCGTACTCAAGACTTTGACCAATGAAATGGTCGAGTCCTTTTCCTTTTTCGATGTCCTCGAAATCGATTTCAATTCGCTTTCCAACTTCCCAGGCAGTGAGGATTGCCCACGCCACGATTCTTCCAGTTTTCATTGTTCTATATGGTGATTTGGGGAAAAGGCACTGTACCCGTCCAAATCTTCCTATATATTATCACATAAAATACCCTATGTCAACTATATTATACCCCAAAACTCCATAAAACCCTTATAAAATAAAGCGCGGTGTCCGAAGACACCGCTAAGTTCATCCAGCCGATTGACCCTTTAGTACCCTCCTCATAAGAAAAGGTGTTGACGTCAAAGGAACATACTCTTTGCCGACTAGTATATTCCAAACCACATTTCCTTCTAGAATAGCTTTCAATTGGTCATTGTTCCTAACTTTAAAATGAGACCTAACTTTTTCAATAATATATGGCATAGTACCCGTACATTGCTCTTTATAATCATAGAGCTCTACTCGATACCTCTCTGGCTCAGACAAATATCTAAATTGAGCATTACGATTGATTAGATCTTGAAAATCTTCAGCCGTGGTCGCTGACATGATCTGAATATTCTGACTGTCGATGTGGTACTGAATAAAGACCAAAACTCTGTTCTTCAGCAAATGACTAGTCTTTTTACTGGTATCATGAAAGCGAAGCTTTGTGCTATTCTTTTCAGATCTAAGCCTTATATTTCCATCAGGAAAGAAATCAATTTTTGCTGAGTTTAATTCGAATCCACGCATTTGACGCACTCGACCAGGTATAACCTCTGATCCAAGTCTCAGTTGCACATTATGAAAATACCAATACAGACCGTCATTACCCATAAACGGAGTAGCAACGGCCCACACGAAAAATTTGTCGTTAGTGTTCATGCTGTCCTATATATTTGTTTATTTAAGAACGAATGTCAATAAATTAATTATTCTTCTGCTACACTATACATCTGCTGCCACATAAGCTTCATTAGTTGTGCAAACTCTCTACTATAAACCACAAAGGCATATTTCTCTTCTCCTGATCCTGCAAACAAAACCTGATTACCATATATCCAATAACTTATAGACCAATCCATGTTTTTAGATGCGTATTTTATATGAGTAAGACTTTCATTCTCATCGTATTTTTTCCATTTAAATGATTCTGGAACATTATTTCTGTCACTGTATTTTTGAACCACATACATATTTATCTTATAGTGTAATCTTGGAGTACCATGATGTATTAAAAAATCTTCACCAAAAAGTTCAACCATCTCAACCATCGGCCACATTAAATATGTTTCTTTATACTCTTCAATCCAAGGTGTGTCTCTAAATGCTTGCTTCATACCATCTACACCGTAATAAAATTTAATCTTTGGGCGGACCACTCCCATGTTGTCACTTTTATTTAAATTTTCTTGTATATATGAAATCAATGATTTATGAGCATTATCAAGTTTATTTATCTGTTTTTTATATATCTCTTCTAAATGAGACAGATTAGATATACCAAAAGACTTTGCCCTACCATCCATATATTCTATGACAATACTTTTATCCATAAGCTCTTGTAATGAGTCATATATGGTAGATTTGGGTATTTTAAGATGGGATGATATATCAGCTACGGTCATATTACCTTTCTCTATCAATGATAATAATATGCGTTTCGTAACAGGTTTAATATCTAAAACCTGACATATTTGATCTATATTTAAAGTGTTGTTTGTCATAATTTATCTAAATTGTATTATATTATATAAATATTCGCAATTCGCCGAACTATATCTATAATGAAGACATAAATGTATACTATAGTCAAGGTTAAATAAGCAATGTAGCAAAAAACCTCAGCACCAATAACAAAAAAATAAAACATGAAAAAACTATATTCCCCAAAAAAGTCGATCATCATCGATCTTTCTGTTATGGACGAACCGCAAAAACCAACATGGTCAAAAGGTAATTTCCTTGACGGAATCAAGATTTTTGAATCAATCGAGCTTCCCCTGGTTACTTCTATGACATGGCAACATCCATTTCAAGGTAGTAATCCTGTTTCGGGCAGCTATATCCTCAATGGACTGCTTAGTGCTTATGGTTCCAAAACCATTAAAGAATGGGGTCAATCTTGCACACCCTGCACCGTGACTAATGATGACAGCATTAATGCACATTATGGCATCAAAGCTCTGTTGTGGTTTAAAGATAATTGGATTAATCTTCCTCCTAGCCAAAAACATTGTTTGATCGGTAAGACTATCTATGGTCTAGCTG
>CAYZIG010000062.1:0-2879 GCA_964478465.1 uncultured Candidatus Saccharibacteria bacterium | reverse complement strand
GCTATACCGATCTTTTTTTGTCCATAGTCTACCCCTAGATATTTCATAGATAATCTGATAATATCATAAAGGTATATCGACGTATACAGTATGGAGGAGTGGCAGAGAGGTCGATTGCACCTGTCTTGAAAACAGGAGGGCCTTTACGGGTCCCGTGAGTTCGAATCTCACCTCCTCCGCAGAAAATAAGAACACACTCGAAAGGGCGTGTTTTTATTTTACTAATTTTTCTTATAACTCTTTTCAACAATGTTATATATTTGCCTCATTGCATCCACCACCCTTTTATTTTCAATAATAACCCCCTTTAGTTCATGTGGATCAATGATTCGCACAAAATCTTTGACTATATCAATAGATATATCTGAAGAATAATCATTCTCTGGAACAAGAGTTATTTGTTCGTATATTTTAGGATTTTTCTTTTTTAATTCTCTTATAGATTCATGATCTGGAGTAATACCTGTAAAGACATTATGTTTTTTTTCATTCTCTTTTCCCCATTTATCAAACAATACCAGCATTTTTGCATCTACTCTATTATTTCTTGCCCAAAATCCAGAAATGGTTTCGTCTTCAAGTTCACCCATTCGGTAATACAACGCCTCTTTCACACCCTCTATACCTTCAAAGTATAGTGTCTTAACAGCTTTCCCTTTGGGATTAATGGCTCGCATTCGGGGCAGAACCTTTTCAAACTGAACGATATTATCAATCACCCGCTTGTGTAACTCATCTGGAGATTTAACCGTAAAAAGAGTCTTTTTTGCATGCGGTGTTTTTAATACCATGCCTTTCTTACGTAACTCATCCAGAATCACGTAAGCAGTAGGCCGTTTTATTGCGGCTCCGTCAGCTATATCACCTACCGATGCCTCTCCGAGCTTTAATAATGAAATATAAATCTTAGACTCCTTCTCTGTAAGACCCAAACTGCTTAATGATTGAATTATTTCGTTCATATGTACATGATATCAGAACATGTTATTTTGTCAATATTTATGACAACAATCTATTATTTCTATTTTGTCCTTTATTTTAAACATATTTTATTATATATTATTCATAATATTTGACGTAATTACGCAATATCTCTATAACATGATATTATACTTATGTAAAGGACATTAACCAAATACCAATTAAAAACATGAAAGCAAAAACTGCTATCGAAGCCGCTATGATGAAAACCGCTCCCATAACCAGCGTTATTGAAGGTACTGTTGTGGAGTGGAGGCCTTGCTTATTTACAGGCTGCGCCTTTTATAGCGCTGATGTGCTTATATCCACAGAACATAGTGACGTAAGAATGGCCTCTGAAGAGATTCCGGTTGGAGCTCGGGTGAGATTCACCCAAACCAAGTACTGCGACGGCTCTACCAAAAACGAAAGCCTTGAGGTCATCAATCTCAATCCAGCTTGTCCCGAATTTCCACATTTCATCACAACAATCGACTATAAAGGGAGGATATACGACTTATATTACGGTCACACCCCAGAGCTTACTGGTAAACCTGAATCCAGATATGTAGAGGTTATCGAGTCAATTACACGGCACGGTTTCCTTCTTTTGCCAGAAGACTTTAAATTTGTCTTTCATAGGAAACTTCCAAGACTGTATCATGGACATGCGACATGTTATATCGGTCTGGTTTACCAGTCAAAGAGAATGGAAAGTCGTACGGTTTCCCACGGTTACCAAACAGTCGATCTACTTGGCAGGTATGATTTTAAATCTCTTACCGGAAAGGATGATGGTAGATGGAGCCAGAAAAATATTTGGCTCTTGATGAAGCTACACGGGTAACCAAGTCAACGTTTTTGGGATATTTGACGAATAAATCCTAACCCCAGCAATTTGCTTGGGGTTTAATTTTTATATTAATTTACAATAATAAGTCCTAAAAGCCTCTACAATCCTTCACCAGGACCAACCGGATCCCGGCGATTTTTTATTTTCTAAACTTCAGGTGTATAATAAAACTCATGAACTGGACCATATATGCCATATTCTCCGCAGTATTCGCAGCGCTTGTTGCAATCTTCGGTAAGATGGGTTTAAAAAATATTGACTCAACTTTAGCTACAACCATACGTTCTGTTGTCATGGCTGTATTTTTAATAATCACAGCCTTCTCATTGGGTAAATTTAATTTTCTAAATACTATAGATAATAAAGCAATATTATTCATAATACTTTCAGGTATATCTGGAGCATTATCCTGGTTATTTTATTTTCTAGCAATAAAACTTGGCCCTGTCACAGCTGTAGCTGCTATAGATAGAACAAGTATAGTGTTTGTTTTCGTTTTATCAGTATTATTTTTAAGTGAATCATTAACGGTGTTAAAAAGTATAGGAGCTCTTGCGATAGTTATTGGGGCTATATTGATGGCGATGTAATCACCTATCCAAAATAAAAACGTTAACTCCAGAAACTTTTTGTTTTAATTTTTGAGCCAAAGCTTTACCTTCTTCGCTAAATATCCATCCAAAAAAATTATTTATTTTATATTTACCAATAAAATATTTAATCTGCTCTTCAAATAAAAAAGTTGCTAATCCCCTACCTCTATATTCTGGCACCGTTACCGCAACCATAAAATACAAACACTCAAAACACGGATTGGCTTTTGAATATTCAGACAACTCGGCTTCTGTTATTTCCTTATTTAGAAATTTATCCATATTTTCCTTAGATGTAGGTAAAACTATAGTCCACGCTATATTTCTATCACCCTCTTTTACAGATAGATAACAGTATTTATCTATCTTAGAAATACTCAAACAATTTTCTACAGAAGCCTTAGATTGTGTATTATCTTCCTCGGTTTCAAAAATCTGCTCACCTATAGCGGTCATCTCTTCAAAATCTTTTA
>CAYZIG010000061.1:0-3035 GCA_964478465.1 uncultured Candidatus Saccharibacteria bacterium | reverse complement strand
AATGATGGTTTTACTATAGCTGATAGGTTGGGTATAAGTAAGCAAGATCAATATAAAGCTTTTGTATTTTCTGCAAATGTTGATCATATAAATACGACTGAAGATATAGTTTTTGATATCTTATCTTCCGATGAAGATAAATTAATTTCGGAGGTCAATTTTTCATTAACCACAGATAATAAAAAATATTTATCAAAAGATAGTTTAGATTTTGTAGAGGATAGAACTAGAATTTTTAATATAACACCAAAAGATCATACTAAATATAAAAATGTTCCCAAAGATATATATGAACTCATAAAAGAATATTATTTACCTTTTATACAACAGAAAAGATTTAAAGAAGTTGTTGATTATAATATGTCTGCAGGTAAGAAACTTACATATGAGGTTTTTGAGACTCGTAGATTTACTGTTGATAAGAATTATTCAACTGATTTACTTATAAAATATATAAAAGAAAAAACAGGTAAAGATGTAGAATTTGAATCTCCTTTTGCTCCAGAATGGGAGGTTAAGAAAAAATTTGAGAAACTTGGACTGGACTATGATGAAGCAGTTAAATCTGGTGCCATATATGTAAAATCTCCATTTAGAGAGATTTATGAGGTTAGAAAGCAAGAGGCCGTAAAGGAATTAAAGCAAGAGATAAGGGATAGCCTTATAAAAAATGGTCATGATGGTGATAGTTTTGAGATAGTTGAAGGTGATGATGGTTTTAAGGTTGTGGAGAAGGAGGGCGACAATGAGAATGGTCTAGTTGAAATGGAGGAGGGTGAGGTTTTTGATGTGACTAAGTTCGAAAAGAAGGAGGTGGATTTGAGTGGGTATGGTGGTATTGCAGGTATTTATAATTTTGATGGTAAAATGGTTTTTTCTGCGACTACAAAAATCAGTACTTTTTCTAATACTATAATCAATTATGATGGCAAAGAACTTTTTACCAATATGTGCAGAGGTATAGATTTTATTAGATATATAGATGATAAAATTGTTTTTAAAGCTAGGACTACTGATGGTAAAGAATGTATCGTAAGTTTTGATTCTGATAATTATGAACAGTCAAATTCTACAGAAGAGATTCCAATCTTGGAGAATATAGGCGGTAAGATATCTTTTGTAAAACGTGATGCGGGTTTGGATTTTTTATATTTTGATAATGCATGTATTGCTTCTTTTGAAGAGATCAGAGAGTTAATATCTGTTGATGATAAGCCTGTTGTTTCAGGTAGGTTATCAGATAATAAATGGGTTGTTTACAAAGATGGAAAAAATTCACAGGAGTATGATTTTGCAGGTATCCTTACTGATATTAATGGAAAATTAGCTTTTACTGCAACTCTAAATGGTAACATATTTGTTAATTTTGATGGTCAAGAGCTGTATATAGGAAAATATAAAAAAATAACACTATTAAAAAATATAGCCGGAAAATTGTTTTTTGTAGGAGAAAATCATGACGGTACGTATGTTGTAAATTTTGATGGAGTAGAATCTAAAAGATATAAATATATAGAATATGACAATTATATTTCTGTTGATAATGAGTTAGCCTTCATCGCTGAACGTGATGATAATCAATGGGTTGTGAATTACGATGGAGAAGAGATATTTGGAAGTCATGGGGAGATTAAGGGTCTAACAGATATTGGTGGTAAACCTGCTTTTATTGTTAAAATTCCATCTGGTGATTTTGGAATTTATCAAAAGGTAATTTGGGGTGATAAACACCTAAATGTATATCATTCGGTATTTAAACTTATAGACCTAGAAGGTAAACCTGCATTCATTGCTGGGAAAGGTAGTGGTAAAAATATTATCAATTACAACAATCAAGAAATCCCGGGTTTAGAATTCGACAGTGTAAAACTCTTTGAATATGACAAAAAAACTGGTTTATTATTTATCTCAGGAATTATAGATAATAAAATAGTTACTTACACTAGATACTTAAAACATGAATCAAGAAGAGAGATAGATTTACTTAATGGGTATATATCTGAAAGATTAGATTTATTAAATCTCCTAAAAAAACCGGATTTGGATAAAGAGGATGATTTTTTATTGCATAATCACAGGGATCAAAATAAAAGACTATCTCAATCTCATCAATTTGCTCAAAATCTAAACAAACTCATAGATCAAGACCCTACTTTATTTTTTGATGATATAAGAGCCAAGGGTGAAAAATTACCAAATTGGAGAGTGCAACAAATCGCTGAAAGATTTTTCCCTGAAATAAAGATAAATAAAGAAAAAGAAAGATTAGAAAAAGAGAAACAAAAACAAGAATCCAGACGCTCTATGTTTAGTGGATTATTTGATCGATTTAACAAAGAAAAAACAGATAAAGGGATACCTGATTTTTTTAAAAACAATGACTATTTAGAGCTCATGGATGGTGACCCTACTCAAGAAGGTATTGATATAGGTATAGAGTTTAGAACAGACGTAAGAGGGATGCTGGCCACAAATATAAATATAGGCGCATCTTCTGATGGAAGATGGAATAAACTCGAATTCCCTATATCTGAAGAATTATCAGGACCAGTTGATGAGGTGACTGCTACAATAGAAGTTAATGGAAAAAATGAAATTCTCCTACCAAGATTTACTGACAGTAAAATAATTACTTCAAGAATAAAAGTGCTGGATTCAAATGGACGAGATATTGATTTTACATATGATAAAAACAGTCTAGGGCAAGTTTTAGTCAAGGCAAGTAGGCCAATAGATAAAATATTATTCTCTCAAGAGAAACCTGTCATAACACCTGCACCGAGTGAAATATCTGATGAAGAATATTCTATTTTCAGAAAAAGATTCGAGTCAAGATATGGAAATTCTGTAACAGAAGATATATTGGATTTATCTCCAGAATTAAATATGTTTATTAATTCTATATCACATCTGTCACCTGTTGAAAAACTCATAGCTATAGAAGAATATGTTAAAAAAATATCATATTATGATTTTGATAATAAAGAAGTGCAAGGGTTAAAGCGTGGAAAAAATAATGATGAGAGGTTGGCAAT
>CAYZIG010000060.1:0-3072 GCA_964478465.1 uncultured Candidatus Saccharibacteria bacterium | reverse complement strand
TACCAATTCCGCTTATTCCTAGCACCTTTGCTACGCTTGCAATCTCTATAGCATCTTTGCTTTCTGCAACAGCATTGAAAAATTCTACCTTTGGTTTAGCTTCTTCAATAAATTTAACTTGCTTTTCTATTGTTTTATTAGCAATAACCAATGCTCTAGCCATTACTTTTTCCGGCGTATTCCAATCTTTTTCTATCTTTAAGAAATACTGTCTAGCTTCTTTTCCTTTTTCTGTCCTTTGTATCATGCAAATTTGTTTCGCCATATCAATAGATAATTCATGATCGGTTACCGTCTGTCTGCCGCCGTTTGGGTTATGGACATTTTTGTCCACTACTGAAAAGTCATAATTTTCTTCGAACCCATATTCAATCATTCTAGGCATCCATTTATGATATGGTGTTTCTATTTCTAAAAACATATGCAATCCTCTGCCAGTTACTATCGGTTCATTTTTATTGCTATTTTCCACTTTTAATAATTCATTCATTTTTAATCCTCCGTTTTCATTGTTTATTCATCATTGTTTCAAGATCAGTTATACGACACCACATTTTCCATATTTTCTTTATCTCAAAAATTTTTGGCATAAACAATTGATTAACATCGCAGCTTGTTGCGATGACCACAAAATTAGTCGAACTACCCCCATATTATACTTTCAGCCGACATTGCGGAGGTTACAATGCCGGCCTATACAAATTTCGTATCTTTTTTGTTGGAGGAAAGTGTGGGATTCGAACCCACGTACCTTTTTTAAGGGCAAACAGTTTAGCAAACTGTCACAATAAACCACTCTGACAACTTTCCATATCAAGTGCGGCATGTTTACAGACTTGCCGCAAAGTCCGCGATGGACACTCGCTAAGAGTGCAGTTCCACCATTGATTGCAACGGCTGGAATTGAACCAGCGACACACTCATACAAGCGAGTTGCTCTATCCAGCTGAGCTACGTTGCTAAAACCGTTTTTCTCTCCACCTAATCACTGTTCCGGCCATAGCCGAACCATCCGAAACGGTTTTCAAAACATTAGGCTTCCTTTTGCAAAAGTAAAGTCGGATTCTCGTGCCGACATAACGCCAAAGTCCCTACCTACTTTGGGATAATTCCACCATGTAAGACATATATCCTACACTTTTATTATACCACATATACTACTTTTTATCTACTATTTTATTATTTTTATCGCAAAGTCATGACAATTACAATAATTATCGCAATCCACATAATAGAGCTAATTGCTATGAATTAGCGATATCCCTTTTGCTGATGCTAACGGGTCTTCCGCTAATTCATATTTTGATATTTCTAACTTGCTAATGCAATATTCCGGATCATGTTTGCATATATCTTCTTTTTTGCACTTTGAAAAATATTCGCAATCCCAACAGCATTGATTAAGTTTACCTTGAGGACACGTTTCTTCGCATTTATATTTATTTCCCACTTTTAATTTCCTCCTAGCATTTTCAAGGCTGTTGACGACATTAGAATTATTCCTAATATAAACATAGAAAATCCTAGCACTATCATATAATCATATTTTTTCAATTTATTTACCTCTTTTCACAAGCATAAATTATTTTAGTCCTGCTTCATTTTATCGCTTTTAATGTCCTCCTAAATAATTTCTTCAAAGTATACACCAGATGGTGGAAATATCCATTCCTCATTATCTTTTGTTGATAATGCAATAAATCTTCCTTTGCCTATGTCCTCGCAAAAACAAAATGTTTCGCCAATTATTTTGCCAAAAGTATCTAAAAATTCATTATCACACCCAACAACTTTAAAAACTTGGTTTATTTTCATATAATCTATCCTCCTAAAACATAATTTCTTCCCAATAAACACCGTGTGATGGAATTATCCACTTATCGCCATTTTTTGCTAACAACGCGACAAATCTACCTTCATTTAGATTATTACAAAAACAAAATGTTTTGCCAATTACTTTGCCAAAAGTCTCTGCAAATGCATTATCGCATCCAATAACTTTAAACCATTTCATTTTTTACCACAACCTCACATATTTTTTGTCATCGGATTCTTTTATTTCAGATATACCGACTATATCCAAGTACCATTTCTCGTCTCCATCTTCGCTAGTTATTCCAAAATTATCGTCAACAACCACCGCCTCCGGATTCATCCTTTGTAATTTCTCAATCATTTCTTTTACTGTCATTTGTTAATCTCTCCTTCCAAAGAAAACACAAATAAAAAATATTCCGCATATAACCGCATCTATATTTGCATTTAAGAAGTCATATAGTCCCATATCATTTTAACATTCCAGCTTCATACTCCCTATACAGTGTGAACCAATCATCGGCCTTCATAGTAACCAAGAATCCTCTGCTATTCTTCGTATGGGCAACTATTGGCATATCGCCTTTCCCTGCCGCAGTGCAATCATCATTAGCCTGTTGCATTGCATCCCATATGTTAAGCCTCTCTACATTTTTTACTTCGATGTGAATTCCTGGTAGTCCTACGCAATCAGAAGCGTCTCCTGTATTTCCACAATATTGAGTTGTGCGTCTTACATTATCGTATCCTTGGTCACGGCAAACGTCTCTGAAAGCACGTTCGCCTCTCTTCCCTTTTTCTCGCTGCATTTTACCCATTATTTATCTCCAATCAGAAAGGTATTGTTTCATCGTCAACAACTTCATTGCCAAAACTATTCTCCGTTCCACTGCTTTGCGTAGGTTGCTTTTTATCAATAAAGTCAAAGTCTTGTACTATAATCTCAGTTACGTACCGTTTAGAGCCATCCTGTGCGTCATACGACCTATTCTGCATTCTTCCCTCTACAAGTATGCGTGAGCCTTTGGCAAAATTACTACCAATTATTTCTCCTTTCTTTTCCCACGCCACGCAATTTATGAAATCCGCTTCTTGCCTATCGGCGTTTTTGCTGTATGGTCTGTTTACCGCAATCGTAAATTGTGTTACTGCTTTGCCGGATTGTGTATAACGTGTTTCCGGGTCTTTTGTCATTCTTCCTAATAGTGTTACCTTATTAATACGTCATCCCTCCACTTTATAAAATATAAGATATAA
>CAYZIG010000059.1:0-3205 GCA_964478465.1 uncultured Candidatus Saccharibacteria bacterium | reverse complement strand
TTTCAAGATGCGTTGAATTAACATCTATCACCCCAGAAGTAGCAAAGGTTTTGATAACGAGCACAGAACCTGTATATCTCCATCATCTACAACATATACCTGACGAAGCAATGTATTATTTATCTCAACTCACTGGACCATTGTATTTACCAGCCTATACAAGACCTACAGATAAAGGATTAGAAATCCTATCTCAACATAAACAAGAATTAGATTTAACTGGAATAGATTTATTGACTGCTGAACAGGCTGCTATATTGAAGAAACATACTGGCACATTAGAATTAGGATTAAAGAATATTGATATAGATATTGCCAAAGAATTAGCTGAACATAAAGGTACATTAGTTTTATACTCGATAACAGAAATGAGTGAAGAAGTAGCAAAAATATTTTCATCTCATGAAGGTAAATTAATCTTAGGATTAGAAACAATTACACCTGAAGTAGCTTTCTCATTAGCTTTACATGAAAATGAAATACATATTCAGTGTGAAAATATAGATGATGAATCTATGAGAAATCTAGCCAAACATAAAGGTAGTATGTATTTAAATGAATTAAAAGAATTATCAGTAAATGCAGCTCAGTCTTTAGCGGATTTACATGAAGGAGATCTACATATGTATAAATTATATGATATATCTGAAGAAGCGGCAAAAATATTGGTAAATCACAGGGGTAATATATACACTAGTTCATCAAGTCACGTTAATGAAAAAATAGATGGATGCAGAAAAAGAAATTATTCGGTATTGGACATGTTCAATTTACCAGAAAAATAGACTATTGATATACAAGGTTAAAAATGATAGATTTTTAGATATCAGTATAGAACATTATGGAAACATACCCGATCACTACCGCGATGATTCTTTTCCTTATCCGCGGCAATAGGATTCTATTGAAAAAACATAAAGGAAAAATCGGTGGCTTTTATTTCCCATCTAATGGACAGATCGATATCAAAGATATGCTCTGCTCATATATGGAAGGAGAACAAATCTATATCGAGAAAAGTCTTCTTAGACATCTGGGTCCAATCAGTATCGGTGATAAAACCGTGTTTACCTACAAATGTCATAATTTCGCGGAATTCGACGATGAATTTGAGGATCATCAATGGTTTGATTTCGTGGACATTCCTTATCGTGATTTGAATCAACTCGATGCGGCGGTTATCTTACACATCATCAGAGATGAAGTATTACCGCATCAGCTTCCAGATCATTCAAGAACTTATGCGGCATAACTGCATCACCCAACCCAAAACCGGACCCTGTCTTGTACAGAGTCCGGTCTATTTTTTAATATATTTTTTCCATCAATTCTATCTCTTTATTTTGTTCTTCAATGATTTTTTTAGCCATATCATATGTTAAATCCAAAGACGGATGGGTATTGATTATAGTTAATCCATTTTCTGTATATGAACTAGCTTTTTTAATTTTATCTAATTTCTTTATATATTTCTTTGCTATCTTAATAGATAATTCATGATGTTTGATCATATTTTTAATATATACCTTTGCTAAATCATCACCTTTAAGGTTTGTAGTATCTATTTTCATGCTTTTATATGTAGTTGTAGAAGTATAAGAACCTCCAAAAAACTCTGTATAAATATTTATCATTTGCATCATCTCAAAAGATTGATTATCAACTATGTTTGCAGCCAATATTCTAACCTTAGGTTCTGATATAGATAAATCATTCATGATAGGTTGAGATACTTTAGCAGCCTCTTCATAATGAGGTATCATAGTATCCAAAAATTCTTTAACAACCATAGATGTGTCTTCTGAATTAGCACTTTTATTTGTAAACCAATTATTTTTGTAACCAATAAAACCCAAAACGATTATGATTAAAAGGGTTATTGTTAATATCATTTTTTTCATGTATGATAGTATAACATATAAGCCGGGGTGGCGGAATGGTAGACGCACGCGACTCAAAATCGCGCGGGGCAACCCAGTGAGAGTTCAAGTCTCTCTCCCGGCACAATTATGTTGCCGAAGATTATTACTATTTTAGGACCGACAGCTATAGGAAAATCTGATCTAGCGGTAAATATATCCTTACACTTAAAATCAATCGGATTGGAATCCGAGATCATTTCAGCTGATTCAAGACAAATATATAAATATCTTAATCTTGGAACAGGAAAAATAACCGATGATGAGATGAAAGGTGTTAGACATCATATGTTAGATATCATAAACCCAGATGAAAGTTATAGTGTTTATCAATATACAGAGGATGTAAACAAAATCATAGAAAAATTATTATCTAAAAATATAATACCAATAATATGCGGTGGTACAGGTCAATACATAGACGGTATACTTTTCAACAAGAAAGGTGCAGGTGCAAATCAAAATCCGGAATTAAGAAACAAATTAGAAAATGAAAGTTTGGAAAATTTACAAAAACAATTAAAGGAATTATCAGAAGAATACAAAGCTGATATTTCAAAAATTGATACAGTAAATAAGAGACGTGTGATCAGAGCTATTGAAATAATAACGGAATTACATTATATACCTGAGATTAATACAGAAAACAAATATCATAATTTAATTATAGGATTAGATACTGATTATGAGATTTTAAAAAATAGAATACAAATAAGAATCAATACAAGACTGGAAGCTGGCATGATAAAAGAGGTTGAAGATTTATTAAAAGAAAATAAAGCTACTCATGAAAGACTTCAAAAACTCGGGCTTGAATATAAGTTCATATCTGATTATTTGACAGGTCATTTGACAATGGGTGAATTCAAAGAAAAATTATATTTTGCAATATGTCATTATGCCAAAAGACAAAAAACTTGGTTTAAAAATAATAAAAATCTAAATAATGATATTAATCATATTAATTGGTTTGATATTATGAATAAAGATTATTCTGATAAGGTTTTAAAAAAAGTAGAATTATTTATCACTCCAGCGAGCTACAATTCCACAAGGTAATAGCCTTCCCTCTTGATCTTCTATAGTTAATTCTTTACTTTCTATTTTACCTTTATTTTCAAAGATCATTTCTAGATTTTGTCTATAAGCTATATGTGAATACCCACTAGCATAACCATTTACTATAAAAAATAAAGCATTGTCTGATAATAGTTTTGAAACTTCTTTTATGAAATCAACAAATTGATCTTCTATTTTCCAAACTTGTCCCGCTGCTCCACGACCAA
>CAYZIG010000058.1:0-3222 GCA_964478465.1 uncultured Candidatus Saccharibacteria bacterium | reverse complement strand
GTCAAGGTGTTGTTACAAAAGTACAAAGAACTATATTGGGTGCTATAGAACAACAATACGTCTGTGATCACTGTGAAGGTTTAGGAAAAATACCGTCTAAAAAATGTCACACATGTCATGGTGTTGGTGCTGTAAAAGAAAAGGAATCATTAAATATTCATATACCTGGAGGTATAGAGAATGGCGAGCAACTTAGGGTGCAGGGCAGAGGAGAGTCAATTGCTGGTGGTGTAGATGGAAATCTATATATACAGATAAGTATAAAGCCTGATCTTAATTTTAAAAAAGATAGAACAAAAGTATATATGACTCAGCATATACCTCTATCTGTCGCTATAGGTGGTGGTGATATAAAAATAAATTCATTTGATCATGATTTTACATTAACTATTCCTCATGGATCAAACACTGGTGACATATTGAGAGCTCGTGAAAAAGGAGGAATAATGGAAAATAAAAAAAGAGATGATATGTTTATAACTTTGAAAGTTGATATGCCAAAAAAAGTTGGAGGGGAAGTGAAAGAGGTGATAGATAGATTAAAAAAAATAGGTTATTAATTTTATTTATGAAGTGAAATAAATAAAATTATTTGATACAATATATTTATGCAATATTTAACATTATACATAGTATTATTGTTTTTGATTTTATTTTCATTTGTCCGCGGTAAAGATTTTCTATTTAAAATAATAATCATGACATATCCAACTATGGTTATATATAAATCTATAATTGAATATTTTGGTCCTGATAAGATAGATGATTTATTTGGTTTGAGTGTGTTTTTGAATAATCTTATATTATTTTTAATAGTACTTTTACCAGTATATATAGCAATGCATAGAATCATAGAAAGTTATCGTATACATCATAATATAAAAGGTATATCAGAATCAGTTTTATTGTCTCTGGGTATAGTTTTATTAACAATAGGGGTATGTTTTCATATATTGCCAGATAAAGATATATTTAACTTAGATAAACCTTTCGAAATATTTTTTCAAGGTAATCTAGGGTATTTGACTTGTATGATAGTCCCAATGATTTCGGTATTCTTTATGAGTAAGAAGGGGCTTGAGTTGTAATTTTTAATATGCTAAGTTCTTACCAATAAGTAAGAACTTTTAACTATGAGCACTGAACGTGATGAAGAGTTTATTGGTATGGGATATGTTAACGTTACAGGAATGATTTGTCGATCTCATGGAGTGGATTTTATCGTTCCCGGAGGAGAAGACTATTCAGATAAGAAATGTTTGGTGGGTGCGGATTTTATCTTTCATTTTGATAGAGAAGGATATAAGACTTGGTATAAAAGAGTCAATCTCTCGGATGGAGAATTTAGATCATCGTTGTTCTTGGTTGATGATCTGTCTGTGTTCGGTGATGAATCTGAATTCTCTGTGAATGTTCGACAAACAGCCTTTGCCTATCCATTTTCATTTGATGAGGATGAGTTTCGGATAAGGGAGATGTCTTGTGGTTATGAATTTGATCGTACAGGTGATGAGATATCTTGTGAATTAGCCTATATGATCATATCTGGAAACATTGCTTCTATTACAGATGAATTGATCAAATTTCTACTCAACGTTGATGATCTCTCTCTTAAACCTTTACCAGATGTGAATATTACTCGTAGATTTGGGGTGTCCTTTGCAGTGAATAATCCTATAGATTTTACAAATCTAAGGCATGCCTATATGTTTATGGTGCTGTATGCACAACGTAATTTTAAGTTCCCTGAAGGTATTACATTGAAGGGGTTTAAATCTATGGTTTTGAGGTGATAATGTCCTCGGGGGCTTTTTGCTGCCCGAGGATTTTTATATCTTGCAATTTCCTTTAAAATAGGCTATTATTTGTAAATCATGGCTAAAACAAAAGGAACACAAGCTGTTATAAAGACAGGAGGTAAACAATACAGAGTATCTTCAGGTGAAACTCTAAAGATAGAAAAACTAGGTGCTGATTTTAATATCGGTGATACTGTTACATTTGATATGGTATTACTTAAAGATGATGGCTCAGCTATAACTCTAGGTACACCAACTATAAATGGTTCTAAAGTAACAGCAACTATAACAGACATAGCTCGGCATAAAAAAGTTGTAGTAGGAAAGTTCAAACAAAAATCAAAATATTTCGTAAAGAACGGTCACAGACAACCATATTTCGAAGTTAAGATAGACAATATTCAATAAAAAATAGGGTTATACGAAAAAGTATAACCTATTTTTTATTTCATATTGAAACCTGATTAATATACAAGTTTACCACCAACTTCTTTTATTCTTTGTCTCAATTTATCATCAAAGGTTAGAATATGATATTCATTTGATAAATATAGTAACAACACATCAACATAAGATAAACCATCTTTATGTTCTCTAATAAAAAGATTTAATACATCACGATTATTTTCATAGAATAGTTTGATACTTATTTGTACTGCTTTTGTCGCATAATCTGTAAAAGCATTTAAAGGTTCATTATTTTTTGATTTGTTTCTTAATACGGTTAGAGATTCATAAAAAACTATATCAGGCATTATTTGGTCCTGTATTAGTAAGTTCTTGTATTTTAATGATTTTATGTGATTACTATCATCTTTATTAAAATACCCAACCCAAACATTTGTGTCTACTATTATATTATTATATTCCATATACTATTTTATCTATATTTTTACTTAAATTTTTACCACCGTGAAAAAACCCCTTTTCTAAATCTTTCAAAGTAAATCGTCTTTTATTAGGTTTATTTTCAACAGGCAATAATACAACCTCATCATTATCTTGATTGGTTATGATGATTCTTTCACCGGTCAGTTTAACTTCGTTGTTATACATCTTATAATTACGAATATATTCACGTATAGATATGCGCTTTATGTTGTCTTGTGTAAATGTGATAGTTTTTGTATTCATATTTCTATTATATTAAATCAAAAATATATGTCAAACATATTGTATGACATTGATATATTTTATATATTGACTTCGACCGGGGCGGTTAGTTTTATTTTTAAATAATGATTACCTTCTAAACCTCAAAGCCTCTCTCAATGTATCCTGATCAGCATATTCTATCTCAGCACCATTTGATATACCACGTGCTAGCAATGTAACTTTTGTCTCTGGAAATTTTTTACTGATATTTTCTTTTAAAACTTTAATTGTATAATCTCCATCAGAGGTTGCGTTCAAGGCTAATATT
>CAYZIG010000057.1:0-3259 GCA_964478465.1 uncultured Candidatus Saccharibacteria bacterium | reverse complement strand
TGATTCCACTGTTGATAATATTATTAATATTATTAAAAA
The DNA here is from genome assembly GCA_964478465.1 of uncultured Candidatus Saccharibacteria bacterium. Taxonomy (GTDB): domain Bacteria; phylum Patescibacteriota; class Minisyncoccia; order Phycocordibacterales; family CAIZLB01; genus CAIZLB01. Next base: position 3,220 of record CAYZIG010000057.1, on the reverse strand, counting down.
TAAATTCAATATTGAATTAGAAAGAAAAGAAGTTTTTATTAAAAATGATAATATTATAAAAATAAAAACCTCATCAAATAAAAGGTTTTTATTATTTCTTAGAAAAAACGAATTAAAACAAGAGGATTTTACTATTGAATTATAGTTGATGGTATCACAGTGCTTGTTGTTGCTGTATTTGTTGTTATGTTTGCTTCATTGTTTTCGTTGTATATAGAGTTTTCAAAGTTATAAAACAGTGGATCTTTAGCTGGATTTGAAGGTCTAGGACCCGTTATATCATCTTTATCTATCCAATATAATTCACTATGAGAAACACCATCTTCTGTTTTGTATACTCCGTTTAAAAACGGTTTTATATCACTACTTATCTCATCTGGTTTGATAAATGATTCTTTATTAACCTTTGTTAATATAAAATCCATATATTGTTTCCACATAGGAGAAACAATCAAAGCAGACGCTATTTGACTCATTGGTTTGTTATCATTATTTCCCATCCAAGCACCCAATACAACAGTAGGGGTGTATCCTATAGTCCAAGCATCACGAGAGTTGTTTGTTGTACCTGTTTTTAGGGCTACAACATCATCTTTAAAATAACTTCTAACAAAAATAGAATTACGTGCTATAGGATCAGATAAAACATCATTCATCATTCTAGCTATTTGTTCATTTAAAACCCTTTTTTGTGAAGGCTCATACTCTTCTAATATTTTTCCGTTTGCATCCTCTATTTTTAATATACCTGTTATATTATTTTTTACACCATCATTTGCAAAGACACCATATGCACTAGTCATATCAAGTAATGAAACTTCTCCAGAACCAAGAGCTAAAGACAGACCATATTTTGACGCATCATCAAGGTTTGATACACCCATAATTTTAGCTAAATTAATAACAGATTGTACCCCAACAAGATATATCATCTTAACAGCGGGTATGTTTCTAGATGCTCCCAAAGCCATTCTTATGGTCATAGGGCCTTTATATCCACCCTCGTAGTTTTGTGGTTTATAACAAACAGCATCTGGGTATTTTGGTGTACCAGAAGGTGTACATTCACTTGAAAATTCTGTTGGTGTATCAAATAATATAGTTTGAGGTAAAAAACCTTTTGTAAAAGCTGTTGCATAAACAAAAGGCTTAAAAGCTGACCCTGGTTGTCTGTATGCTGTAGCAATATTATAATTACCATCTATATCGGTATCAAAGTAGTTTCTAGACCCTATCATAGCCAATATTTGCCCTGTTTTAGGGTCTAAAGCAACCATTGCACCATTTTCTGCTCTAAATCTATTTTGATTGTTTGTGACATAGTTATTTGCTATTTCCTCACCTTTTCTTTGTATTTCATAATCAATTGTACTTATAACTTTAAAACCACCCTCTGTTAGTTTTTCAGCACCATATTTTTTTTCTAATTGCTCTTTTAAATACATAACAAAATGAGGAGCTTTTATTGATCCTAGGTTTCTTGGTTGAAATACTATAGTTTCATTTTTTGCTTTGTTGTATTCATCCTCGGTAATCATTTTTAATTTCAACATATTTAAAAGAACCAAATTTTTTCTTTCAAGTAATATATCTTTTTTACCACTATATGGATTATATCTAGATGGTGCCTGGGGAAGTGATGCTATAACAGCTGCCTCTGCTAATGTTACATCTGATGCTTTTTTGTTAAAAAATAATTCTGTAGCTTCCTCTACCCCATATATATTTCCTCCATAAGGTGAGTTGTTTAGATAAAGTGTTAAAATATCATCCTTTGTTAAATTCCTTTCTAGTTTTAAAGCTAAAAAAATCTCTTTTATTTTTCTGGTTATTTTTTTATCTGTTGTTAATAAAGAGTTTTTAACAACTTGTTGAGTTATAGTTGAACCACCTTGACTGTAACCACGATTACTTATATTTGCTAAAACAGCTCTTATTAATGATTTTATTTTAATACCTTCATGACTGTAAAAATCATTATCCTCTATAGCTATTGTTGCATTTTTTATATATGGAGATATTTGATCCAATGGTACAACAGATCTTCTTACTTTTTGACTCAAATCATAAAGTAATATGTTTCCTGTTCTGTCGTATATTTTAGCTGATTGACCTAAAAGTTTGTCATCAAACATGTTTATATCAGGTGTTTTTAATGTACTAAACCATATAAGAAAAACACCAGAAAATAACATAAACACAGCAATCAAAAAAACAGCAATTTTATTTATTATAGTTTTGTTTTTCTTTTTTCTGTAAAATTTAACAGATTTAGATATAAAATTAATCAACAAATCCTCGGACTTGTCTAATATTTTTTTTATTAATTTAAACATGTATATATAGTATCACTTATTCTTCTTGAAAAAAATAACTATCAAAATCTTCTATATCATCCTCCTCTGTGTTTTTTTTGTTTTTTCTTTTATCTAAACCTAATAAAAACTCTTCATCCTCCAATAAACCCTCATCATCTTCAACTATAAGTGTAATAGTTTCTTCTGTAGTTATTAGTAAATCATCATCTGTTAATATATCGTCACCTAAAGATAATTCATCAGCTATAGCCAAATCATCGTGTTTTACCTCCTCTATATTATCTAGTGGTTGTTGTGTTGATTGATTGGTTTTTTTCTTTGGCATGATTTTAATATTTAATCATAATCTTTTGTCTAATGCAAAGTGTGTTAATCCACATGCTATAGAATCATATTCATCATCTAATTTTTTAACCATATTCTTTAGTTCAGGTAAGATTAACAATAACATTTTTTGTACCGCAATTTTATCACTACGACCTGATCCTGTTATAGCAGACTTTATTTGTAGGGGAGTATATTCAAAAATATTAAGTTTATTTTTTTTAGCTAAATACAACAAAACACCTCTAACTTCCGAAACATGAAATGCTGTTTTTTGATTTGTGCCCATAAAAAGATTTTCTATTGCTAAATCCTTTGGTTTAAATTTGTTTATTATTTTTTCTACATATAATCCTATTTTTAATAATCTGTCTATAAAATCATCTTTACTTGGTGTTTTAAAACACTCTGAATGTATAATTTTTATATTATTTTTACTTATAGAAAAATCTTTTTCCATTAAACAAATTCCTAATCTTTCATAACCTGGATCAATAGATAAAATAATTTTTTTATTTTCTTTAATCATTTTTAGTATATGGAATATTTAAATGGTTGTATGCTAGTTCTGTTACCAC
>CAYZIG010000056.1:0-3333 GCA_964478465.1 uncultured Candidatus Saccharibacteria bacterium | reverse complement strand
GATATATTTATCTAATCCGTATGACCTTTACAAAATTTATTTATATCGTAGTAATCTCATTATTCTTATATCTGGTGACTTGTCATCGGAATCAAGCAGAACAACAAAAACCTGAAACCCAAAAATCTTCCCTTGTCCCATGAACCTAGATGACTATTTCGAACTCTTATGCTTTCTTGCTACGACAGCATTTTTTGCTGTGTGTCTATATAGAAAGTATACACCGGTATAATCCGGTGTCGATAGCTCTCACACAAAACCTCTCCGTTTAGGCGAAGGGGTTTGTTTTATTTCCTATGAGTGGAGCACAGGGGATTGCTGCTATTTTACCACTACCTGTTAATAATAGAATTATTGATCCGATTAACAATATGATTGCAAATACATCACCTCTACTATAATATACCGCACCAACCATAATTATTGTTGCAGCAGCTGATGCTCCTTTTGTCCAAATACCAAAAAATATACCAAGACCAGTCAATAATTCACCTATAGCAACTGCCCATGTTATACCTGCGCCTAGACCAAAATACATTTCAAATGTAGGGATAACTTGCTCCATGTTTGTTAACTTTATATATGATGACCACACAAGCATACCACCAACTAATATTCTTATTATTAATAATATTATGTTTGATATTGTCTTATTCATATATAAATTATAACACCTCTTTTATCTTTTGTGCCAATTCCTCCATTTCACCAGCAATATATGTATATTTATTGTCTTCGAAATCATTATATCTAGGTATAACATGTATATGCGCATGGAAAATTATTTGCCCAGCCCTGCTTTCGTTATTCATTATTATATTTATTCCATCCGCGCTCAAAGCATTTTTTAAAGCAATAGCGATTTTTTGAGCGGTTATATTTATGTGACACCAAGTTTCAACTGGTAAACCATATATATTCTCAAAATGAATCTTGGGTATAATCAATACATGACCTCTACTATTTGGATTAATATCTAGGAAAGCTGTAGTATTATCATCTTCATATACTTTTAGAGAAGGTATTTCATTTCTGTTTATTTTACAGAAAACACAGTTTTCTTCTATATTTGTATCATCATGTATTTCTTTATTGTTGTCATTTATATTCATAAAATTATGATATCATATATGCCATGTTAGAGACCATAGACCAAAATTTCATAAAGAAGATCTTGAAGGATAGAGGTTTCAGTAAGGGAGAAGCGGAAGAGTTTCTTAATCCTGTTTATAAAGAAGAGTATGCTGGTCTATATAATGCAAGAAAAATGAAAGATATTGATTTAGCCATAAAACGTATTTGGCAGGCAATCGATAATAATGAAAAGATTTGTATTTACTCTGATTATGACGCTGATGGTGTTCCAGGGGCAGTTGTGTTGCATCAATTTTTCAAGAAGATAAATTATGAAAATAATATAATAGTAAAAATTCCACATAGACATCGCGATGGTTTCGGCTTACATAAACATCTCATCGATGAAGTTAAGAAAGAGGAGGTAACTTTATTGATCACTATTGATCTGGGTATATCAAATGTATCTGAAGTTGATTATGCAAATAGTTTAAATATAGATGTAATTATTACTGATCATCATCAACCACATGAACATTTACCAAAAGCATATGCTATTTTAAATTCTAAACAGAGTGATTGTAATTATCCTGAGAAAAATTTATGTGGAGCTGGGGTGATATTTAAGCTTACTCATTTACTTATAGAGGAGGCTAGAAAGAGAGGTTTTAATATAGCTAAAGGTTTTGAGAAATGGTTATTGGACATGACAGGTTTGGCGACTATATCAGACATGGTTCCACTTGTCGGAGAGAACAGAGTTTTAGCTTTTTATGGATTAAAAGTCTTAAGGAAAAATAAAAGACCTGGTGTCTTTCATCTATTAAAAAAGATGAAAATTGATGAAAGATTTTTGGATGAGTCTGATATAGGTTTTTCTATATCGCCGTGTATAAATGCTGCCTCACGTATGAATCACGCTGATGATGCTTTTATGTTACTTTCCTCAGATGATGAAAATGAAACCATAAAACTCGCTGATCAGCTTATAGGTTTAAATAAACTTAGAAAATCTTCAGCGGATAATCTTATATCTGAGATAAAAACTAAAATAGACAAAAAAAATATTAAGGATATACTAGTGATAGGTGATGAAAATTGGTCCCCTACTATATTGGGACCTGCTGCTTCACAATTGGTAAGGCAGTTTCAAATACCTGTTTTCATATATGCCTCAGATGGAGGTGATATGTTTCGTGGATCATGTAGATCGGTGAAAGGGATCTCGTTGACCGAGATAATGCATCATGTATCCGACGGTTTTTTCGCAGAATTTGGGGGCCACCATGCATCAGGCGGTTTTGCTTTTGCATTGGATAAAAAAGATATTTTTGAAAATGAAATAAAACAAGCATATAAAAAATACATAGAGCATAAGTCTGATAAAAATGAAATTGTCGAAGATGAAACTTTGGAAAAAATCTACAATATAACTCATGATAAGTTAAATAACTTCTTAATAAGTTCTTTATCTCAACTTAAGCCTTATGGTATGAATAACCCAAATCCACTTTTCTGTATAAAAGAGGTTTCATTGAGAGAGATTAAGTATTTTGGTAAACAAAAGGAACATATAGAATTTATCTTAAAGGACTATATGGATGAGAATCAGAGCATAAAGAATGTTACACCAGAATTGTTTCAAGATACTTATAAATATTCAGATAAATACATTAAGAGTATACCGGTAAAATATATTAGTTTTTTCGCTGAGAACCATTTACAAAATCTAAGTACCGATCAAAGATATGATATATATGGTAGAGTTGAGGAAAGTAATTTTTTGGGTAAAAAAGAAATTCGTGTTAAAGTTGAATACATAAATGTTTCAAACAAATAGTATCACAATATATACAGATGGTTCATCTCGCGGTAATCCAGGTCCAGGAGGATTTGCGTCTATACTAGTTATAGATAATAAAAGAGTTATAGAGCTTGGCGGACACGACGAACATACAACAAATAATAAGATGGAGCTTTCTGGTGTTATAGAAGGATTGAAAGTTTCATTAAAAGATAATGTTTCTCAGAACATAAAAACGATAAAAATATACTCAGATTCTAAATATGTATTAACTGGTATAACAGAGTGGATCATAAATTGGAAGAAAAATAATTGGCGAACAGCAGCTAAAAAAGAGGTCTTAAACCAAGACTTATGGCAAGAGTTAGATAAGTTGGTCGAAACAGTTTCACAAAAGGGTGTAAAGATAGAATGGAATTATGTTAAAGGACATGCTGATAATCCATATAACAATA
>CAYZIG010000055.1:0-3375 GCA_964478465.1 uncultured Candidatus Saccharibacteria bacterium | reverse complement strand
ATATATTTATTATTAATTATTGATTATATTTATTTACTATATAACATCTATCTTATCCCCTTTTTTAAGAGTAACTATAGCTTTTTTAAATCCAGATATTCTTCCTGGTCTACCTTTTCTCATAACAGTTTTTCCTGGGGCATTAACAATGTTAATCTTTATAGGATTGACTTTATATTTCATAACAATCTCTTGATATAGATTATCTTTGTTAGCTTTTTTATCAACTTCAAAAGTGTACTTATTTTTATCAGTAGCAATTATAGACTTCTCTGTTGATCTTGGTTTTTTGATATATGTAATCTTTGTCATATGTTTATATTTAAATTATTATTTATTCAATCTATTTTTTAGTGAAGTGATTGATTGATCTGGAGAAATAAACACTAAATATTTATATTTTGATAATACTATTGGGTTTATATCACCTACTGTTTGTGTCTCTAGGTTTCCAAAATTTCTTATTGATAAATAAAGATTTTTATCTTGAGAATTTGTTACAAACAAAACGTTATTGTGTTTCTTTGATGACATATATGAAAGTGATTCATTTATTTTTGATAGATTCTCTATCACTTTTTTCATATCTGTTGTTTTTGGTGATGCAAGATCTATATTATCAACCAAAATTATTTCATTATCTCTAAATTTTTGTGAAATTATTGATTTGATAGCAGCGTCTTTTGTCTTCTTATTAACTTTTCTATCAAAGTTTTTATCATTTCTTGGGCCATGAGCAACACCACCGCCAACCCATATTGGTGAACGAGTAGAACCGTGTCTTGCACGTCCTGTTCCTTTTTGTCTCCATGGTTTTTTACCACCTCCTGATACTTCACCTCTTGTTCTTGCATGGGCATATGGATGACGAGCAGATGTTTGTAATGATGTAATAACTTGATGTACTAGGTCAGCATTCCAAGGTAGAGCGAATACTTCTTCTGGCAGAGTAAAAGTTGAAACTTTTTTACCGTCCTTTGAATACACTTCGGCGTCTAGTGATACTATTGCTTTTTTTGTTTTTGTGGCTGTCTTTGTCATATATTTAATTATTTTTGTTTAATTTCTATAACTGTACCTTTTCTACCAGGTATAGCTCCTTTTATATATATAAGTTTATTTTCATTATCCACTGATATAACAGTTAGATTTTTGAAAGTCATTTTATCTCCTCCCATACGGCCGGCCATACGTGTGCCTTTAAAAACTCTTTGATATCCACCAGCACCTGATGAACCTCTTTCTCTTTCTGAGTGTTTTTGACCATGTGATCTTGGTCCTCCTTTAAAATTATATCTTTTTACAACACCTTGGAAACCTTTAGCTTTTGTTAAACCTGTAACTTCAACTTTATCTCCTGATTCAAAATCAAAAGAAAGTATATCACCTTTTTGGGCTGATATACCTTTAACTTCTTTTAATAATGCAAAACCTTTTTTATCATCTTTAGATACACCTGAATGATTTTTAACAGCTTTTGAAATGTTAGATGCAGATTTTGTACCAAAACCAACTTGTACAGATTCATATCCATCTTTTTCAACAGTTTTATTTTGTATAACCTTAACATCACCGTATGATAAAACTGTAGCAGGATAAACCTTACCATTTTCATCAAACAGTTGTGTCATATTTTGTTTTGTTGCTATTGCGTATTTCATATTTTTATTCTTATTTATTTGATTCTGATAAATAGAGCAGGTTGCAGGCCTGATATTTTATATTTCTGATAATTAATATTACATCATCTTTACATCTACATTTACCCCTGTAGGCAATGTCATGTTTGTCAAAGCTTCTATAACCTTTGCATTAGGATTTATTATATCTATAAGTCTTCTATGAGTTCTTGATTCAAATTGCTCTCTTGAATCTTTATAAATGAAGGCTGATCTATTTACTGTATACTTCTTTATTTCTGTAGGTAATGGTACCGGACCATTGATAACGGCATCATGTTTTAATGCTGTTTCAATGATCTGTTTAACAGAATTATCTAGCAAACGTGAATCATGAGCTCTAACTCTGATACGAAGCTTTGAAGTTACCTCTGTTTTCTTATTTTTTGTTACTGTTGACATGAGTTTAGATATTACACTATTTTATAGAAAAATGCAATACCTTTTAGGGTATCGCATCTTTCTTTTACTTATATTCTATAAGAGTATTGGGATTATTTAACTATCTTTGTAACAACACCAGCACCTACAGTTTTACCACCTTCACGGATAGCAAATCTTTGTCTATCTTCTAGGGCAACTGGGGCTACTAGTTTAACTTGGAAAGTAACTGTATCTCCTGGCATAACCATTTTACCTTCTTCTAGTGTTACTTCACCTGTCACATCAGTTGTTCTGATGTAGAATTGTGGTTTATAACCTGAGAAGAATGGAGTATGTCTACCACCTTCTTCTTTCTTAAGGATGTAAACTTCAGCTTCAAACTCTGTATGAGGTGTAACTGAACCTGGTTTTGCAAGAACTTGACCTCTTGATAAATCTTCTTTTTTAACACCTCTTAGAAGTAGACCGGCGTTATCACCTGCCATACCTTCTGATAGAGATTTGTTAAACATTTCTACTCCAGTAACTGTTGTTTTTGTAGTGTCTTTTAGACCGATGATCTCAACTTCTTCACCTACTTTTACAATACCTTTCTCGATACGACCTGTTACCACTGTACCACGACCTTCTATAGAGAATACGTCTTCTATAGGCATCAAAAATGGTTTATCTGTCTCACGAACTGGCAATGGGATGTATGAATCGATAGCATCTGCAAGTTCTATAACTTTTGCAGCCCATTGATCATCTGCTGAAGCAGCTTCTAGAGCTTTTAGAGCTGAACCTCTTATAACAGGAGCATTTGCACCGTCAAATCCGTTCTTTGTTAATAATTCTCTGATCTCTTCTTCTACAAGATCCAACATGTCTGCATCATCAACCATATCACATTTGTTCATAAATACTATAATCTTTGGCACACCAACTTGTTTTGCCAATAGAACGTGTTCACGTGTTTGAGGCATAGGACCGTCTGTTGCTGCAACTACTAGAACCGCACCATCCATTTGGGCTGCACCTGTAATCATGTTTTTGATATAGTCAGCGTGACCTGGAGCATCTACGTGAGCGTAGTGTCTGTTTGGAGTCTCGTATTCACAGTGAGCAAGAGAGATAGTAATACCTCTAGCTTTCTCTTCTGGGGCTTTATCAATCTCACCCATACCTAGAACCTTAGCGTTGTAACCATTGCCTTTTTTAGCGAGTGTGTTAAGTATCGCTGCTGTTAATGTTGTTTTACCATGGTCAACGTGGCCAATTGTACCTACGTTTACGTGTGGTTTTGATCTATCGAATGCTTCTGCCATAATTT
>CAYZIG010000054.1:0-3552 GCA_964478465.1 uncultured Candidatus Saccharibacteria bacterium | reverse complement strand
AAACAGTATGAGATCACAGGATAAAAAGAACTCTCGTTTACAAGTTGCATATATGGCACCTACTGAGATATTAGCTAAACAACATTATGAATCATTTACACAGATGTTTGCTAGATTACCTATAAATATAGGACTATTAACAGGATCGGGTTGTAAAAAATTTCCTTCAAAATCCTCTCTATTAACACAAAAACAAGGTACCGATATATCCAAAAATCAACTTTTAAAATGGATAGCCTCGGGCGATATATCTATTGTTATAGGCACACATGCGCTTATACAAAAGTCTGTGGTGTTTCGTGATCTAGCTTTTGTTATCATAGATGAACAACATCGTTTCGGTACAAAACAAAGACAAAGACTTGCAAACAAGCATATAGCTGATGAAGAGACAAAAAGTAAACTTAAGAAAAAAGATACACTTAGGGTTCATAAAAAAGCATATATAGATAATAAACTCGATGAACCTAAAGAGAAAATAATACAAACACCACATCTTTTATCGATGACCGCCACTCCTATTCCCCGCACCCTGGCTTTAACACTTTATGGTGACCTTGATCTATCTGTTGTTGATCAAATGCCGTCTGGTCGTAAACCAATAATAACAGAAATAATTTCCGAAGATAAAAGAGATGAAATGTATGAAAAAGTTCATAAAGAACTTGAAGCAGGTAGACAAGCTTATGTTATCTGCGCTCGTATAGAAGACCCTGATCCAGATCTTATGAGTAAGTTAAATATCAAATCAGTCAAAGAAGAGGCCGAGAGATTATCTCGTGAACATTTTAAAAAATATAAAATTGCCACACTTCATGGAAAAATGAAAACTGATGAAAAAGATAAAGTGATGAAAGATTTTCTAGATGGAAAAATAAATATACTTGTTGCCACATCAGTTATAGAGGTTGGTGTAAATGTTCCGAACTCAACAACTATCATTATAGAAGGTGCAGACAGATTTGGGCTTTCACAAATACATCAGTTACGTGGTCGTGTTATCAGAGGTACACATCAAGCTTATTGTTATTTATGCACTAATAATCCTAGAGAAAAAACCATGGATAGACTGAAGGCTTTGAAAAATGCTAAAAATGGATTTGAGTTGGCGGAACTGGATCTGAAATTACGTGGTGCTGGAGAGTTATACGGTGATAAACAATGGGGTTTGAGTGATATAGGTATGGAGGCAATAAAGAATATAAAGATGGTCGAGGCAGCCAGAGAAACCGCAAAGGAGTTAGTTGATGAAGGATTGACACCTGAGTTGACAAGGTTACTAGAGGAGAATGAAAAGGTGCATATGGAGTAATAAAAAACACCCGATGAGGGTATTTTTTATTCTTTATCTTCAAGATTAGCAAGCACTTGTTTTAAATTATTGTGAAAACTATCTCTCTCTTGTTTATCTTTATTCCCTAATCTAAATTTTAAATTATCTATTAATGTAAATTCTTTACTTAGATTGGTATATGCATCTCTGATTTGTTTTGCTATAACTTTATCCTCTAATGTATCTGCCAATCTTATAAAAAAATCACATTGCATTAGCACTTGCTCTGTTATCTGAAACTGAACTTGATGATCCTCTATTTGTTGATCTTCACCTTCAGCAAACATATTCACTAAACTTCTCATGGTATTACCATCTACACCGATAACAACTAAAGGTATTTGATTGAGCTGTCCTTTATATCTTCCATCATTCGATTTAAAAAAAGCAACTTTGCCCATTTCTCCTTTTTTCAATCTTTCAGCAATCCTATTTATCTTTTTTAGAATAGCATTATAACCAGCATAAGTTATATCCAAAGCAAAACCATTATGATTTACAGCAGCACCTTGTGTTCTTTCGGCGACCAAATCAACACCATTAAAATAATCATCATATCTTGTTGTTGGATAAATACTTGATGTTGGACCAAACCAGGTTTTTACATTTAATATTATTCCCTCCAATGTATCAGCTAGGACTTTTGCTCTTTCAACTTTTTCCCTAATATCTTCAGGTAAAGCATCTAATTCTTTTTTAAAAAAATCTTCAGCACCATTAACTTGTGCCTCTATACGATCCATAGCTTCTTGTGTATATGGTTCATCACCAACGAAATCTTTCATTCTTCTGCCAGACATTTTCCTTTCATAAACCTCATCCGCTTTTTTAGCAGCTCTATCATAGAATACATAATCAACAGTTTCACCAAAAGCTCTTTCGTCTTTCATGTGCAAGCACTAGGATTCGAACCTAGGACCGGTCGTGTATAAGACGACTGCTCTACCAACTGAGCTATGCTTGCGATGCTATATAATATAGCACTTTTTAGATTTTCTGCAATATATTATTTTTTTGCAACCTTTTGGATGTCTATTTTTCAATAGTCCCCATATATTCCTGAACTAATCCAATCATTAACTTTTCTACATCAGGGTTATTATTGTATACAATTTTTTTACCTACAATTTCATTACGAAAATTGCCTAACATACCCATATCCAAAACTTTCCAATCAGGCAACTTAGATACAGTATCAACCAAATCTTCAGTTATAGACATAACGCAAGGAAAATCCTTACCTTCACCAATTTCTTTTATCATATTATAACCAGACCTTATACTCTTAGGTGCAAAATGTGTAGGTATAAATACATCATATTTTATAAAACCCATAACATAACCATCTTCTAAATCACCAAACATAAAAGTTGAATCAAAACTACCACCTTCAAAAAAGTGATACCTGAAATTATCTTCAGAGAGAGGTTCTCTGTTTCTTCTTGATATAGCTTTTGAATACCAATCGTATATATCATCTAATGATTCTGGATTATTTTTAGCAAATTCAATAGTATTTATTAATCCTGGATAAATAGATCTTTCCAAGTGTTCCACCCCCTCTTCATCTTCAGCGTCATCTGACATATGAATCAACTCCTCGTTTATAATATTTTTATCTGGTTGTTGTGGTTTCCAGAAATTTTCTAAAGACATATTTTTATTTAAAAAATTAATTAATAATTATTCCTTCTCCACCTTAATCCCAAACCCTTTCACTATCTCCTCATACTCCGCCTGCTCTAAAGTCTCCTTCTCCATCAATGCGGCAGATATAGCGTCTAGACAAGGACGATTTGTATTTATTATATCTTGCACTCTTTGATAAGCGTCATTCATTATCTTTGAAACTTCATTATCTATAAACTCATTTGTTTTTTCACTATAATTTTTACTTTCCACACTATTTCCAAACATTGCTCGGCCGCCGGCAGGCTCTAAGGCTATAGGACCAACAGCATCACTCATACCATACTTTGTAACCATGTCCCTTGCGAGAGCAGAAGCAACCTGAAGATCATTTGATGAACCTGTCGTAAGATCACCATATATAGTTTTCTCAACAACATAACCACCAAGAGACACCGCTATATCATCCAAGAATTCTAATTTTGATTGCATTTTCTTATCCTCATTTGGAAGTTTTAGGGTATAACCCGCGGCGCGACCACGAGATATAACAGACACTTTGTGTACAGGATCAGCATATGGAAGTATAG
>CAYZIG010000053.1:0-3553 GCA_964478465.1 uncultured Candidatus Saccharibacteria bacterium | reverse complement strand
GATTTCTAGATTGGTGGCAAAATGGTTGTTTGATGAAATAGAAAATATCAAAATTGAGGTTTTAAAAGGAAATAATGTCTTTAATACAGGTAAAAGTCATGATATCTTGGCTGTTTTTAATTCATCTAAAATTTTTATTATAGATACAACAATTTGGCAATTTTTAGAAGATGCTAAAAACATATTGATACTTGAATTAGATGAAAGTGGTAATTATTTACAAGAAGTTAAAAAGATATATGGAGGAGATTGGAATATTTCAGAAACATTAATGCCAGAATCTTATACAGAGGAAGAATTAATGAAAATAATTTTTATTAATTTATTACTATCTTAAATTTTGGTCGATTTTAGGATTAAGATATTTGCTTTTTAATATAATTAATTTAATAAAAAACGCTCGGCATCTTTCGATATCGAGGTTTGAAGAAGTTTGGGCTGGGTCATTTTCCCTTAGCGACCAGGAATACTCCAATTACGATGAAGATGATCCCAGATACGCTGGTGGTATTCACAGTCACCTCAGGAAATGATCGCGGAAAGGTTTTGTGGAATACGATTGGTAATACGTATGATAGTATCACCGATGAATTGATGACCGCGATAGCCAGAGCTGGATTAGGAGCGGTCTGTATCGCTTGACCGTAGAAGGTCTGCATCACAACACCAATCGTAGCACCCATGATAATCAGGATGGCAATTGTTTGTGGGGTTATGAAGAAGTCGCGGTGATTACCTGTTATCAATCCTTGTCCGCCACAAACCGCCAGGCTAATCATTCCAAAGAAAACCCCTAGTGACCACCAGGTGATGGTAACTTCAGGCTTTACTCCTTTTTGATACAGCCCTGTGATTAGAAGGGGAAATAATGAAAAGCTGAGTGCAAGAACAAGTGATTTGCTAACCCAACCCATTGAATTTAAAAGTTCTTTCATTTTGATATTGTTGTTTGACTATGTGATATTACAATAATGTTATAATTTAGTCAATAAATCAAAATACATCATAAACAAAAAAAGATCGCCAGATATAGCGATCTTAATCTTGATTTTTATTTAATGTTTACTAATACACTATTACTTTTAACAAATTCATTCATAGTATCTAACGCAGTTATATATAAATTATATTTTCCTGGTTTCAAACGGTGTAACGGTATATCAAAATAATTTACATCAAATGTTATCGTTGATCCATTTACTACTTGGCCATATTTATAAATAGGTTGACCGTTATCATCTGTACCGTATCCTGCTGAGTAATATTCAGCAGTTGATTCAATTGGCATCAAAATTAAATTTCCAGAATTCCCAAAACCCACACCTGTGATCGTTATTTTATCTGATAATGAAAGTTCTGTTGAACTTATATTATCAATTCTGGTTTTCATATCTGATTGATATTTTACTTTGAAAGGTTCACTTTTTGTATACATGAGACCTCTACTCAATTTTATTTGAAGAGGATATTTTTCATTGTCAGATGATATGTTGTACGGAACTACCCATTCAAATTTTCCATCTTTACTCGGAACATTCTTTGCAATATTTTGCATTGTCACACCTCCGCCAAGTAAATCTATATCAATTGTTTCAAGTTTTGTTGGTTTCCATCTAATAGTATATGTTGTGAGTTTTGTTAATACTTCATTTTTTGTTGGAGATATAATTTTGATCGTATCATAAGTTGATGAAGATAAGATTATATTTTTAGTGATTGTACAATATGCTTTTGCACCTATTTCACATAATTCAAGATTATATAATCCATCAGGTATTTTTTTACCAGAAGAAGTTATTCCAACTTTCCAGGAAAAACTCCCTGTAAACCCAGGTGCATTTGTGGTTATTGTATAAATCTTTTTAGGATCCGAAGTAGAGATTAATTTTAAACTTGCAGAAGCAAAAAGAGGTGGTGTTATATTCCAAGAAATATTAATCTTATCGTTTCTTGTAATAGTGCTTTCAGCTCTCGGGCTATAAATGTATCCAGAGTATGTATCATAAGTATAAGCGATATTTTCAGGACAATGTAATGCAGAAACCATAAAATCATCAACCGTGTTTGCATTTTTCTTGTAAGTATATGCATGGATTTTAGCATACAATGCCATGGCATTTTTAGTATTTATATCAAACTTTCCATTTGGTTTTGTTTTTAAATATCCTGTAAAATACAGAATATTTTGTAGTCTTGTGATTTGTCCATTGGTTGTACTATCTGTATCACCAAACTTTAATCCAGGAGTAAATTGTCCGCAATATTGTGTTCCGACAGTTTCAGCAGTAGCGGGACCAGTCTTTTCAATAGCTTTTATGTTATTTACGGGGTATAAAAATATACAAATGATAATTATTAAAATTTTATTCATAAAATAAGTTTACCCTGTTTTTTGAAAAATACCAATAACGCATAATAAATATGTGGGTACTTATGAAAAATCTATAAAACTGAGAGATGAATATTTAGAATTGGCTAAAGAGTTGAATTTAAAAATAGTTGATGTTCAAGATAAAATGATCCTCGGTGTTGATGGAGCACATATAACAGAGGAGTCTCATATGATGTTGGCGAAGGCAATAGTGGTGTGATTAAAATTTGACATTAATAAAATCAAGACTATAATACAATCATTACTCATGACATCAAACACCTCCTTTGATGGACATAAAAGTCTAGATCGGTAATGATAATGGATCATGGTCAGGCATCCTTTCTAAAACGTCTCCTCTACCAAGGAGGCTTTTTAGTTGATTTCGTTGTATTATCTCCACTTAGAATGTGTGCCTGAAGTTTTAGTTAATAGATTAAATAATAGGACTGATAATGATTTTGGTAAAGATAAAGAAGTGCAAAATTTTATATTATCTACTCATTCACGGCTTGAAAATAATCTAATGAAATTTGGAGCTAAGGTAGTAAATGTTGATAATGATTTAGATTGTATAATAGAAAATGTTCTATAAAATAATATTGACCTATTGATATTTTTCATGCAATATGAACAGGGTATGAAAACTCTCATCCTCGTCATTATCGGTCTTTCGTCGTCAACCATGCAGTCTCATGCCGTCATCTGGTATCAAGGCTATCGCTTTTTCAAGGTTAACAAAAGGATGGAGCTCAGAACAGATAACAGCGATTGGGAGCACTTCTCAAAGTGTTCGTGGCCAGTTCTCGCTTCAAATGCACATGCACTCCACAAGGGTTCATGTGCTTTTTTATTACACTATTTGCTATAATAAACTAATATGAAAAAATCTAGAATAATTATTTCTATAATCATTTTACTGCTTCTGATCTCATACATTTTTATCAATGAATATCGTGCTAAAATTTTATACAGAAAACTTTCTTTATATGAGGAAAGTATAAAATCATTAAATGATATAACAAATACCTCAAGAGAATCTTTCAATGATTTATATTCAACATTATCTAGAGTGATAGCTGAAGAAAGTAAAAAGAATAAAGATTTACAAGATAAAGTCATAAATCTAGATAAACTTGCAAAATCAGATCCTCAACTTCTAAAAAAATATTCCAAAGTTTA
>CAYZIG010000052.1:0-3570 GCA_964478465.1 uncultured Candidatus Saccharibacteria bacterium | reverse complement strand
CAAATCCACCTATTGCAAAAATCATGGATTATGGTAAATTTCAATATGATGAAAACAAAAAGCAGAAAGCTTCTCGTGCCTCTGCTAAGGCTGTTGAAATCAAAAGTATACAGATTAAGATAGGTACAGGAGAAAATGATTTATCCATGAAGGCCAAAAGAGCATCCGAATGGATGGAGGAGGGTCATCAGGTTAAAGCAGAACTTTTCGTATCAGGTAGATCAAAATTCTTACCAGAAGATTTCTTAAACGGAAGACTTCAAAAATTTCTTAATCTAATATCTGTAGATTATAAAGTATCAGTACCACTTAAACGTGGTCCCAAAGGTCCTGTTGTAACTATAGAAAAGAAAAAATAAACGTAGTTAACTTCCTCGGTTCGGAAATAAAAGTGTTAACACTTTTATTTCACTCACCCTACGTCGTTAATAATGTCGACAAGGCACTAAAAGTTCGGAATATAATTCCCCGCCTCGAGACCATTATTAATATAATTATTAATAATTTAAAAACAAAATAATTTATGGCAGTAAAATCAAACAAGTCATTTTCTAAACGTCTTAAGGTTAGTAAAAATGGCAAAATAAAAGCTAGAGTAACCGGTCAAAACCACTTCAACTCTAAAGAAAATTCTTCAACAAGATCAAAGAAAAAAAGAATGGTCGATTTCAATATGACAAACAAGGAAAAGAGACGTTTCTTAGCTCATATATAATTTTCTAAAATTACTAATTAATCTAAATAATAATACAAATATATGGTACGCGTTAAAAAAGGTGTTCACGCCGCAAAAACAAGAAGAAATGTTCTAAAAATGGCCAAAGGTTTCAGAGGTCCAAGAAAGAGTAAAGAAAAATTAGCCTACGAGCAAATAGTTCACTCTCTAAATACAGCTTTCGCCCACAGAAGAGACAAAAAAGGTGATTTTAGAAGACTATGGAATGTTAAGATAAATGCTGGTCTACGTCCTTATGGAACAACTTACAGTAAATTCATCGGTATAATGAAAAAGAAAAACATAGAAGTTGATAGAAAGATAATGGCTGACTTAGCTCAAAATGATCCTGAAGTGTTTGAAAGATTCGTAAAACAAATATTAGGATAATGATCTCGATAAAAAATAATCTATACGAAAAAGTATAGATTATTTTTTTATATATTCAATACGGTAAATTTACGGCAGAAAAACCTCATTCATCTCTACGATTAATCCATTTTTAACAACAATTCCCCAAGGATTCAAACTCCTATAATCCTCTTTGTCTTGCATAATTTTTACAAAATCAGAATAATTTATTGATTCAGCTCCACCTTGGATATTTATAATCAAATTAGGAGACAACTCAAAAGTTCTAATCAGCGGATTATCATTTTTATATGATATACCATTTGGACAATCATTAGGTTTTGTCTTCATACAATTTTCAATAATAATATAATCTATATCAATATAATTCCTATCATTTTTTGTATAAACCTTTTTTATAAAACCAACAGCTTTTTCAACGAGATTAGATTGCACATCAATATTTTTAAGTTGAGTTTTTATTGATGAAGTAGATGTATTTATAATATTTGTATTAATCTCATTCTCTTTATTCTCTTGATTTATATTTAAATTTTCATTTTTTAATTTATTTATATAAAACAATAAGCTAATTATTATAACAACTGCTACAAATAATAAAATTGTACTAATATTACCCTTTTTTATATTTTTTATCATATACTTACATGATAACATCTAGGAGATTTTACTCAAATGTTTATTACGAGCGATATCAAATTTTGTCACATCAAAACCATACTCCTCTATCATATGCGCTGCATGATGAGCACCAAGATTATGTGGTACAACAACATATGAGGCACCTGCAAGATATAATTCTTTAGCCTCATGCACATCATGAGATATCAATATAACTATACCTGATGGATTTACTTTTCTATAATATTTCAACATGGTCATACTAACCTCTTTATCTGGTATGGTTGAAATAATCATTTTTACATCAAATAAACCAAGCTCTTCTAAAAACTCTACATCTTCCGCATCACCATATCTATGATTTATATTCTTATCCTCAAGTCTTTTAATTGATTTTGGATTAAAATCAACCACTAGATATTTTTTCTTTAAATGATCTAAGGCTTCTGTAAAATAATTACCTACCCTATCATACCCAAAGAGAATAACATCATTTTTCTTTTTTCTACTATCTTTTATGTCTTTGGATGATATATGAGGTATATCAAAAACTTTTAAAAATACTTGTAAAGAATTATATATTTTCTCAGCGTAGAGTATAAGGTAAGATGATCCTGCTATAGTTATAATACCGACTAATGTTATAAGAGTTACGACTTCTTGGGTGATATGTCCATACGCTAGAGCGATAGAAGCTAATATCAATGAAAACTCACTGATCTGTGCAACAGTTAAACCTGTCATGAATCCCACTTTTCTCTTATAACCCAACACATTCATAACCATTAAAACTATTATAGGATTTCCTATCAAAACGAAAGTTGATAGTATCAAGGCAGCAATAAGAAGAGAGTGTATATCTGTTAATATAAGATGCGCCCCTAAGAGAATAAAGAACATGGTTACAAAAAAATCTTTTATCGGTTTCATTCTTGAACCTATTTCATATGAAAATGGAGACATGGACAAAGTTATACCGGCCACTAATGCACCAATCTCTATAGAAAATCCAAACATCGCAAATAATGCTGCAACCGCAAGACCCCATGAAAGCGATGAGATAAACAATAATTCTTGTGATGAAGCAAACCAACTACCGATCTTAGGTAATATATACTTAGAAAAGATAATCAATATTACACCCATAATCAAAGCTTTCATTCCTAGTAACATCATCGTTTGTTCAAAACTCATACCTTGACTATTGGAAAATGTTGCGATTAATAATAAAACAACAGTTGCCACCAAATCTTGTATTAACAAAATACCTATAGATATTTTTCCGTATAATTTATCTAAATCACCTTTATCAGTCAACAATTTTAAAACAATAATTGTACTACTAAATGTTAAAGCTATAGCAATATATAAAGATGTTACAGTCTCATATCCCATACCTTTAGCAAGTAAATATCCTGCAACCGCAGTAAAGATAACTTGACCTATACCCGCCCAAAAAGATACTTTACCTACTTCTTTTATAGCTAGAGGATTTAATCCAAGTCCAACTATAAAAAGAAGTATAACTATTCCTATTTTTGAAAATAATTCAACTTGTTCTGCTGATTGTAAAATATTTAAGACATAGGGACCGACAACTATACCACTTAATATGTAGCCAATGACTAGTGGCTGTCTAAGTGAATGCATTATTAAAGAGATAATAGTTGTGACTATTAAGATAATACTTATTTCAGTGAAGATGTTCATGGAATATATTATAGCTTAATCTTGTGTATGGGTGAAATAAAAAAATACCCTATCGGGTATTTTTATCTAGCGGAGGATGTGAGATTCGAAGCTTACAGCTTCAGTACACCCTTACCATTTTCTCAAATTCTTCGAATTCTCGAAAATAAGGT
>CAYZIG010000051.1:0-3593 GCA_964478465.1 uncultured Candidatus Saccharibacteria bacterium | reverse complement strand
GTATCTGTAATGCTCGATGTGTCTATTTTGTATTTTAAGATTTTAACAGGTTTTGTTATTACTGTATATTTTAAAGATGTCATCTTGTTTATATTTTCTATAGATAAAATATCTGAATGTAAGGTTCCTGTATAAATATTTTTACTTTTTATGTTATCAAAAGAATCAAGAAATTGTTTCAATCTCTTCATGTCTATACTCCATTTCAAAGTATCTTTCCATGGTAGAATATTAGCATAGTCAATATACATATTTACATTACCATGTAAAATTTTTATCAATTCATTGATTTTGTTTTGATTAACTTCGGATATATTTTTGATTTTTTCTGTTTTTGGTATGAACATCTATAAATCATAACATATGTGTCAAATCAGATAATTTATATTATAATACATCTATGTTTGAAAAAATCAAAAACAACAATACATTATTATTAGCGATCATTATAGGTGCAGTGATAGTATTTTTCTCTTTCATATTTTTAGTTTCAGCAAAATCTTTTTCAGATCAAGGCGCTTATGTGGAGGTAAAAGGCCTATCAGAAAAAATTGTTAAGGCCGATACTGCTATATGGACACTTAACTTTGATATAAAGTCCAATGATATAGATGGATTATATGCTGACACAGAGAGAAGTATTAACACTATAAAAGCTTTTCTAAAAGAAAAAGGATTTGAAGATAGTGAAATCAATGTTGCTCCTATAAATATTTATCAAGATACCTATAAAGATGCATCATTTAGATATAATGCAACAAATCAATTGTCTGTTTATACAAATAAAGTTGATCTTGTAAAATCAACATCTAAGGAAACTTTAACTTTAGTTAAAAGAGGTGTTACTTTAAATCAAAATAATATTAATTTTGAATTTTCTGATATAAATAGTGTTAAACCAGAGATGTTAGCTGAGAGTATAAAAAATGCTAAAGATACAGCCAAAAGTTTCGCTAAAGAGTCTCGTGCCAGTCTTGGTCCAGTGACAAGAGGTAATCAGGGCGTATTTGATATAACAGATAAAGATCCAGGATCACCTGAATATAAGAAGATTAGAGTTGTGTCGACTTTAAGATTTTTGTTGAAGTAAATAAATAATTAATCTCTGTTAGACAGGGGTTTTTTATTATGATATATTCTTGTGTATAGGCCCCATCGTCTAGTGGTTAGGACAACAGGTTCTCAATCTGTTAACCGGAGTTCGACTCTCCGTGGGGTCACCAAAGAGAGAGGTGGTTCGAGTACTCGAAAGGGGTAGAATTTTATAATTCTATTGAGATGTCGTATATTATATGATATAATTTTTGCATGGAAAATTTATCGGGAATTGGGCAAGGCAATACTAGAGAGAAAGACGAAAGTGAAAAATTAAGTAAATCAGTTTTAGAAAGTATTAATAAAAAAGTTGAGGATATTTTTCACGAAGGAACAGCTTTTCATCATTTAACTTTTCGTGAGCAATTTAGAGCAGGAGATATTAGAAGAATTGATTCTATTTGTTCACCTCATGAGGTTGTAAAGTATTTAAACACTCTTTCTGAAAATATTGAAGAAGTTTTTGTGACAGGACTCATGGGAGCCAGATATATCATTGATGGAAAAGTGACCGGAGAGAAATATAGAAAATCATTAAGAGATCACATGGATTCTTTAACCAAAAGAGGTATGTATGAAGAAGGTCAAGATAAAAAACCTAGCATATTTTTTCATATCTTTGGTAGGATTATAGATCCTGTAGATACTTCTGTAAACAGTAATCATAACCTAGATAAGTGGCTTGGAACCTATGCTTGGAATAGTGGTATTACGATTTTATTTAACACTCCATCAGATGAAAGTTTTGGGCCAAATAAATCAAATTCTATACAACCACCGATATATCCCTTAATTAAAAAAAATGAATACAGTCTTAGTATGGGAGGAATGGAAGCTCGTGTAATAGCAAGACTGAGAGATAAATACCCTGATATAAAACCAAACGATCCTAGAATTTTAGACTTTTTAAGAGATGCCAGAGAAAATATGTCAGATGAAAATTATGAAACCTTCAAAAGATTTTTTACTGCGGAAGGAAAAACAAAAACTTCTTCCGGTGAAGGATTTAGGGCACCACTCAGGATCGCACCTAGAAAATTTAAAGGAATTGTGGTTAATGTAGAGTTTCTTGAGAAAAAGGGACTTATATTTAAAGAAGACCTAATAGAACAAGGAGAAGAAATTTCAGAAGATGAGCTGTCTGAGAGATTCTTTCAGTTTTTAGAAAAAATTAAAGTACATGATATTGATTATGAATGTCGTCTTAAAAATATTGTTCGGATGTTGATAAATATAATGAAAAAAACAGATACTTTCATTCCTGTGTATGATGAAAACGGAAATTTGTTGTGGCCAGAAAAGAAGTCAAACGAGGAAATAGTTGAGATGAAAAAGTTTGATAAAAAATAACCACCTCTCGAGAAGGGTTAATTCGATATTTTAAAATCAATAAAAATAACCTTACCCAGTAATGAACCCTTTGGTTCTATCTCGAGAAGGTTCACCAATTAGAGAGCTAATGAAAGTGCTCGAGAGGGGTTAAAATTTGATATAATATAAATTATGGAAATAAAATCATCTCTTACAAACAATTCCGGACAGACTTTTCATTTTGTGTACAATGATTTAGATAATCTTCAGGAAGCTGAAGGAAAGAACGTTATTGGTGTTTATGCTTATTGTTTTTATAACGATAAACTTGTGATAGTGGATGAAAATGGATACATAGGAAATCCTGGTGGAGGTTTAGAAAAAGATGAAAATATTATTGATGGATTACATCGTGAAGTATTGGAAGAAACTAATATGAGAATTTTAAAATATAAACCTGTTGGAATTCACGAAACAATCAGACCTTCTGGTGAGTCTGTATTTTATATTAGATTTGCTTGTCTAGTTGAACCTAATGGTGAGTTTAAAAAAGATCCAGCTGGTGATGTTATAGGTATACAATTTATTGACTCATCAGAATTTATTGAATTATGTGATTCGTATTGGGGAAAAATGGCCGATAGAATGCTAGAAAGAGCTCTAGAAGCTAAAAAAGATATGGAAATGGATTTTAATAAATAGATTACCTCTCGAGAAGGGTCGTGTGGTATATCATGAATATATGAAAAATAAATTGAGGGCAATTTTATTATTAACAGGCATAATCGGAATGGCATTATCAACATCGGGTTATATAACAATGTCTGTCGAAGGATTATCAGAATATAGACATGGTTTTCTATTTTATTCAAGTTTTTTATTTATACCTTCAATGATTTTGGCATTTATTTCGGCTTTTATAAAAGATAAATAATATATAATTCACTGTAAACTAGTTACTCTTTCATCTCTCGAGTGTGGTCGAAATATATGATATATTAATTTTATACATGCAGGAAATAATTTTAAAAATACAAGAAAAAGTAATAACACTTTTAAGTTTTAACAGAAAAACTCTGAAAGAAACTAGTTCAGATAACTGTAGTGAGATTTCTAGATTGGTGGCAAAATGGTTATTTGATGAAATAGAAAATTGCAGCCAATCTTATAGTAAAGAGGAAGTATTT
>CAYZIG010000050.1:0-3744 GCA_964478465.1 uncultured Candidatus Saccharibacteria bacterium | reverse complement strand
TATGGTGGATTAATATAGGTTTAAACATAGGTTCAGAAATATATGGTAAAGGTTTAGAATATGTTCGACCTGTATTGATTATAAAAATTAATGACAGAAATTTTATAGGTTTACCACTATCTTCAAAGATTAAAAAAGATAAAAATAGACCGAAAATATACACATCAGACTCAAGGTGTCATGATGTAATATTAGATCAAATCAAGATTTTTGATAATAAAAGATTGATCAACATGAGATATACTCTATCTAAGAATAAATTTAAAATTATTATACGTAAACTTAAAAATACGATAACCACCGATGTTTAGTCGATGGTTACCCGGCCCGAAGGCAAAGAGAGATTAACTCTCGTGATTAATATGCTATCAAACTGATATTAAAAGTCAATATTAAACCATTTCATAATATGCTATAATCTCCCTATGTCATACAATTTTTCAAATTTCTTAAATAAAGCTAAGTCTATAGAGACATGGTTACATAATGAATATCAAAATATCAGAACTGGTAGAGCTTCTACAGCATTTTTGGATCAAGTTAAGGTAGAATCTTATGGTGAAATGATGCCATTGTCAAACGTTGCTTCGGTTGGTATAGAAGATGCTAAAACTATAAGGGTGTCTCCATGGGATACATCTTTAATAAAAGCTATAGAGAAAGCTATAGTCATTGCAGATCTTGGTGTATCTACAGCAGTAGATGAAAAAGGTGTTAGAGTTATTTTTCCAGATCTAACAGGTGAGAGAAGATTACAGTTGGTTAAGATAGCTAAGGAAAAATTAGAAGATGCAAAAGTTTCTCTAAGACAAGAAAGAGGTGCTGTTAATGATGATATGAATAATCAAAAGAAAAATGGGGAGATGAGTGAAGATGATGTGGCTCGTGCTAAGAAAGAATTCGATAAACATATGGAAACTGCTTCATCAGCTCTAGATGCATTATTAGTTAAAAAAGAAAAAGAAATAACAGGTTAATGTTAACAGCAATTATATTTTTAATAGTATTATCAATTCTAGTTTTTG
The DNA here is from genome assembly GCA_964478465.1 of uncultured Candidatus Saccharibacteria bacterium. Classification (GTDB taxonomy): domain Bacteria; phylum Patescibacteriota; class Minisyncoccia; order Phycocordibacterales; family CAIZLB01; genus CAIZLB01. Next base: position 2,719 of record CAYZIG010000050.1, on the reverse strand, counting down.
TGCATGAATTAGGTCATTTTTTATTTGCTAAATTTTTCAAAGTCAGAGTAGACGAATTTGCTATTGGATTTCCTCCAAGATTATTTGCTTTTAAAAGAGGTGAAACAGAATATGCAATAAATGCTTTACCTTTAGGTGGATATGTTAAGATTCATGGCGAGAATCCAGATGCAGAAGACGATAAGAATGATAAGAGAAATTTTCAAAATATATCCTGGTGGAAACAAGTGTTTATATTGAGTGCTGGAGTTTTATTTAATATTTTATTTGCCTGGTTTTTGATGTCAGCTTCTTTGTTTATAGGTACATCAAAGATTTCTATAGAAGGTTTAGATAAAAAATATATACAAGGTGATGCTAAGATTATTATCCATCAAGTTTTGAAAGACAGCCCCGCAGATCGTGCAGGTATTAAGCCTGGGGATTATATAATCTCTATCAATAATAAAGAGATTAAAAATATAGAAGAAATTCAAAACGAAATCAGACAATCTCCAAAAAAACTTAATATTGTTGTATTAACAAAGAATGCTACATCTAGTATTGACGTAATCAAAGCAGATAATAATACAGTCGGTATAGCTATGGCTTCAGTTGCTAAAGTTAAGATGGGAGTGTTATCAAGTATTTGGTATGGAGGTCAAGGTACATACAATTTAACAGTTCAGATATTTGAAGGTGTGATAAATTTTTTCAAGAAATTATTTATAGGACAAGGTTCATGGGATGAAGTATCTGGTCCTGTCGGTATAGCTAAAGTTGTCGGTGATTCATCTAGAGAAGGTTTTGTGTCTCTGCTGTTTATTACGATATTGATATCTATATCATTGGCGGCCATGAATATATTGCCGTTTCCGGCTCTTGATGGTGGTCGCATTGTTATAGCCCTCATAGAAGGCTTTACTAGAAGAAAATTACCATTAAATATAGTGAACACTTTAAATAGTATTGGTTTTATATTATTATTAATATTGATGTTAGTGGTAACAGTCAAAGATATATTTTAATTAGTATACATAACAATTATCATGGAAAATAATCCTTATAGACCAGATTATCATAATTACCTAGAATCTTTAAAGTCTGATTTAGAGAAATCGAATTCCTATATAAATACAAATTTACAACCCGAGAGTTTTGAAAATACTTATACTACCTATAATAAAAAAAATATATTAAAAATATTTTTATATGGAATAGCTATAATAGTTGTAGGAATATCAGTTGTGTCATTTTTGACTCAAAGTGTTTTGATTGTTTTAAATAAAAATAATACACCTATAAATAATGTTATTAATACCGTTAATGAAAAAAATGAGATAACACAAGTTGAAAATGAATTAAAACAATTTTATGTAAGAGCTGATATAGGTAAGGTCATATTTGGTTCTAGTACAGAAGTCTCAGCGACAACTTCAACCACAACTTCTAATACAATAGTTAAAAAAGATAATTTCGATATTTCAAAATATCTTAATGTTAATATTCCAGGGGTTGCTCGTATAGGATATTTGGAAGAGTTTGGTAATCAATTTTTAACCGATAATATAAATAAATATAGTAATGCAACTTTAGTTATAGGTAATAGAGGCAATGCTGAAGAAGTAGGTGGTAATGATGAGTTAATGTCTGATAAATATGAATTGATCTCTAAGGCTATTTTACCTGTATTGAGTTCAAAGGCTTATTTGATGGCAGATCTTGAAACAGGAGAAATTATCATCGATAAAAATGCTGATACTATATATCCACTTGCCTCAGTATCTAAGCTTATGACAGCTGTTATTGCAACAGAAAAGATGAATTTGAATGATGTAGCCATAGTGTCTCGTGATGCCTCAGATGCTTATGGAGCACAAGGTGCTCTAAGACTTGGTGAAAAAATAATTCTCTCGGATCTTATATATCCATTATTGATGGAATCATCAAATGATGCAGCTGAAGTTTTTGCTGACCATTATGGTCATCAGGATTTTATGGATGAGATGAATAAAAAAGCCAGAAGTCTAGAAATGAATGATACTTATTATGGTGATCCATCTGGTCTTGATCCAAAAAACACTTCAACCCCAAATGATCTATTGAAGTTAGTTCGCTATATTTGGAAATCAGATTCAAGTATATTTGCAACAACTCGTGTTAAACAATTTTCTATAAAAGGGCACACTTGGTATAACAGAAATGCTCAACTTCCATTACCTGGATTCGTTGGTGGTAAAAATGGTTTTATAGATCAAGCTTTGCAAACTACAGCATCTATATTTGAGATTCCTACACTTAAAGGTGGAAATAGAAAAGTGGTTATAATTATCCTTAAGAGTGCTGATAAAAATGGTGATGTAAATAAATTGATTAAGTTCTTGAAGACTAGTGTGGTGTATACGCCATAGGGTTTATTTATTCCATTCCTTTTCGGTCCTCAGGCTGAAGCCCTGCGAAGAAACTTATTCCATAAATACATTTTATAAAATCTTTAGTAAATCTTTATATTTTCTTTATGATAAGTTTAAGGGTGTTTTGATATTGTGTATGGATGAATCTACACGAAATATTTTTAGAAATGAAAAAATTACCAAAAGGATATATTATAGAAAATCCGTTCGATTTAATATTAACTGATTTTAAGATTCCGGATCAAATACTTAAGATATTAAGTACACAAAATAACTCTGTATATTTCACCATGCTGTCTCTTAAACATTTATCAGAAAAACATGAT
>CAYZIG010000049.1:0-3832 GCA_964478465.1 uncultured Candidatus Saccharibacteria bacterium | reverse complement strand
CGGCCCACCCTTTACCTATAGACCTAAACCATACCTCTTTTGATAAATGAATATGTTTTTTTGATTTGAATATGTAATGTCCATTATCTACTTTGACAAATGTCAATTTGTCTATCTGATCACCGTAGTATTTCGGAAATACTTTATTGTGATATAGACAATATATTTCATATTTTGGCTGATTTACAATCATATTCATATATCTATTTAACCTCTGACGGAAGTGTGGCCAATTTAAAAGTTGGATTTATCATATTCTTTTCGTAGACCAATATAACACCACGTCTACGTCCTCTTGCTGAAAAATTGTATTCATATTCGTAGTTATTTTCACCATAGATATCATTGAGATATGGTTCGGTGCTTTCAAAATCGTAGACAAAATCTTCATATTTATCGAATCCAAGCTCTGGATGGCCAGGAACCTTGAAGTCATGAATCAAGATATAGGGTTTTATTTTATGCCTAGCTATGACTTGCAACTCTAATGGTGTAGGACAAGGTTTACCCCAATGCGCGTCTAGAAAAAATAAAGTCTTTCCACTCAATTTTGGTATTATTTCATCCAGTATATCCTGTGATTTTCCTAGGTAGAAATTAATATTATTATTTTTATTCACATCTTCCCTTTTTACAGCTTTCTTAAACAAATAAGGACTATATTCTATAGAATATACTTTTTTTGCTATTTCTCCGAAATATTTTGTAGTATCTGCTCGGTAAGTACCAGTCTCAACAATATTTTCTATACCATTATCCCTTACTAAGCAAGAGATGTTTCTGGATAAAATATCATCATCATTGAACTCTTTTGTCTTTCTGAACAAGACATCTGAATATCCATTCGACTTCTTACCAACGAAGAAAAAACCTCTTTTGTTCAAGAAATCACTTATTTCTTTAAATGGAAACTTGTCTTTATGCATTTTAGCAGGAGGTACACTTATACAGATATACTTGAATTTATCTAAAATATTATCTGCACCTAGGAATCTAGCCAAATTAATATCAGTAACAATTAAGCCCGAATTATTGCCTATTATATTATTAGGTGTAGTCTCTAAAATTTTGGCTTCCATGTCTTGTCTTAGTCCACCTATCAAAATAGGGTTTGCTTCAATCTGAAAGACTTTCTTCTTAAGAAAGTCGTAAAGATCAGCGTTGACCCCTAATTTTATCCCAAGATGAACAACAAATTTTGAGCTCTCGACTACGTTAAACATGACGCCATACTTTTTTCTCAAAGAAATTTCTTTTTTTCTGAGAAACATATAAAAATATAACTTCCATATTAGATCTTTTGCCCTTATAACAAAAATCCAGAATCTATTTTTAGAGTTCCTATGATCTTCAGTAATCTTCAATGCTTTCTTAATCATAAATATGGATTAGTATTATAAACCTAAGACTTTTGATTGAAGAACTTATTCATCCCACAGTCTTCAACATCATTGAACATATCAGACTTGATTCTATTCTGATACCCTATTGACCAATAATGATTTAGGCGAAAATGCTCTGGATCCATTGATATAATCCGTGTTCCTGGATCATTCTGGAGAACTCGATGAATGCCGACCCTAGAACAATAATCAGTTCTGACAAAATACTTTTCGCGTCCATCAGGGATGACGCTTTTTGCTCGTCTTGTAAAATTAGCAATTACTCGTCCGGCAGGGACCTGTGCATATCCAGAATTTCCAAAAAGCATACATTTCAAAGAAATAGCAGCTACATCATTGTGTTTTTCGTAAGATTTCAATAGTGGTAAGATGCTTTTTTCTGCATGATCAACTGGAAATACATATTCATCCACATCCACAAACAATAACCAATTCGTCAAATGTCCGTACTTTAGGAGACAATGTTGCATTTGTGCTCTCTGAGTATAACGCCAACTATTTTTCTGGTCACCATAAACATAAGGGTAATCCCAAGGTATATGAGTCACTATACCCTTTTGAATATACGGAGCCAAAACACGACTCACTCCCTCCTTATCTATACTATTATTATCATAAAGATAAAAATGATCCACGCCAAGAGTCAAATAATAATCAAGCCATTCCTTAAGGAAACGGACTTCGTCTTTAAATAAAGTGGTTAGTGACAAAAACTTCTTAACAGTCAAAGATGTCAAATCAATATTTGTGGCTCTTATAAAAACTTCATTACCGTTCCTAATTGTCACTTTCACAGAGTCAAAATATTTCATACTTATAGGAATAGGAAACAGTAGGATAACAACCTTAAAGTCTTCAAAATATTCCAACGACGCTGTATCATCGATAAAGGCTGACTTAACGATTTGCCCATCCGGAAACTCGCACACAGTAACTGCTGGATTCCTAATTCGATCATAATGACCAATCAATCCAATATGAGTATTCCCACGACAAGCAAAGACGTCGTATATTATTGTATTATCATTACATGAGACAACATGACGACCATCAGATGATGAAACAAATGTATTTTTTTTCGAATAATCGGCAATAAAATCTACATTAAAATTCCGAGGTGATGCAGGCAAGAGATCTCTAACACCAATCTCATTACGCCACTTACATCCTATCTTTTTAAGCCACATCTCGTACATGGATCGATTTTTATGGTAGCTGTTAGGAAGTAAAATAACTTCTCGTCTAGCTATAAGAGCGGCGATTGCGAAATGTAAACGATTGGTAATAATCTTTTTGTATCTAGCTGCCAGAAGAATATATTCCTCTGGCGTCTTACAAACACGTACAGGATCCCCACAAGAGACAAAAGTTTTTGGCAAATCAATCATCTCACTGTCTTCGCGCAGCCAAATTCCCAAATCTTCTTTAGGACGAGGTATTCTTCTGTTAAAACTATACCCTAGCGCCAAATCTGGACCCAGTTTTGCACTTTCATAATATTCTAAACTAGATCTCTCTCGAACCCAAACCACCTTATACGGTAGATCCTCTCTGCCCCCAAAAAAAGATTGAGGCAATATCGTTACAGGCTTCCCTATGGATAAAACCTTCTCCCTGGTCTTACGTGGTGTAGCATAAAAAGTACCCATATTACCACCACCACAAACAACAAATTCATCAGCCCATTTACAGACTTCTTCAGAAAAAGTACCGACCGCATACCGTGAGTTAACTTTTCTAAAATCGATCTTAAAATATTTAAACAACTGTTCTGCAGAATCCTGAATCAGATAATCACCCACATTTCCATCAACAACAACAAAACCTATTTTCTTATTCTTAAAATCTGAAAATATAGGTTCAAAAAAATCGTATGACAATAAAGAGTGCTTCTTATGGAGAAAACTTAAACTCTTATAACTAATGTGACAAAACCACAAAAAATCTTTTAATTTTATAACAATTTTCCAAAAGGTTTTTTGTGATTTTCTCTTACTCTCAATTTTATTTAATGCGCTTTTAAACATTTCATCATTTCATTACATTGAAATTATCCAAATATTTTTTTATTACATGGTCTGGATTACCTCTCTCTCGAATAGTGCCTTCACCTAACCACATCACCTCGTCACAATATCTCTTTAGTAATTCCATATTATGGCTTACCAGCAATACAGTAGCACCACCTCGTATAAGCTTCTCTATCTTGTCAGTAGCTTTGCTTTGAAAGTCGGCGTCACCGCCAGCAGAAAGAACTTCATCAAGCAATAATATATCAGGGTTATAATGGTCAGTGCAATATATCATTACCGAGAAAGCTAGACGAGACAACATACCGGTAGAAAAATGAAGTAGTTTCATGTCTAAATGATCTCTTATACCCGAAAAATCTACTATATCGTCGAACCTATCTTGTATCTCCTTCTTAG
>CAYZIG010000048.1:0-3924 GCA_964478465.1 uncultured Candidatus Saccharibacteria bacterium | reverse complement strand
GGTTATGGTTTAGAACCTATTATCCCTGATGTATATACAGGAAGATTACAAAGGGATGTTATCGCTCCGGCTTTTAGAAATGGCGATTATATAGGTGGCATAAATCAAAGTCTTGATCAGATCATTGATAGGATAAATAAAAATGAGGTTTATGTTGAGAATAAAAGTATCATTATAAATGATTTTGATGGGAGGGTTATACCTGTAATTATGTTCTTTGTTTTTCTTTTTTTAAGGATAATTATGAGTGTATTTTCTAAATCAAAATCATATTGGGCTGGTGGAGTATTGGGTTTCGTTATAGGTTTGATTATTTATTTTATAACAGGATTTGTTTTAGCTTTTGGATTAATTATAATCGGATTATTGTTGGATATGATTGTCTCAAAATACCCAAAAACCTTTAAGAATATGGGTATTTGGAGTAATGGCAGCGGATCGGGTGGCTTTAGTGGAGGTGGTTTTTCTGGTGGTGGAGGATCATCAGGCGGTGGCGGATCTTCTGGTAGCTGGTAATACTTATATTTAATGTTATCATATAAATATGAAAAGGATATTTTTATTAGATGTTCGTAGTCGAGAAGAATATGAAAATGGATACAGGGAAGATGCAATAAATCTTCCTGTTGAGGATATATATAATAATACAGAATATGCAGAGTCTATATTAAAGAATATAGCTAAAGATGATGAGATAAGATTGTATTGTGCTAGTGGATCTAGAGCAGAAATAGCTAAACAATTATTGATAGGTTTGGGTTATACCAACGTTATTAATCTTGGAGGTTTAGATTAGATAATTAAATATCTGATTTATTTACAGTTTTAACTTTGATTGTCTTCGGACTATAATTACTTAATTCTATATATGATGGTGTTTGTATATTATCTTGTTTTATTGATAAATCATTATCGCCTAATTTAACATTTGAACCATCAACTATTATCTTTATATCATTTGGTTTTAAGTTTGATACATCTCTATTATTTCCAGTTACAGTTACATTTATAGTCTCTGGTTGACTTGATTTTATTGTAAGATTATTATCAACTGATCTATATTCTACAGGTATGGAAAAATTTAATTTGACTATACCTTCTTGATATACAAAGAAAAACCAAAGTGTTACAGATATTAATATTGATAGAGCTTTATATGAACTATTTTTTATTATAAAATAATTGAATATATTTTTCTGATTAGTGTTTTCAGATACCTCTGAATGTTCATTTGTAAATTTGGCTATAATATCAGCTAATTCTTCGGGTGTCTGTATCTTTTGTAATTTACCTTTTAATGAAATAGAAACCTCGCCTCTTTCTTCTGAAACTATAATACTCATTGCATCAGTCTTTTCTGTTATACCTGCACCCGCTCTATGTCTAGTTCCTACACGATTATATTCATTGAATTCTTGAGCCAAAGGTAAATGAAGCCCAAACATTTTAACTTCTGATCCTTCTATGAGTATTGCACCATCATGACCTGGAGTAGATGAATTAAATATAGATAATATTAAAGGCAATGATATTTTTCCGTTTAATGGAAAACCACCCTCGAGTAAATCATCTAATGGATATTCTCCTGGTATAACTATGATTGCACCAACTCTTTTTTTGGCCATTTCAAATACAGATCTAACTATAGTCTGTATATTATTTTCAGGTAAAGCTAAAGCATTTTTAAAAGACACTGTTCTGCCTGATGATATCCATTTGAAAAATTTTCTAATTTCAGGTTGAAATACTATAACAAAGACAGCAATAAAGAATGTCAACAATGGTTCAAATAATTGTCTTGTCAATGTTAAGTCAAATTTTTCAGATGCAAAATTTAATCCAAAAAGTATTAAAAAGGCACCCAATATGAAAAAAGATCTAGTTTGTTTTATGAATATTAATATGACATAAACACATAATGATATTAATAATATATCGATTATGTTGTTTATATATAAAGTTGATAAGATATTATTTATTGTTTTTATAGTATAATCCATGATGTAGATTATAGCTCATATAAACTTTTTTTCTATATAGAATAATATTAAATTTTATTTTCTATTGCTGTTCTAGTTTTGTGAAATAATCCTCGATCCGGTATTATTAATTCAACAATTTTTATATATATACCGAAGAATATCAATAATACTATAGCGGTTATTATACTCATCAATACATGTGCATTTGCTAATGTTTGACCGATATTTGTATCAAAAGATGTTAAGAAGTTTTTTATAGGGTTATGTATAAACATGGTCAAGATTGTTCCAATGATATTAAATAATAGATGGGCCACCGCAGTTCTTTGTGCAGCAGTATTCATAACTATAGATGCTATTAATGCTGTAGCTGTTGTACCCACACCTGAACCCATAATTATTCCAAAAGATTGATCAAAGTTTAATAATCCTTGTGTTGCTAAAGTTATAGCCAATACTGAGGTGACCGTTGATGATTGAAATATCAATGAAATTATTATTCCGGCGAATATTGCGATATAAATATTACTTACACTTGATATTATTTTTAATACCTCAGGGCTTTGTATATATGGGTTTATAAGTAATTGCATATAACTTAAAGATAAGAACATTAAACCAAAATAAAATACTGGTCCAGAATAATGTTTTACAGGACTATGAAATCTTCTCATGATAAAACCTATAACTATAAATATAGGCGCTAATGCTATAACATTAAAGGCTATCATTTGAGATGTTAAAGTATTTCCTACATTGGAACCTATTATTACACCGAGAGCACCACGAAAACTTATAAGTCCCGCATTTACTAAACCAACTAAAGTCACAGTTAAAGCACTGTTTGATTGAACTATAGCATTTACTATGAATCCCATAAAAGTAGAACGTACTCTAGTTTCAGTTATTTTTGATAAATAAAGTTTCATTTTGTCTCCAGCAACTCTTTCTATACTACGACTGAATTTACTAACGGCAAATAAAAATAAAATAATTGTTGCGAATATTACAAGTATATTTGAAATCATATATTTGTTATTTTAGCATAAAAAAATTCCCGGTCCCACACTGTTAATGTGGTTCCGGGATGGTTGAGATAGAGAGGTGGTTGTATAACCTACTCCTCCAAATCTTCATAGAAGAAGTCACCATTGCTGTCAGCAACGAAGCTGAAGATGACTACCTCGCGATCATTGGGGGCGCTCAAACGATAGCGGATAACTGCCCCTTCTTTCTTTTGAATGCGACGCTTGACCTCTTCTTCGTGCACATCGATAACTTCAAGCCGGTGATCTGGGTGCGCAGCCAAGCGAAGGAACTTGTCCGACTCTGGGAAGAATCCCATGTATATTCCGGACCAAGGGTGTTCGGTGACGAATTCTCCTTTGAGATCTTGATCGTAAGTCCGTACAATTTTGATCATTGATTCAAGGACTGATTTAATCTTTTCCAGTTTATAGGACGTGGTGGTCTTTGTTTCTTGGGGCATGTCGGGATTGGGGTTGGTGTTTGTTGATTTGATGTTGAAGGTGTAAACGACCTAATAATACATTATAATAAAAAAAAGTCAACATCTTACAATGATACAATATTGTATAATGAAAATATATGAAAAAAGGATATAAAGAAAATATAGAAAAATTAACAATAGAAAATAATAATTTTAGAAAAGTTTTATACACAAGTGCTCATATGCAACTTGTACTTATGAGTTTAAAGCCAGGAGAGGAAATAGGTTCAGAAGTTCATAATGAAAATGATCAATTTTTTAGATTTGAAAAAGGGGAGGGTAAGGTAATAATAAATGAAACTGAATATATAGTTACTGATGGAGATACAGTTATAGTTCCAACAGGTAGTCAACATAATGTCATAAACACTTCTACAACAGAAGATTTAAAACTTTATACTATATATGCTCCAGCTCATCATAAAGATGGTA
>CAYZIG010000047.1:0-3974 GCA_964478465.1 uncultured Candidatus Saccharibacteria bacterium | reverse complement strand
ACCGGCGAATATCAGTTTTGCAAACTGCCGCGTTAGACCACTTCGCCACTACGCCTTGAGATTATTTATAGCATTTTTCCTAGATAATCTCAAATATCTCTTGTCTATGTTTTTCACCTTTATCTATTTCAAAATGTAAGAAGGGAAGTTGTCCTACTTTTGATTTTTCTTTTATCTCATCCCTGATATCAGAAGCATTTCTGTGTAGAAAATCTAACACAGCTTTCTCTTGATTTTCAGGTAAAACAGAAACACGTATAGTAACATTGTTACTACGTTCAGCTTGATCTATGGAAGTTATAGTGATAAGCGATTGACCACCAGAATTTTTAGATATATATTCATCTACTATTTTTCTGATAACTGACTCGGCTCTACCTCTAACTATTTTTTTGTCTCTTACATTATGATTTTTCATATTATTAATTATTTTTCTACTATTGAATAAGCTGATATAACATCACCTGTAACTATTTCCATTTTAGCTTCGATCATGATACCACATTCATTTTCTGCTTCTACGCTCTTAACTTGAGATCTAGCTTGTTGAAGTTCAACTATTTCACCACGACCGATTTCATTATCACGTCTAAGGATTTTTATTTTATCCCCTAGATTGATACGACCTAACTCAACACGACCACCTAGAACTTGTTTTGTCTTATTTGCATTGAAAACTTTAAGAACTTTAAGAGTACCATGACTTTCTTCTTCTGTGATTTTAGGAGCACGTTTTTTAGCTTGTTCTTCTAACCATTCTGATAACTTATATATAATATCAAATGTTTCTATAGTTAAGCCCAATTGATTGGCTAGATTTTTAGCTCTCATATCAACTTTAGTATTGTATCCTAGTATTATAGAATCTTGACTACCTTGAGCAAGCTTAACATCATTTTCATTTATATCACCAGTCTCAGCTCTGATTATTTTTATGTCTATATTATTTAGTTTGATTTTTCCTATCTCTTGTTTTACCGCATCTTGTGTACCTATACTGTCTGTCTTTAAAACCACAGGTAATACCCAAGTATTATCTTTTTCTAATCCATATAGGACGCGTATATTTTGAGGGATTTTGTTTGTAGGGTTTTGATTCTTATCTGCATCATTGATTTCATTTTCAAGATCAATCATTTTCTTTTGTTCTGCAGCCAATAGTTCCGCCGTTGTTTTGTCTTCACACATCATACATATATCACCGACACGTGGAGCAGCTGTCCAACCTACAAGTCTAACAGGCTGTCCTGGTTCAAAAGTTTTTTGTGGTTTACCTTCAAAATTTTCTATGATTCTAACAGGTGATATTTCTCCGCCTGAAACTATGAATGATCCAGCTTTCAATGTACCATTTTTTACAATCATTGTTGCATGTATACCGCGAATCTTGTCTCTACCGGATTCTATAACTATACATTCTGCTGGTACATCATAAGCTGCTTTTATATCATTGATCTCAGTCATCAAACCAATCATGTCAAGTAAGTCGTCAATACCTTTACCGCTTTTACCAGAGAAGGGAACATAAGATATATCTCCACCATAACCTTCAACAAATATACCGTTCTCAGCCAATGATTGTTTTGTTCTTTCTATATCAGCACCTGGTTTATCTATCTTAGACATACCGATGAAGAACGGTACCTTAGCATCTTGTATTGATTTTAATGCATCAAGTGTTTGTGGCTTAACGCCGTCTTCTGCGGAAACTATAAGTATGGCTATATCAGCTGAACGAGCACCACGATCACGCATAGAAGTAAATGATTCATGTCCTGGTGTATCTAGGAAAGTGATTTTACCTTCACCGTGTTTGATCTCATAGGCTGACATCTTTTGTGTTATACCTCCAACTTCACGATCGGCTATATTTGATTTTCTTATATAATCGAGTAGAGTTGATTTACCATGATCAACATGACCCATGATTATTACAACTGGATTTTTTTGTCTTATGTCAAAACCTTCAAGAGTTTTTAATGTTTTTACATTTTGATTTGATTTACCACTTATACGAGTTTTTAAAGTAGGAGCTTGTTTTACTTTTTTAACTTTAGGTCTTTTATAGTAGGGTATATATTCTTCTTTAGGTTTAACTTCTTTATTCTTATTAAAGAAATTTTTATTTTTAGCAAAAGTTTTAGCAAAGGCTATACCCCTTTCTTCTATTTTCTTTTTATCAATTTCTTTTTTAGCAGGAGATTCTTTAACCTCAACTTTGGCTAATTTTTTCTCTTCTTTTGTAATTATTTTAGATTTGAATGATAAGGGTGAATAGGCGATTTTTTCTTTTTCAGGCTTTGTTTCTATTATTTCTTCTCTAACTTCTTCTACCTCTACAGCTTCTGGTTTTTGCTCTAATTTGTGTTTTTTCTCATAAAATTTTGAGGCATTTTCAAACCAAGAATTATTTTCTTCATCTTTTTTGCTATTTTCTTTTTTTATTTCTGTATTTGCACTGACTGAGAAAGTTCTTGAACTGGCTCTGTCTACCTTGACAGTAGTTTCAGTTTTCTTAGTTCTACCCTTATTTTTAGGGGTTTTTACCTCTTCCTCTTTTTTTTCTTCAGGTTCATCTGCAAAAACACTACCAAAAGCATTACCAAAAACGCTTCCAAATACACTATCATCACCTTTATTTTTATCACTTATCATAGTATATTAAATATACACTTTTTTCAAAAAAATACAATATTTTCAATATGTTTTCAAGATTTAAAAAATATTTCGACTATGCATCTATAACCCCTGTAAACAGGAGGGTTTTGAGGGTGATGAATAGGGTTATGAGACATCATTTTCATAATCCGGGTAGTCTATATGCCAATGGGGTAAAAGCCCTAAAAATCATGAATAATTCACGTAAAAACGTGGCTAAACTATTGGGCTGTCATCAAGATGAGATAGTTTTTACTTCAGGGGGCACAGAGTCAAACAATATAGCTATACAAGGAGTAGTTGATCGATGGTATGAAAATCATGATTATGACTATACTGTTTTACCTCATGTTGTGATCACGGAGATAGAACATCCGGCTGTTAGAAATATAGTAGAAAATCTCGCAAAGAAAAAAAGAATTACTTATTCAAAAATAAAAGTTAATAATCAGGGACTTATAGACACAAAAGATTTTAAAGAGATATTAGAAAATAATAAAAATATTATTTTAGTATCCATTATCTTAGTAAATAATGAGATAGGTGTAATACAAAACCTAAAACACATAAATTCTATCTTAAGAAAACATAAGCAAAATAATCATCCTCTTATACATGTTGATGCATGTCAGGCTGTGAATTATCTTGACTTGAATCTTGACAAGATGAATGTTGATTTACTTTCAATAGATGCTGGTAAGTTTTATGGTCCAAGAGGGGCTGGTGTGTTATATGTAAAAAGAAATAGTTTGATCAACCCTGTTTTCTTTGGAGGGGATCAAGAGTTTGGTTTAAGACCTGGTACTGAAAACTTGGCTTCTATAGTTGGTTTAACTAAAGCTTTAGAGATAACAGTTAAAAATAGAGAGAAGGAAAATAAGAGATTGGGTAAAATGCAAAAGTATATCTTTGATGAGGTTTCAAAGATGGAAAATGTTTATATAAATGGAAGTATAGAAAATAGAGTGGTTAATAATATAAACATATGTTTAAAAGATAAAGATGCTGAGTTTTTATTGTTTAAGTTGGATAAACTAGGATATGAAGTTTCAACGGGTACAACATGTCAAAATAAAAAAGAGGATTCAAGATCTTTGTCCGTTGATGCTCTGGGTTATGATTGCGGGGGATCGAGTCTAAGAATAAGTTTAGGGTATTATACTAAGTGGAGTGAGGTGAAGGGGTTGGTGAGGGCTTTGGTGAAAATAAATAAATAATTTATTTTTTCTTCGGCAAAAATTTATAATTTCTTAAGGAGAAGTTTGGGGGTGTTTTTGTAGTATGGAGGGATGGAAAGTAAAAAAACATATAGTTTA
>CAYZIG010000046.1:0-4054 GCA_964478465.1 uncultured Candidatus Saccharibacteria bacterium | reverse complement strand
AAATTGGCAGTGCGCTAAGACACTGGGCATCTTCTGGTAAACATCCAAAGATGAAGCAGCACATTATTAATCGTGCAAGAGAAATAGGAGCAGAGCACCTTTTGCCTGCAGATTGGTATCCAATGGTAAATAGTACAACTAAACGTGATCCATCAACAGCAGTACGTGAAAGAATGGCTGCAGAAGGTACAGCAATGCCTGATGGATCTTTTCCAATTGCAAATGCAACAGATCTTCGTAATGCAATTCAGTCAGTAGGACGTGCAAAAGACTACAATGCTGCAAAAGAACATATTATTCGTCGTGCAAGAGCACTTGGTATGATTAATTCTCTTCCAGAAGACTGGAAAAATAAAGTTAAGAAAACTGATTGGGGCGGAAGCATTTTTGATTTGAATCCGTTTGTGAAATAATATGCCAAAGAAAAAAAGAGATGCTTTTAATCCAACTCAGATTAAAAATGGTAAAATAGTTCGTATTAATAAAAATGGAACCATTAAAGCTATTCTGGGCGATTATGTAGTCAACCATAAACAGAAGAAAAAAAATGTCTAATACATATACACCAAATAATGGCATGAAGGCTGCAGCACGTCGTGCATTAAAATGGAAAGAAGATGGAAAAGCCAAAGGAGCTGGAACTCCTATAGGTTGGGGACGTGCCTCAGATATAGTTGCTGGACGTGGATTATCTTTAGATACTGTTAAGCGCATGTATTCATTTTTTTCTCGTCATGAAGTTGACAAAAAGGGTAAAGATTTTTATAATACTGAAAACCCGTCTAATGGTCGTATTATGTGGGATGCTTGGGGTGGAGATGCAGGTTTTTCATGGAGCCGTGCTATAGTAGAAAAAGAAAAAAAGTTTTGGTCTGGCAGTCCTTTTAATATAGGGCAATAAAAATGAAATACTTGATTATTGGCTTGACATTGGCCATCTTATCCTATATAATTATAGTAGCAGTAAAAAAAGGGGATAAATATTTTGCCAAAGTAGTGTATAGACAAAGTGATATACACCAAATAGTTAAAAATATTATTCCTAAAGACCTTTTTGAACTACCAAAACCTCCTTCACAAGCAAGGAAACATATTAACAATAATATGGTAAGGGTAATAGTAGTTGATGGTCAGGCATATTGGATACATAACAATATGTTTTTTACGGCTGAAACTGTTAATGGATCTGTGAATCCAGAAACAACTAAGCCAGTTGATACAAGCAATATGTCAAAACGAGATATTGATAAGATGCTATTCATAGTGGATAGCTTAAGGGATGGAAATTCTAATGATAGTGGCAGTGCATGGAACAAATGAGTTTGATGATTATCAAATCTTTCTTCGTGCTATGAGTGTAGCTCTTTCTGGTATGTCAGAAGGAGATAAGGAATTTATAGTATATTCTGTAGGACCAGCTAAAATTAATTCATTTGTTTCTGAGTTTTGTAACCTTTCAGAAAGAGGTATGAAAGCTCGTGGAAGAAAGATTAAATTTTATAAGGTACCAGCATCATGGGTTGAAGAAAATATGTCTCATATTAACTATTTTGCATTTTTGAGTAATCCAAAACAAGCGGTCTCAAAATTGGTAGCAACTGCCGAATTAAACAATGTTGAAGTTGGAATTTTTAGATACTAAAGGGGTAATCATGATCATAAAGAGTCTAGAAACAATGGAGAAGATCGTTGCTAAAAATAGCAATCTTCATTGGGATGGATGGAATGTTATTGAAACAAAGCAATCAGACATTGCAAAAACAGCAATTAATGGTATTCGTCGTAATGGAAAATGGTTTTTAGCAAAAACATTTGTCCCTGATCGGAATGGATGGAACATACCAAATAGATATAAGGGCTAGATATGAAACAGCATTTATGGAAAGATCAAGGTGCTTGTCTCAATTCTGATACTAATATCTTTTTTGATAAATATGAAGAAGATGAACTAATTAGGCCAATTGTAGATAATTTATGTCAATCATGTCCCGTACAAAGAACTTGTTTTGCCAATGGTATTTCTGGTAAAGAATGGGGAGTATGGGGAGGAATATATTTAGTTGATGGAGAAATATCTAGAGAATTTAGTAAGCATAGAACAAAGGAAAAGTGGGGTGAAATGTGGAAATCTCTAACAATGGAGAGCAATTAACTTCATTTGATTCAATGTGTGCAATTCTTGGAGAATTGTGGATGGATTATAAAACAGACAAATATTTCAAGGATTTTATTGAATATAATGATATTGGCTTACCTATTGCATTCTTATTCAATAATGAACTAATTGAGCCCACAGAATTAGCTAAACAATATGTTTATGAAACCTGGGATATATTCTTATCAGCACTAGATATTAAGCAAGATCTTGGGTGGAATTCTTTAGAAGAGTTATTTCATTATGTAGATAATAATGAGGAAGATGTATAATGTATACAGATAATATGCGTAGGGCATTTCACTCTATTGAATCCCCTAAAAATTTTGCTGTTAATGTTCTTGATAATGAGCATTTTTTGACTATCAAATTAAATGAATATGATTTTATTCCAATGACACATGATCAAAAAATTGAAGCATTGCAATATGTAGTAAAATTAAAAAACGCATTAGAGATGGAAGGTGCGATTGTGCTAGTTACTAGAGAGGCTATCAAATGATAGATATTTATATATATTGTGGAATATCTATTGCTGCATTGTCAATAATAACTATATTATTAATTAAAATTAAGAAATTAAAAATAAATAATAAAGAAATACACAATGCTTATCTTATAGCAAACGGACTACTTTCTGACAAACATAAAGATAGTGACGTGCATCAGGAAAACTTTATAAAATTCTTATCAGATTCTCGTGAATCAGCTTTTGAATATATTGAAGAAGTTCAAAAAGGACTAGAAAATTTTGTAAATGATGTTGATTCTCATATCAACTATTTTGATGAATATGGTAGCGTCTTATCAGAAGGTAGACCAGATTTTGTAGCAATGACACAAATTTCTAAATCTTATAAAGAATTAAAAAAATTATTACCAATTAAGGAAAATCAATGAAAGATATTATCTTATCAACAATTACAGGTTTTGGATGCGGTATTGTATTTGCAGCATTCAAATTACCCGTTCCAGCACCACCAGTTTTTGCGGGAGTCGCAGGAATTATTGGTCTATGGATTGGGTTTACAATAGTAACTAACGTTCTATCCTAGGAGGAAAAATAATGAACGAAAAGACAAAGGCACTACTAGCATCATATGGTCGTTCAGTACTTGCATCAGGTATTGCACTATATATGGCAGGAGTAACAGATCCAAAAGATCTATGGACAGCACTGGTTGCTGCAGTTGCTCCAGTAGCTCTACGAGCAATGAATCCTAATGATAAGGCTTTTGGTATTCTACCAGACGCTAGTGTTGTAGATGCTGCTTTAAAGACTGCTAAGGCACCTAAAAAGGTAGTCAAGAAGTCAGTTAAAAAGTCAGACAAATAAAGAGGTTGTATGTGGCCAGCTTAGAAATAGGCTGGCTGCTACAATAAATACCATGGCTAATTTTGGATCATTATGGGTAGGAAAACCACTGAGTAAAGTGGAACAAACTGCTATTGCATCATTTATTTATTATGGACACTCTTTTACATTATTTGTTTATGATATGGATTTAAAAGTACCTAAAGGTGTCATTAAAAAGGATGCCAATGAAATAATTCCAGAATCACAAATATTTAAAATACAAAATTCATATGGTCCGTTTGCTGATATGTTTAGATACACAATGATACAAAAAACAGGCTTAATTTGGACAGATACAGACTCAATATGTTTAAGAGATGATTGGAATTTTGGCGAATATATTTTTGGATTTGAGGAAGATGAAAGATTAGCTAATGGCATATTAAAAATGCCAAAAGATTCTGAACTTATAAAATATTTAATTGATAATTCTGTCAATTATGATAAAGGTAAAATTGTTTGGTCTGAAATTGGTCCACTTCTTGTAACACAGGGAGCACAAAAGTTTAATGTTTTAAAGTATGCACAGCCACCAAAAGTTT
>CAYZIG010000045.1:0-4169 GCA_964478465.1 uncultured Candidatus Saccharibacteria bacterium | reverse complement strand
ATCTGAGCCCCGCACAAGAATCGAACTTGCGACCTGCTCGTTACGAGTGAGCTGCTCTACCGACTGAGCTAACGGGGCATTATTTTACTAAGATTATCTCATCTTATAAAAGATCTTATCTATAAATCTAATATCTACATAATCAAGGGCATTCAGATTTTCTTCATATTTATTTAAGAAATAATTCATATTTCTTATTGTAGATGTAGAATTATTCATAGCTTTTATACTATAACCATATTCAGTATCCATAATCAATTCTTCACCTTTTATGTTTACCTTTTTTATTTTATTTTTACTTAGAAAATTTATAAAATCTTTATCTATACAAATATCCATACAAGCAGCTTTATCATAAAAATTTAAAGTTGTACTACTATTTAAATCTTTCCAAATGGCAAATATTGCTCCAGTAAACTCAAAACTATTTTTAAATAAAACCCCTTCATCATCAAAGAAAAAACAGTTCTGATCACACCAAACACCTGTTGCTTTTCTATCTTTTATTTTTATAATAATCTCTTTATCTATTGTTTTATCAACAACAACCTCTTCAACCGACGGATAAGTATTTAAAATAAAATGTTCTATCTTTTTTTTAGACAATAAGACTATGTGATCATTAGGAATGATAAATAAAGTTTTTTGTTTTAATAAATTATCCAAATCAGATTTCAGCAATTGAACGTCTGTATGTTTCGCATTTAAAACCTCTATTTTCTTTATTTGCCAAACACTTCCATAAACAAACCAAAAGATGAAGATCAAGAAAATTATCAATAATACAATTGATAATACTTTGTAAAATCGTTTTCCTTTTTTACTTGATGATTTCAATGCCATTCATGTAAGGTTTTAAAACTTCAGGGACTTTTATTGATCCGTCCTCTTGTTGATAATTTTCTAAAATACTTACTAATACACGCGGTGTGGCAATGGCTGTATTGTTTAATGAATGGGCAAATCTAAGTTTACCGTCATCATCTCTATATCTGATATTCAATCTTCTTGTCTGAAAATCATGAAAATATGATGCACTATGAGTCTCTCTATATGTATTTTGACTTGGAACCCAAGCTTCGATGTCATATTTTTTCACTTGACCTAGACCTAAATCCTGTCCACATATAAGCAAAACTCTATATGGTAAACCAAGTGATTGCATAATATCCTCTGTATTTTTCAAAAGCTCTTCATGAAAATCAACAGATAAATTGTGATTAGCTTCACATAATATAACTTGTTCTAATTTGAAAAATTCATGAACACGTATTAAGCCTTTTGTATCCTTACTGTGACTTCCAGCTTCTCTTCGAAAACATGGTGAAAATGCGATAATCTTTTTTGGTAAATCTTTTTTATCTAAAGTCTCCCCTGAATAATAACTCATCGTTGCAACTTCACCTGTACCAGCTAAATAATCATTATCCTGTGTTTTATATAAATCATCTTCTCCTTGCGGTAAATATCCAGAACCAAGCAAAGTCTCGCGTCTAACTAAAGATGGAACTATCATTGGATTGTAACCACGATTGACAAGAAAGTTCATAACATATTGCCATACAGCAAATTCAAGTTGCGCTAAAGCACCTTTTAATATATACCCTCTGAATCCAGAAATTTTTGCACCTCTTTCAAAGTCAGCAAGATCCAATTTTTCACAAAGTTCTATATGATTTTTTGGAGTAAATGAAAATTGTGGTATTTCTCCCCAAGTACGAAGTTCCTGATTATCATCTTCACTTTCACCTTCTGGTACAGACATATCTGGAATATTTGGAACTTTAAGCATAAGATCTTGCCAAGTTTTCATCACCTCACCAAGTTCATCTTCTTCTTTTTTCATCTCTTCCTTTAAAACTTTCATTTTTTCAATGATTTCAGTTTTTTGATATGAAGAACCTAAGTGTTGTGGATTGGCAATAAAAAGACTCATCTTGTTCTGTTCAGCCTTTTTTGTCTCTATACTAGTTAATATACTTTTTCTCTTATCATCTATATCAACCAAAGCCTCAACATCAAAAGAAATCCTTTTTTTTCTTGCTGCTTCTTTAATAATATCTTTATGCTCTCTGATAAATTTGATATCTAACATGTTTTTATTTTTTATATTTTCTTGATGGATTATTTATATAGTCTTTATGAGAATATGATAGCAGAAAAGATATGATATTTCTATATGAAAATACAAGAAATAAACAACATTAAAGATCTTAATAATTTAATAGAAAATATACCCGATGCGCCTACAAAGCTATTTTATGAGGGTAATATTGATTTATTGAAAAATAAACATCTATATATATGCATAATAGGACCAAGAAAAGCTTCACCTTATGGTATACAGGTCACTGAACACATATTGGATTTCTTAAAAGACTTCAATGTTGTTACCATATCTGGTGCAGCTTATGGTATAGATGGTTTGGTACATACACTATCTATTAAAAATAATATACCAACAATCTGTATTCCAGGTAGTGGTATACATGATGATTATTTTTATCCTAGAGCTCATATAGATCTTAAGCATGAGATATTAGATCATGGTGGTTTGATAATAAATGAATTTGAACCGTGTACTCGTTCTAGTCTTTGGACTTTTCCCGTTAGAAACAGATTGATGGCCGGATTTTCACATCTAACTATAGTCATAGAAGCCGAGGAAAAATCCGGTACACTTATAACCGCAAACTTAGCGACTGATTATAATCGTGAAGTTTTAGCTATTCCTGGAAATATTTTCTCTAGAAATTCTCAAGGAACTAATGATTTGATAGATAAAGGGGCTAAAATATTTGTAAATCTAGAAACATTGAGAGAAATGATTATGCAGCTTGGGGTTGTTTATGAGGTGGAAGTACATAAGAAGATATGATAATGTAAGTTTGTTAAACATTTTCAAACACTATGATACCTTTCTTGACTCCAGGTCTCCTTGTGATATCTCTGGTTGAGATTATTATCAACCGAGAATATTACATAGAACACCCAAAACCAGACAAAAAACCCAGGAACGAACTTTTCATTAAGAGCCCTGAAAACTTATTTGGAAATATGAAACCGCACGTACATATTGGAATCATTGGTCATTGTCCTACATTAGCAGGAACACTTGTCTCAGCACTGATAGCAGAAGAAGTTGCAAAAAAATTTCCAGACAAGGATGTCAAAATCACCTGGATCGAACCCGACCAAGATGAGCTGTTGGAAAAACTTTTGCCTGAAGCGAAATACAACACCGAATACGAAATCACCAGGGGTATACCAGTGTTCGAAGGACTAATACCTATCACATCGAAAAACCCACCAGTCCGGTCCGACTTTGATTTTCAGAAACGGCGAAAGCAGAGGTTCCCTCAAGACGTCAAGTCTATCAAGCTCAAAGCCAGGCATCGTCGTCCTTGACTTTTGTCGTCAGATGTGCTAACATTGTATATGTAAGCGTGCACTGGGAACGGTCGCGCTTCATGTAAGGGTGGCGCAAGCCAACCTCCCGTCCATGGGTGTGGACGGGAGGTACCCCCTTAACAAAACCTCCGCTTCGGGGGTCTTTTTTATTACCCAGACTTATCCCCAATTTGCAACACTCTATATATATATGTTATGACTATATGCATGAGTAAACATTTAGTCATAGTGGAGTCACCATCAAAGATCAAAAAACTAGAAGGGTTCTTAGACAAGGACTATATAGTTATGTCTTCAGTAGGTCATATTAGAGACCTACCTAAGTCAAATAAAAAAGCTATAGATATAGAAGGTGGCTTTATTCCCCATTATGAGACCTCAAAAGGCAAAGAGAAGGTTATAAAAGATTTACAAAATGCTTTACATAAAGTTGATGATGTTTACCTTGCCTCCGATCCGGACCGTGAAGGTGAAGCTATAGCATGGCATCTAAAAGAAGCTTTGGGTTTAAAGAAACCAAAACGCATAACTTACAACGAGATCACCAAAGAAGCAGTGTTAGATGCCATTAAAAACCCTAGAGATATAGATATGAATCTTTTCCGTGCCCAAGAAGCACGTCGTGTCTTGGACCGTTTGGTAGGATATGATTTATCAGGTTTGATTTGGAAAAAGGTTCGTTATGGTTTATCAGCAGGACGTGTTCAATCACCTGCACTTCGTATCGTCCACGCAGGTACACGCCACTGTTGCTTTCT
>CAYZIG010000044.1:0-4348 GCA_964478465.1 uncultured Candidatus Saccharibacteria bacterium | reverse complement strand
TACAGGTGGTACTTTGGTTGATAAAGTTAAGCATAGACCTTATTCTGTTGTTCTGTTTGATGAGATAGAGAAAGCTCATCCAGAGATATTTAACATCTTACTTCAAGTATTAGACAATGGTCGTTTAACTGATTCAAAAGGAAGAACTGTAAACTTCAAAAACACTATTATCATAATGACATCAAACATCGGCGCTCAGTATATTGATAAGATGCAAACTATAGGCTTCTCAGCTGCCACAGATGATAAGATGGTATATGAAGAAGTAAAAGAAAAAGTGATGGGTGCTCTTAAAGATAGTTTCCGTCCAGAATTCTTAAATCGTCTTGATGAGATTATATTGTTCGATGTTCTATCAAATGAATCAATACGTAAGATTGTTGATATAGAGATAGATAAGATCAATAAAAGACTTCTTGAAAAAGATATACATTTATCATTCACAGACGCAGTTTATGATCTCTTGGCAAAAGAAGGTTATAATCCTCAATACGGTGCTAGACCACTAAGACGTTTGATACAAAACAAAGTATTAACCCCACTTGCAAACATGATGATAGATGAAGGTCTTAAGGCAAATAGAAAAGTACTTATAGGTTTAGATAAAAATAATAATTTAACTTTTGAAAATAAATCTATGAAGGAGACTGTGCATAAGATTGTCAATAAAGGTGTCAAGAAGAAGGTAGTTAGAAAATAAAGCAAAAACCCTCTAAATGAGGGTTTTGTTTTTGTGTTATAATATAAATATGAATACAGAGATAGAGACCAGATTTCTAGATATAAATAAATCTGAATTAATAGAGAAGTTAAAATCCTTGAATGCTATAGATAAGGGTGAAGTGAAATTAGACGAGATTATTTTTTATGATGATTTAGAAAAATCTTTAAGAGAAAAATATCTAGTTAAACTTAGAAAGAAAGGAGACAAAATCACTTTAACTTATAAATCAAATAAAGATAAAACAACAGATGGCGCCACAGAAATAGAGTTTGTTGTATCTGATATGGATAAAGCTAAATCTTTTATGGAAACCATAGGTTGGACAGCTTATCGTGTTGTTGAAAAATATCGTCACACATTTGAACTTGATGGTGTAACTTTGGATATAGATACTTGGCCACAAATACCACCTTATGTTGAGTTGGAAGGTGATGATGTTGAATCATTAAAATTGATGGCAGGAAAATTAGGATTTGATTGGAATAATAAGTTTGATCAAGATCCTAGATTTGTATTTAAACATTATGGTTATGATTTTGATAATATTAGAACTGTAACTTTTGATAAATTTGAATAAATATATGAAACCAGAATCAATCGAAAATTTAATAGAAAAAGAGCCTAAAAATACAATGATAGTTGTTATTAAACCTGATGCCTATTTTAAACATGAAGAAATAAAAAATATTTTTAGAGAAAATGGTATAGATATAAAAAGAGAAGTTGTTAAAATGCTTCCTCTAGAATTTGTGAACGGTGAGATGTATACAAATATTCCACAGGAAGTACAATTTGAAAATGCTAAACATTTTTCTCAAGGACCTAGTGTTGTATTAGAGTTAGAAGGGGATGAGGATTTGATGGAAAAAGTTATTAAAATAACTGGTGAAAAAACTAGTCCATCAGAATGTGATGAGGGCACAATAAGAGAATTGTTTGGTGATAAGGATGGTATAGATATGATCAATGGTAAAAAATATTATAGAAATGCTATACACAGAGGAAAAAATGCAGAAGAGGTGGAAGACGATAAGGTTAAGTTTGAGACTGTATTTATAGGTGAATAATTTATAATCCCTTAATCAGATTTTTATATTTTCTTCGGATTTATTTTAATACTGTTTTGTTATTATTTTTTTATGGAAAAAATAACAATAAATAATCAAATTATAAATATAAGAGATGATTATGTTTCTTTGACCGATATGGCAAAATATAAGGATCCTGAATTCACTGGCATCATAATCGCTAACTGGTTATCAACTAAATATGCTATACAATTTATGGGTATTTGGGAAAAATTAAATAATCCGAATTTTAATGTTATGGAATTCCATAACATTAAAAATAGTGCAGGGGAAGGTAGTTTCATACTTTCTTCGTCTAGATGGATAAAAGCTACTAATGCTATAGGTATAAAATCATCAACCGGTAGATATGGTGGCGGAACTTTTGCCCACAAAGATATAGCCTTTGAATTTGCAACATGGTTATCTCCAGAATTTAAATTTTATCTTATTACTGAATTTCAAAGGCTTAAGAAAGAGGAAAGTGAATCCAAGAAATTAGAATGGAATATTAAGAGAATTTTAACCAAAATAAACTATAAAATTCATACAAATTCTATAAAGGAAAATATAATTATTCCAAATAAAATTTCCTCAAAGGACTCAAGTGTGATATATGCAAATGAAGCTGATGTTTTAAATATGGCATTGTTTGGTATGACAGCGAAAAATTGGAAAGATAAAAATCTAGAAAAGGACGGTAATATGAGAGATTATGCAAATGTGACTCAACTTGTTTGCTTGTCTAATCTGGAAGTTTTGAATTCTGAATTTATTAATAACGGCTTATCTCAATCTGAAAGATTAATAAAATTGAATGAGATAGCTATTAAACAAATGACTATATTAATAGATAACAACGGTGTCAAAAAACTCACCAAACCCTCATAATTTGCCTTTTACCTAAAAAAAAGATATATTGTATACACAAAAGCGCAGATGGCGGAGTGGTCAATCGCATCTGACTGTAAATCAGACGACTTCGGTCTACGGGGGTTCGAATCCCTCTCTGCGCACCAAATTAATAAAATAATTTTGAAAAAATATGGCACAAAAAAAAGTAGTAAAATTAAGACATAAAAAAACAGGTCAAGTTATATATATGAAGAAATCTGGTAAACCAGGTTCTTCAACTATGCCTAAGTTAAAACTTAAAAAATATAACAAGGTTACAAGAAAGAGAGAAGTATTCGAAGAGGCTAAGAAATAAAAAAGATTAAAGGTCGCCTTATGGCGATTTTTAATTTATGAGATTCATGCTAGTATATACCTAGTTTGGTTTTAAGGGTCCATAGTTTCAATGGTAAAACATCGCACTCCAAACGCGCAGTTCTCCGTTCGAGTCGGAGTGGGCCCGCATGACAGCAACAACACTCTTAATATCTTTCATATTCGGGACCGTTATAGGTAGTTTTCTTAATGTCGTTATATATCGCTATAACACTAACCTGAGCATTTCAAAAGGTCGTTCAAAATGTTTCTCTTGTGGTAGAACTTTGGATCATAAAGACCTCGTACCTATACTCTCATATACATTCTTTAAAGGACGTTGCAGAACTTGTAAATCAAAAGTATCAATTCAATATCCTTTAGTTGAATTTGTTACAGGTTTGATGATTACTTTAATAACTTATTTTTATTTCTTTAAAGGAGGAGGTGTTTTTATAGGAAATAATATCTTTGACAGAAGTACAATTATTTTTACATTGACTAAACTATCATTTCTAAAATATATTTTCTATATTATAGATATAACTTTATTGTCTCTACTTACATGTATTTTTGTTTATGATTTCAAGCATAAAATTATTCCAGATAGATTAGTTTATTCAGGTGCTATATTAATGTTTATTAAAATGTTAATAATAATATTTACTTTTAATCCAACAGGTTTACAGATAATTTCAATACTATTATCTGGATTGCTTGTCTCTTTACCATTTGCTTTATTCTTTCTTGTATCAGGTGGTCGTTGGATGGGTTTAGGTGATGCAAAGCTAGCTCTTGTCTTAGGTTGGGGATTAGGAACAGCTTATGGGTTTACTGCAGCTATGTATTCATTCTGGATAGGGGCGATAATGATCTTAGGTTTAACGCTTTTTAAGGAAATATTTGAAGCTTTTTCAACACACAATAATGCCTTAGGAATAAGGATAAATTATTTTAAAAATATGCTTCCAGCCCTTAAATTAAAGACAGAAATACCCTTTGGACCTTTCATGATCATAGCCTTTTATATGATCTATTTCTTAGGTAAGAATCTTCTATGGTGGATTGCTTGACTTTGTTTTCATTTTGAGTATAATAGACACCCATACGGAAGGGAAATCGTACACATAGATTCTGAGAGATTTATGAAGAATTTCCTAAGACAGAATTTTGACAAAAAAACATACATCACAATATACGCAAGTTTATATTTATACAGTTTGAAATATTTTTATCCAAAATATTTTTGCTAATTAATCGAATCCTTTCTTTTGTTCTGTTTGAGTTTTTTAATTAGAGTTTGATCCTAGCTCAGGATGAACGCTGGCGGCGTGGATAAGGCATGCAA
>CAYZIG010000043.1:0-5080 GCA_964478465.1 uncultured Candidatus Saccharibacteria bacterium | reverse complement strand
AATCTCTTTAGTGATAATCCTTCTGATTGGGAGAAAATTATTAATTCTAATTTGATGATGAATTATTTATCTAATTATGTTAAATTTACTGATTCACAATTTGGCTTCCATGATTTAGCCTCTTTTAAAAGGGTTTTAACTGATTATCAAACACAACAATCTTTGGGTGAAGTTGCTCCTGTGCCGGAATACATGCAATCTAAAACTGTTGAATTTGCAAAAATAAAAGATGGCGCTATACCTTGGACAGAATCAGCTTATAATCGTTTTGAAATAATTATGGATTCATACAGAAAGGCTAATGAGGCTTTTACTGAAGGTAAACCATTTACTAAGATAGTTCAACAGATTGATGAATATGTTAAAAATACAATCAATGATCTTGAGAATAAAATACAGCAAATAGAAAAACCAGAAGCAAAAATAGGTATACAAAGGAAAATTGATAATATAAAATCATTAAAAATCAGAAGTATAGAAGATTTCTTTTCAAATATTGTTGCTCTGAGTAAAGATTCTGAATTACATGATTTTCTGAGACAGATTTTGTTTTTAATTACTTTATGGAAAAGACCAGAAACTAGAGATGATTATTTTGGTGATACAACATTAGATATAGATAATGCAACTAAGCTTGATGAATTTATTTCTCATATAATGAATCAAGAGGTTTTTGGTTCTATATATGATAAACAAGATTCTAAGGGTAAAAATAAATTACCAAAGAAAACAGAAGTTCAAAAAGCCATACAAAATATAATGAATAATCATGCTATTAATGTTGAGCTAAATCAATTTATGGATAAGCAAAAATCTGATGATAAAGTCGAAGTAGAATTAATACCTTCTCGTGGACCTATAATGGAATTTTCTGGGCATATAGCTAGTGCTTGTTGGGCAAGTAAATATAAAAGTATTTCTGCTATGTTTCCGAATATAACCTCAGTTATTTTAAAAGAAAAAATAGATAAAGAATCAAGCAGATTATCTGGTGCATTCTTGTTGATAGAAAGTGTTGATGAAAATGATAATAAAGTTTTAATTATAAGAGGATTAAATCCATTAGATTCTTTATTGAATAAAGTTGATATAGATGATTTTTATGAAAAGATAAAAGATTATGTGTCTGATATGGCCAAGAGGGATGGTAGAGTACCTCTTGTGGTTAGCGATGATCACTCCGGAGGTTCATCTACAAATAGACCTAGATTATACTCACTTATTCATTTCACAGATGCTAAACCTAGTAAAAAAGTACCCCTAGGTGTTCCTCCTAGAGTTGAATCTAATAGCGGTGAGACTTATCAATATTCAGGTAAAGAATACAGAGGCGGTCATACTTTTAATGGTTATGATATAGATAATGTTTGTTATAAGATATAAATGTTATAATTAACCCATGAAATCCTATACCATAGTCGGTGATCATTCAGAATCCATAGATAAAATTTTCAAAAATAAAAAATATAAAAGAGATGATAAAAATCCTGATATAGTTATCTCATATGGAGGAGACGGAACTTTATTAAAATCAGAACATCTTTATCCAAGTGTTCCAAAACTATTTTTAAGAAATAGTAGATTGGGACTTTTAGGTTTTAAAGAAAATAACGAAAAAGTTTTAGAAAATTTTTTTAAAGGTAAATTGGAAATAAAAAAATATTTCAAAGTTGAAGCTGAAATAAAAGGTAAAAAACTTATAGGAACAAATGAATTTGTCTTAAAAACAAAAAATCCAAGACATAGTATTAGATTTGATATTTATATAAATGATAAAGATAGACTCGATCATATAATCGGTGATGGACTTATAGCTTCTACACCGCTTGGTTCTACTGGATATTATAAATCAATCACAAGATCAACATTTGAACTTGGTATAGGTTTAGCATTTAACAATACTACAGAACATTATAATCATATAGTTTTAAAAGAAGATTCTGTTATAAAGACTGTTATAGTCCGTGGTCCAGCTTTTTGTTATGTTGATAATCATGATGATGAGATAGAAGTTAATGATGGAGATGAATTGATTATAAAAAAGAGTAATAGCATTTTTAGAAAATTTGAATAAAAAACATCCGCGGTGACCGGTTAAGGTCCCGCGGGTAGGTGGGGAGGGGGTGATTAGCAGAGTGTTTTATCTTGAATCTTCGCCAGGATTTTTTCCTTTATGGATGGCATTGCGACGGGTTTAACACCATTCAGTTGTATCTGCATTATGACTCTTTCGAACCAAGTCAGCCAATATAGGAAATCCATATGGCCACTGCCATTTCTTCCTCTTTCTATCATGAACCTAAGGAAGGTGTTTGAGTCGTTACTTCTGGACATGTCTTTGGCTTTGCATACAATAGTTCTGGCCCAAGCAAGTTCGGATCCTTTGAGTATCAGAATCGAATGAATGGGTAAGCTTTGATTAGAGACATCCCCATCACATTTGAAGTATACACTTACATCTTCTCTTGTTGTAAATTGATAGGCAACTTTTTGAATGCCTTCTTTTGGACCTATGATATATAGAGTCTCTCCGTTTCTGAAATCATCACGGATTCTAAGATCGGGTATAGGTGGAAAAGGTTGCATGATTTAGGGTTGGTTCAACACATGATACATTACCTACCAAACGGACTGATGTCAAATAAAAACCGCCCGTGGGACTTGAGGTCTCACGGGACGTTGGTTTGTGGGGTGGGGCTTATCAAGGCCACGGCTCGATAAGTAGTCGTTTGATACCGACACCTCCATCGACAGCAAATAATTCAAAGTAATTTTCGCTGACCAGAGTGTGAATTTGCTGTACCGAAAGGTGATGTGTCTTGGCTATTACTTGCAGTCGGTCGTAGGCGACAACACTATAGGAATCTTGTTTTCTGCAGCTTTCGATAAGTCCATCGAAGTTTTCGAGTTCGACAAGGTGTCTCCCAAGATTGATGAATTCATCTGCTCGGATTAGGAGTGGATCGGTAAAATAGAAAGACCGACTACTGTCATTTTCCTTTGACAGTACAACCATGTGACCCATGTCTGCAATCTTGGCAAATCTGCCGGCGGATAACTCGACAGAATCCAGGTATAAGAATCTATTTTCTGGTTGATAATCAAAATACAATTTCGGTTTGGTTAGACGGATTCCGATTGGTACTAACATTGGTTCATTCGAGGGTTCTTTTACCTCATAAACCATATTACCTTTAACCCAAAATATGTCAATAAACCCATATTTGACAACCATGTTATACTCTATTTATGCCACCATTAAATAACTTTACAACACGTGCCAAAGAGGCTATACGCCGTGCACATGAACTTGCAATAGAGAGAGGACAGACAAATGTCACACCTCTTCATTTATTGGTATCTTTATTGACTCAAGAAGATACTGTAGTTATCTCTATGTTAGAAAAATTAGAGGTAGATTATATATCTTTAACAGACAATGCTTTTGAGGCTATAGATTCAGCTGGATCTATTTCAAATACTCTTTCTCCTGCATATCAACTTTTCTTAACCCCAGATCTTATAACAGTGATGGAACATTCAGGACAAGTTGCTTTAGATATCAAGGATAATTTTGTTTCTGTTGAACATCTATTCATAGCATTTTTTGATAGTTTAAATCCTGCAAGAGAGCTTATAGAAAAATATAAAATAGACAAAACAAAATGTCTTGATACTTTATCTTTCTTACGCTCGCAAAAACAAAATAATCAAGTTGAACAAAATGAAGCTAAGAAATCAAAAGCCTTGGCCAAATTTACTAGAAACTTAACAGCGCTTGCTCGTGAAAATAAACTTGATCCAGTTATAGGTCGTGATAGTGAGATCGCTCGTGTTATACAGATATTGTCTCGTCGTACAAAAAATAACCCTATACTTTTAGGTGAAGCCGGTGTAGGTAAAACCGCTATAGTTGAAGGTCTTGCTAATCGTATCGCTATGGGTGATGTTCCAGAATCTTTAAAAGATAAAGAATTACTTTCACTTGATATTGGTTCTCTTGTTGCTGGAACAAAGTATAGAGGAGAATTTGAAGATAGATTAAAAAGTATTTTAAAGGAGATAGATAAATCAAACGGTAAGATTATCCTATTCATGGATGAAACTCATACTATAGTTGGGGCCGGTGGAGCAGAAGGTTCGCTTGATGCTTCTAACATGTTAAAACCTGCTCTTGCTCGTGGGGAACTTAAAGCCATAGGTGCAACAACACTTCGTGAATATCAAAAACATATAGAAAAGGATCCTGCTCTACAAAGACGTTTTCAACCTGTATATGTTGATGAGCCATCTCAAGAAGACGCAGTGGCTATACTTCGTGGGCTTAAAGACAAATACGAATTATTCCACGGTGTTCGTATACTTGATGAAGCCATAGTTTCCGCTGTAAATCTATCAAGTAGATATATAACAGATAGATATTTACCAGATAAAGCGGTTGATCTTATAGATGAAGCCGCATCTACTTTGAAAATTTCTTTAGAAAATAAACCACAAGCTATAGAAGATGCACATAGAAAGATGTTACGTTTAGAGATAGAGAAACAGGCTTTACTTAAAGATCCTGAAAATAAAGAAATAAAATCTCGTATTAAAGATATAGAAAATAATATCAATGAGATCAGAGATAGTATTTCTGATGTAGAAGCAAAATGGAATACAGAAAAAGAATTGATTGCTGGTATAAAAGAGCTAAAGAAAAATATAGAAGAATTAACTCAAGAGTCAAATAAGGCCGAAGCACATGCTGATCTAGTAAAAGCCGCTGAGATACGTTATGGAAAACTTCCTATCATGAATACAGATCTTGAGAATAAACTTAAGAAACTTCGTAAGCTTGATGTAAATAAGAGAGTTCTAAAAGAAGAGATAAATGAATCAGACATAGCTGCAGTTGTTTCTTCTTGGACAGGCGTGCCAGTACAACGTATGTTGGAGGAAGAGATGAAAAAACTTTCTCGTATGGAAGAGACTTTGAAATCAGAAGTTATAGGTCAAGATGAAGCTGTCAAAAAAGTTGCGGATACTATAAAAAGATCACGTGTTGGTATACATGATCCAAATAGACCAATAGGTTCAT
>CAYZIG010000042.1:0-5142 GCA_964478465.1 uncultured Candidatus Saccharibacteria bacterium | reverse complement strand
TCCCCCCTAAACAGCTGGAGGTTGAAGACTGTCGTTCACCCGACAGCACAAAAACCCAACCCCGAGAGCTCCTCAACGAGCTCCCGGGGTCTTTTTTTATTTTCCATAATATACTTGACTTTATAATATATATAATGTATAATATAGATGTATGAAAACAAACACCGTCATTCTCACGTTCAGTATGTTGATCATTGTATTCTATGCCCTTGGAGGGCTCGGATTCATGATCGTAACCAAGCTCCCTTATCAACCTGACATCGGTGCCAGCATAACCATGACCATGGCCATGGTTGCTGCATCAGTGACATGGGTTCGCACAGCAACAACCTA
The DNA here is from genome assembly GCA_964478465.1 of uncultured Candidatus Saccharibacteria bacterium. Classification (GTDB taxonomy): domain Bacteria; phylum Patescibacteriota; class Minisyncoccia; order Phycocordibacterales; family CAIZLB01; genus CAIZLB01. The sequence continues at coordinate 4,809 of CAYZIG010000042.1, read as the reverse complement.
GCGCCACCACCTCTTACACAACAACCCCGAGAGCTCCTAACCGAGCTCCCGGGGTCTTTTTTTTATTTTCCATACAAAACCTCATCATTAACCAAAACATATTCCATCAACTCTTCATCCTTAAACCAATGCCTTATCTCATCTTCAGCTTCTTTTTCTGAACCGGATGCATGTATTAAATTCCTTACCGCCCTATCATCATCGTTAGACATTTTATAAGAATCCAAGACATAATCACCTCTTATTGTACCAACATCTGAAGTTAAAGGTTCTGTTCCGCCAGTTATTTTTCTAACTATTTTTACAGCATGTGCACCTTGTAGAACTATAGCTATTATAGGACCAGATGTCATATACCGAATAAGTCTATTCAAAACTGCATGAGCCATCACATCAGGATCAAGACTTTCCGGTTGTATACCTTTATCCAATAAACCCTTTATACCTTTCTCACCAACGGACCTAAACCAACCCGGATCTAAAGTATAATGATTTTTAATAAGATCCTCTGTTGCATGCATCATCTTCATCCCTATTAATTTTAAACCAACCCTTTCAAAACGAGATATTATTTCCCCAATGAGATTTCTTTGTATACCATCAGGTTTTATTATTACCAATGTTCTCTCCTTACTTGGGTGTTGTATTTGCATGCATTCATTATAGCATGACTATTTTACACCAACATAATCAGCCACCAAGACATATCTATCAGATGCTTTACCGAAACTATCACAAGTAGATAATGTTAATATAGGTGTATCACTTTTAAATTGTATCCATGATGTATATTTACTAACTTTATTAACCTCTCTTGCTTTATATACATGTATTTTACTTTGAGTTTTTACATATATAAGAGTACCAGGTTTTACATTTTTTATATTATTAAATGCTTGATAGGCCTTATTTATGACAACCTTAAAACCAGTACTGTGACCAAATATCAAAGTATTGTTTGATCCAGGAAAACCAGAACCAGGATAATAAACAGCACCTTGTTTTAAGGCTGAGTCTAATAATTTTATATCAGTAGTATTAGGGGAAACAACTTTTGTGTATATGGAATTATCAGGAATCTCTATACTTAGAGGCAATTCTTGTACTATAGGTTTAGTATCTTCTATAATATTTTCTTTTAATTTCTGATCATTTACAAAATTAACACTTTTAATGTTATTTTTTATTTTGACAAAATCTCCTATATTAAATAGAACATTAACAATAATAACTGAAATTATTATAATGAATCCAATTTTCAATATTTGTTTAGCTATATCTATTTCTAATTTAGTAAATACCATATACTGATTATATTATATATATAAACAAAAAACACTCGTCTTACTAAGTGTTTCTTGTTTATATATATTTATCTTATAAATAAATTTTTTATCGATTGTAATATTCCTAGATTTCTTTTCTTTTCAGTGGTTGAAGCTACGTTAATTTTATCTTGTAAATTATCTGGTATACCTGCATCCCTTAATACTTTCTTAGCCTCATCAAATTTACCCTCCTTCTTCAATTCTCTGGCTTTATCAAAAGCTTTTTTCAATTCTTCTCTTTTTTCTTTTGCTTCTTTAGCTTGTATTTTATTAATCTTTTTATCTATTTTTACAGGGACACCTGGTAGGCCAGCTGATTGTATAATAGCCTTAGCTTCGTCAACCTTGCCTTCTTTAACTAACTCAGAGGCCTTTTTCAAGACTTCCTTTTGAGCATCTGTAAGATTCATATTTCCATTATTGATAAACTTCATTAAAACAGGATTAATCTTATTATCTTGTAGAAGTTTTATGGCTTCATTTTGTTTTTTATCTTTAAACAGATTATATGATTTGACCAATATAGCAAATTGATCTTTTGTTATATTATCGTTGATATTTAACTTTTTTATAGTTGATATAAATAAATCATAATCACTGTTCTTAAACGCATTTTCTATAGCTATTCTACCCTCTTGCATTAATTCTAGATTTCTATTAGCCCCTGAGCGTCTAGCCGCAGATGATGTTGCATTAGCTAAGATATCAGAATTATTTAAAAATACTGTAGCTATAATCAAACTTAATAATATAATTTTTTTATTTACTCTTCTCATGTTTATTTATTCTTATTATTTTATAAAATTACTTTATAATATTAATAATACCGACACAATTATATACGATATCTACCACTGTTTTATTACAAAATCACAAATATCTTTATTTATCTTATTTTCTATAAAATTATCAATATTTTTATATGAAAAACCTTTAGAATTAGGCCTAAAATGATCTTTATTCATATCCAAAGGCAATATTTGACAAGCTACAAAATTATTGCCTTCTCCGGGTCTACCTATAATAGATATGAGCTGATCATTTTCTATAACCTGTCTCGAATCATCTAATATATACTGAATATCTACATTCCATAAATCATCTCTAATATCACGAATTAACATATAATCATTATCCATAAAGATCATTTCCCCAGAGATTCTCCCTTCGTTAGGATTTGTCCATTTCATCATTCTTTCCTGTTCAAATCTTTCTATTAATAAATTTCTACTTATCAAGACTTTAGATAAAAATATCCCCAATATAAAGCTTATCAATATACTAGTTAAAGCTATCATTAATATGGAATGTTTATATCCCCTGCCAGTTTTCTTAAATAAAATAAATATAGAAGTAATACTAAATACAAATAATATTATCCATATTAATGGTAAATTTTCTATTAGAAAATGATCATAAGAATCTGCTAAATAAAACCAATTATCAAAATCAATGTATAATAATTTTAGAAACAAGAAAGCAAAAGTATAAGCACCAAATAATGTGGCCATTATTAACAAGAACCAGACCACGACCTTACGCAATATAAAAATAGATTTGGATATAGGTTTTAGATTTTCTTCTTTTATTTTTTGTATTATTTGATCGTTATTCATATATGTATTTTTTGCTTTAATATTTTCTTAGCTCTATTTATCTTAACTCCAACACTATTCGTAGAAATCTTCAAAATATCAGATATTTCTTCATAGCTTTTATCTTCAAAAAATTTTAATAAAATTATCTCTTTATATTCTTCAGAAATATTATTCAATTCTTTTTTTATTATATCTAATAATTCTTTATCGAAGGAATCATATTTATCATCTATCCTTTGATCTTTGTCTTCTAATAAATGAATTAATTTATTTTCTTCATCATCTATAGATAGATTAGACATATGTTTCTTATTTTTTCTAAACCAATCTATCATATAATTATGAGCAATACGATAAATCCATGATGAAAATACCAGTCTTTCATCATATTCATTTATATTTATATAAATCTTTATAAAGATATCCTGTAGCACATCCTCTATATCTTGAAGATTTATATTAGTGCGTCTCCTTATATATTTTGTTAATTTACCCTTATATCTATCTATTATATAAGAAAGATATTCCGGATTTTGACGGATTAATACCACGAGTTCATTATCTGTCTTATTCTGTATATCCTGCACTATATAATAATTATACGCTTTTTTGACCAAAAAACTTACATTTGACAAAATTATACTATTACTATATAATATATACACTATGAATACATTAAGAACATTTATTCGTTTTGCCATAATATTAGTATTTTTAATACTTTTAGTGGTTTTAAGTGTGGCTTTATTCAAGCTAATACCTAAAGGTATTAATCAATTGGCAACAGCGAGTTTATCATTAACAGGGTTAGAACCCGAAGCATCAACAACTCAAACGATTGTTGATAATAGAATTCCTCAACCTGTGGCAACAACTACCGGTGGTTTAAATGGTGTTATTACTTCACCTAATAATACTTCAACAGGTAGTATAACTATACTTGAGGGTAAAAAGACAGCTACATATAAGGCCCCAACCCAAACAACTTATAGAAGAACTGTATATTACCCCACTATAACTCAATCAGGCCTAAAAAATATAAAAGTTAGTTTAATATCTACAGGAGTTATAGACAGATATTCTGGACAATTTGTAAACACAAATTCTTTCAACAGAAATGATGTCATCTCAGTGAGATATAAAATAGAAAATACCAGTGATACAAATATAGGATCATTTAATATGAGAGTAGATATGCCGGCATCTAATTATAATGACAGAACAAGATATATAAGTCTTGATCTACCTGCATATAGTGCTTATCAAGTCGAAGCCCGTTTTGATGGTATAGATACATCTATAAATCCAGTAGTTAAAATATATGCTGATGTAGATAACCTTGTGCCAGAAATAGACGAATCAGATAATACTTTATCTGTTACATTAAATAATATAAATTATAATAATTACAATAATAATAATTGTTATTACTATAATGGTTATTATTATAACTGTGGATCAAATTACAATAATAACGATTGTTATTGGTCAAATGGATACTATTATTGTAACAATAACAACAACAATAATTACAATTCTAACCTGCAAATAATCTCAATAGAGGCTGGTAAAATGGTCAACAATGAATTCTCTTCTCAAACAAACTTTGTTTATGGAGATAGAGTAGCTTTGAAAGTTAGAGTAAGAAATACAGGTGGCAGTTTTTCACAAACATGGTCTGCAAGGGCAACATACTCTGATACAACAGGATCAAATAAATATACAACAATAGATAATGAAAGAGGTCTGAATTCGGGTGAAGAAAGAGTTCTAATAATACAGACAAATAATACTCTAAATAGAGGTACAACTGTGTTAAACGTAAGTGTTGATTCAAATAACACCGTATACGAAACAAATGAAGGAGATAATAATGCTAGTGT
>CAYZIG010000041.1:0-5217 GCA_964478465.1 uncultured Candidatus Saccharibacteria bacterium | reverse complement strand
TTATCTTTGTTTAGATTCAGAGATACTCCTATACCATGAGTAGTTTCAAAAGAAAAATATTGATCAAATATGAAATTTCCCAGTGAATAAAATATATATTTATCTTTATATTTTTCTATAGATTGAACAACATGAGGATGAGAGCCTATAACTATATCAGCACCTTCATCCAACCATCTATGTGCCAACTTTATCTGTTTCTGATTTGGTCTATTTTTATACTCTATACCCCAATGAGGATATACAATAATATAATCTAAACCTTGTTCTTTAAACTCTTTTATTTTATTGAAAACATTTATATCTCCCTTATATGAAAATTCATGCCAACCTATTAAACCAATACATATATCTTTTACACATGTAGTTGTGGCTATATTATCAATACCATTTATAGGACTACCAAAATACTGAATATTATTTTTTTTCAAATATTCTCTAGTTTGATTAAGTCCTATTTGTCCAAAATTATCAGTATGATTATTTGCCAAAGAAACTATATCTATGCCAGCTTTTTTTATGGCTGGAGCAGTTGTGGATGCAAATGTAAATTGAAATCCAGATATCGCCTTACCATTATCTAATATAAGCTTTGATTTATAGTTTGTTATAGGACCCTCTAGGTTTGCTACTGTTAAATCATATCTGGCTATAGTTGTTGTAGCTGAACCAAATACATATTCATAACCATTTTTACGGGCCGTTACTCCTACACCTCTATCAAACATCATATCCCCTAAAAATAAAACAGAAACATTCTCTGAGGCTTGAACCGCAACAGATATAAAAACGAAATATAGTGTTAATATTTTTTTAAGCATATTAAATAGGAAATTTATTGATAACTTCGAGAAAATGACTTTCGGTATCCGGAGTTATTCCTGCAAAGAATTCTGACATATTATTATCTAATCCTGTGTCTTGTATATAATGGGATCGAGCATAATCCAAATGTTTCTTAGTAAATTTTTCTCCAGATCTGAAGCCAAAATAATTTTTAAGTTGAGACATTCTCTCTATTATTTCATCTGGGTTACTTAAATAACTTGATCTTACACGTTCCAAAGAAGGGTGTTTTGAACGAAAAATATCTCTAGCACCTGAATCCAATACACTACGAATTTCTATAGAATCATCACCTCTAAAATCTCTTATTCCATGACCTTTTTCATGAGCTTCTATAATAGATTTTTGTCTACCACCTATTTCTGAATCAATAAATACTGTACCCTCATGACCTATACCAGCACTCCTACCTAAATTTTCTTTATTTTTATGGAATTCTTTGGCTTCACCAATCTCTGTTGAATTAAAGACTTTTTCTAAATTAGAGTCATAATCATCCATTTGTTTAATGTAATGTGATTTATATTGATGTGATTTTGCAAATATATCATTCTCATGGTTATCATCTTTTAAGGAAGAAAGATATTCGGTTCTAGTCTTCATAAATCTATTTCTAATTTCCGAACTTTCCAAACGATTTTTAAGCAACAGAGTTGGATTATCAGGACAATTTGATTGTAATTCAATGAGATTATTTTCTAATACATCTATTTCATTATTAACTCGATCTTCTGTGGAATTACCAATACCCAACTCTGATTTTATTTTAAGAATCTTATCTAAATCTAATTTCTTCTTTTGAAGAGAAACCTCTGCATTATTTCTAGACTTCCAATATTCATTAACTTTCTGAGTCTCTAAATCATCCTCATTTTCATCAAGAGGTTTAATAGTTTCTTTATTCTCACCATTTTCTAAAACTGACTTTTCTTTTTCATTAATAAATCTCTCAAGCATAGGTAAATGATATCAGATTATAATCTTTTATAAAATAAAAATCACCCTTCGGGTGATTCATCTTGTGCTCTCGGTAGGAATCGAACCTACATTAACGGCTTAGAAGTCCGCAGTTCTATCCATTGAACTACAAGAGCGTATCAGTAATATATCACTCTTTTGTCGTTGTTGCAACCGTGGTAGTTGCTGTAGTTGTTGCTATAAAATTAGTTGTATATAGTAATCTCTCATACTCTCTTTCCTTTTGCTCATATTTATCTAAATTCTTCTTTAAATTATTGATATCTTTAGTTAATTGATTATTTTTCTTTGTCTTTTCTAAATAATCACTAGAGGTTGAGTTCATTATATTATCCCTTGCTTCACCTTCCAATACATTTATCTCATTTTTTATATAAAAGAAATTATAAACACTATAAGCAACTATAAGTAAAAATAATACAAATACTATTAATACTAATTTATACCAGTGAGAATTTGGGTCAAATTCTTTTTTGACATTTTTAAAATTTAAATTTTTTATATTATTTAATTTCATCTTTTTGATATATTACTAATGATATATTTGCCGTATTTTTATTATTTGATAAATCATATTTGATATCCATCTTTTCTATATAAGAGACCATAGGTAAATTATTTAATAAATTTATAAAGTTTTCTATTTTCCTTATATCTCCTGAAACTGATATATTAATTATCAAATCTTTGGCTTTGAATTTTGATAGATTAGAATTATCCCTCTTCGAAACAGATACTATAGCAGATGAGTCAGTTATTAAACCATTTCTTTTTGTGTATTCTTCTAATTGATTAATAAGATCCAATAATTGTTTTCGATTATCAGAAAATATATATTTTTTGATTTTTTTTGCCTCTTCTGAATCTTTAGATAATACTTTCTTATACAAATCAAACACTTTTCTATCTAATTCTAAACGTGCCAAAGTGGTATAATCTTCAAGCACTTTTTCTTTATAATTTCTTATATTTTCATTTATCAGATAAAACAAAAATATAAACAACAAAGATATTATTATCAATATCGATATACTTATATTTTTCTTATTTATAATTTTATTCATATGTTAAATTTTGGTTAAATACGAAACTTTTATTTTGACTAAAAACAGAATACGGCAATTCCGCACCTTTATAATTACTATTATTCAATTTATCTACTATTAAACTAGCGGTATTTTTATTATCAATAACTGAATTGACTGTTATCTTTTTAGTTGAAGTGTCTATACTAATACCTGTTAATCTTGCATTCGGAATGTTGTTATAAATACTTTTTATATCACTATATATAGCTAATGTTCTGTCGGTCGTCGATAAAGCCAATAAAGATATGTCATTATCTATCTTTAGATTATCAGTGGTTTTATTTCCTGATTTATACAATTCTATTTCCTTTTGCAAAATATCAACTCTATCAGACATAATCTTTCTATCAACTTTCATAGTTAAATAACTAGGAAAAAGTAAAACCATAAATATAATAAACAGTATGAAAAGAGATGAACTAAAAATATTAATCAATGATGCATAATATTCATCTAATATTTTTTCTTTTTGTTTTTTATTAATTAGAAATAACATATATTTATTTTAATTTTGGTAATGCTAAACCTATAACTGTTGCATATTGATATGAATCGATTTTATCTATAGGGGGTATTTCTGTATTCAAATCCAAAACATTGATCCAGACATTTGGCTTATCTATTTCCAATGCCAACTTATTAATCATCATATTAATAAATTCTGATTCTATAATGTTAGAATGTGTTGATGAAATTATTATTGATTTTATTTTACTAAAACCATATTTCTTGTTTTGTTCTATATATGAAAGCCAAAATATTAATATTCTATATATATCCTTTATAACCTCCTCTAATATTTCTTTTCTTTGTAAATTTAAATCATCATCAAATAATGTTTTATTGATAGTTGATGTATATAACACTTTACCCGCTGAAACAATAGAAACTACTATATATTTTTTTTCAATAGCTACTATACAATAAGAGTTTTCGTCATTTTTGTGTATAAGTGATTTAGATAAAGCTTGATTTTGAACTAAAAAAGAGACTATTGTCATATTTGCACTTTCAAATGTTTTTATATAATCTTCAACCACTTTTTGAGATACAGCAGTCACTGATATTAAATATTTACCTTCACCCAAATCCAAAACTTTTACATAATCAAATATTGCTTCATCAGCTTTTAATGGGACATTTTCTTCTATTTTAAATTCTATTTGACTTCTTATTGTTATATCGTCTACACCTTCTACTTCTTGGGTATATATATAAGCCAATTCTTCAGGTAAAGATACTTCTACATATTTATACCTGTATTCTTTCTGAATTTTATTAAGTAAATTAACAACATCTTTATTTTCAGATATTGGTTCTATCTTACTTATAGTATAAGGCAGTTTTTCTACACCATATTTATCTACAGTTAATCTATCATTATTCTTTTTAAAAAAAATATGTCTAATATGATCAGAACCTATATCGAATCCAGCATGATCATATCGGATCATTTTTGGTACTGGTATTTGTGCTTTTATTTTTTCTAAAAAATTTGTCATTTATTTTTTAAGATAATAATGTACCTATTGGTAATTCTCTTGTTGTTTCTACAAGAGCTAAACCTTGACCATCCTTACCTGCCAAAATCATAGCCTGACTTTCTATACCTAATATTGGTCTTGGTTCTAGATTTGTAACGAATATCTTTTTACTACCAACAAATGTATCTATATCGACATGTCCTGCTATACCAGAAACTACAGTTCTAGGTTTATCTTCGCCAAAATCTACTTCTAATTGTAATAATTTATCAGATCCTTCTACTGGTTCAGCTTTCAGTATTTGACCTACTTTCATTTCAACTTTTTTGAATTCATCAAATGTAATCATATGAAATGATTATACTATAATTTTATCATTGAATCGAGATAACTTTGTAAAATCACGGCTGCCACCCTTGCATCATCATCTTTTGAATTTTCTCTTACACTTTTAGCATTTTTAGAAAAATTTTTAGAATTTTGTGTTTTTTGAAAATTAAATCTATTTTCTGAAGCTATTAAACTTGTAGTAAATCTTTCATCTATACGATGTATAGTATATTTATTATCTTTATTTAAAATATTTATGAATTCAGATATTAGAACTTCTACACTATTGTCTTTACCTTTAAAATCAATAGATTTACCAATAACTATATCCTTTATATCCTCTTTATCACATAAATCATTTATATAATCAATTTCAAGACCATCATTTTTAATGATTTCACGTGGAAAAGCTATTTTACCGTCGTTGTCACTAACGGCTATACCGATCTTTTTTTGTCCATAGTCTACCCCTAGATATTTCATAGATAATC
>CAYZIG010000040.1:0-5241 GCA_964478465.1 uncultured Candidatus Saccharibacteria bacterium | reverse complement strand
TATACCTAGAAATATTATCTTTAAAATCTCTTTTATCTGATATTGCCATACCAACAGCTTGTGATAACCCTGATCCAAGTGGACCAGAGCTTGTTTCCAGCATGGGTAAAAATTCTCTATGTGGATGACCTTGTAATATAGAACCAAATTGTCTAAGAGTAAATAATTTTTCAATACTAAAATATTCTGCATGAGCTAGAGTAGCATATAAAACCGGACATATATGACCATTTGATAAAACCAATCTATCCCTCATTTGCCAAAAAGGATTTTTAGGATCATGATTCATAATAGAAAAATACAAAGCAGCAAATATATCCGACATACCCAAAGACCCTGCAGTATGACCAGATCTAGCTTTGACCAACATCTCAATAATAGATATTCGTATATCTTTTGCTTTTTGTTTTATGAATCTTGCTTGTGTAGGGTTTATCATTTTTTTATTTAATTCAAAACTATACTTTTATAAATTTTGTATTTCTCATCAACCAATAATATGTATTTATATTCATCAAATGAAATATCACCACCTTTCATATCTATTATGTATTGCCTTATGGATTCATCGTTAGACAATCTACCAAAATCTATATATTCTGTTTTATTTGTCACTTCTGCAGTATTAGTCAACCAAATATTTAAAGGTGTATTTGTATTCGCTCCCTCTATAGAAAGTATTAACTTACCCTCTATCTTTTCTAGAGTTATACGACCAACGTATTTTGTATCTGTATTTGCATTATATCTGATTTGTTGATTATTATATTGTGGATATATTTGATTGACTTGATTTACATAATCAGTACCTATTTGAAATGGTGATTTATTATTACCTATAACCAGATTTGTAAAATAAGGTAAAAATACCAATGCTTTTACAGCAATATAAAATATAATCAGGACAAGAATCAAACCTATTAATTTTCTAAACATATATAATTATTTTAACACAAATCTTTAAAATAATTTAGGTTTTCTCTGGGATTACCTATAGCAAATATTGCAGAACCTATAACACATTCATCTATATCTAAATCTATTATTTTATCAATAGTTTTTTCGTTTACTCCTCCATCAACCCTGATATTCAATTCTATAAAATCCTCTTTTATCTTTTTTATTAATTCTAAACATCTATTATCAAAGTTTTGTCCTTGAGAACCTATGTTGTGTATAGTCATTATTTGTAGGGATTGAATCATTTTACGATTTATCAAATCTCTAATTATGGATTCATAATTTAAATATTCATCATAAGTTACAGCTAAGACTATATCCATCATATAAGAATTCATTTCTATAATAAAATTTTCCAAAGCCTCAATATCTTTAAAAGATGTTATGTGTAATATCAATACGCTAGCCCCTAATCTACCCCATAACTCTTGATGTATTTGTGGATTTTGTATCATTAAATCAAATTCAAAATTTAATTCTTCCCAATAAGGTAATCCTATATCTTCACTTAATATTTTCTTTACATGGAAATTATCTTCTATTCTATTGTTGGCTGATTGACTGTATGGCCAAGTTTTTTTTGATACCAATAAACCGTCACATATATCTATATGAACTTTCTCAGTATCACCTACAACTGATTCTATTTTATTTTCTATTTCTGAAAATTCTGATTCTAATATTGCTGGTATTATATTCATATCTATTTGTTTTCTATTTTTGATAGTCTTCTAATATGTCTTTCATCTCCAGGAAAAGGTTCATTTAACCATATTTTAAGTATCTGCAATGCATTCTCTTCTGAAATAAATCTCGCACCAAAAGATATAACATTTGCATCATTATGTTGTCTTGAAAGTTTGGCCATTTGTATGTTTAAGTCATTATCATCACCGTATATTAAAGCGGAACGTACATTTGCATAACGATTTGCACAAATACTTTCACCTTGTCCTGATCCGCCTATAACTATACCCCTATAATCACTTGAATTATTATGCTCTGATATATATTCACCTACACTTTTAATATAATCAGGGTAATCATCATTTTCATCATATAATAAAGGACCAAAATCGGTTAAATCATTATCTAAACCCATTTCCTGTAAAGCTTTTATAAAATATTGTTTTAATTCAAATCCAGCATGATCTGAAGCTATGACTATTTTCATAATAATATTATATCATGAAATATCTATTCTGTAGGAGTTATAACCGGCTCTGTAACCTGTTCTATAACAGTATCAGTTATTACAGGCTCAGGTGTATTGTTTTGAACAGTATCTGTTACTGTTGTCTCAGTGGTTGTGTCAGAACCAGATTGATTTGCTGTGGTGGTCGAACTCACTTCAGTAAAGGTTGTTGTAGTTGTAGGTGCTGCAGGATTCAAATTCTGATTTTGTAATAATATTTTTAATTGAGATTCAGTTATACATGTATCCCCTACGCAAAGTTTTTCTGTTCTGAATTCTTTAGCAAAGCCTATAACTTTCTTAGTCAACTCCTGTACCGACTTCAAAAGATAAAGTGGTATTCTAGAGTAATTAACTTGTTTATATCCATTACTATCAGTTGATACAAGATCAGGTAGGAATTGTTCAACATTTTGAGCTATCAAACCATAATTTGTAACAGAGGTGTCAACTTTGTTTAAATCTTTAGCAGTATCATTCCAACGGTATTGAACAACTTTTAGATTTACTAATTTATCTAACATACCGTCTGATAAATCAACTATATCTGTCTTTAATCTTTCATCAGATGAACATGTACCTATTATACCAGTACCATCGAAACTTTTGATACAACCATTTGAGGTTGATGTACCTACACGTATATCACCTATTACTTGTAGTTTGTCATTTGGGGTTGTGGTGCCGATGCCGACGTTGCCACTCACAATAAGACCATTAGTTGGGGCAGCACTTACACCACCATAGCTACCAATGGATACATTTCCTTCAACATCTAACTTAGATGCTGCTGCAGCTCCAAAAACATTACCTATTTTTACGCTGGCTCCACCTTTTACCAACATTATATCGTTAACCGATACATCATTGTATGTACTGTTACTATAATTATATCCAAAAAATCTAGCTTTATTGGAATAGAAATCAAAATGAGCTCCATCACCACCGTTACCCCCAGTTGCACTTCTTACTAATAGACCTCCCGTAGCAATATCAATAGTATCTTTTGGGGTATTCGTACCGAAACCTACTCGATTAATTGTAGTACTTGCATATATAAGTGGAGTTGAAGATGTTCCCACATTAATACCACCCCATACATCAAGTTTCGCAGAAGGAGTTGTTGTTCCTAAACCAAGACTTCCTGTTGAATTAACAACATTCAACGCTGTACCACTAGAATTTCTCCATTCTTGTAAATTTCCTGACTGAAATAATGCGCCCTGTACAAAAAAGGTATTGGCAACATTAGCAAATTGAATACCAAAATTGGATGTCGATGTATTCTGTGTAGTAAGAAGTATTTGACCTGTTGATGAATTTCTAGTTATATTACCAAATCCAGCACCAGTTCCTCCACCACTTGAAACAGGAGCAAAGTTAAAACCTGTAGCAGAAACATTTCCATTATTCTCTATAGTCATTAAAGGATTACCTGAACTATTTTGTGCTTCAAATAAATTTCCTGTTTGTGAAGCCACAGCTTTTATTATTTGACCAATAGCTGTTGTAGATGCAGTGTTAATATGCAGCATTGCGGTTGGAGCTGTGTTGTTAATACCGACCTGACCCGTAGTCAATATAGACATCTTTTCTGTAGGTGTGGCTCCATCATTACCAGTAAAGAAAGACAATCTGTCTACAGGAGCTGTGGTGTTATTAACATTGTTATTCACCTGAAGATAACCTATAGAAGGTCGGCTTCCAAAAGATGAATTTTGAGAATAACCTTCTAATGATAATTTATTACTACTTTGAGCACTAGTACCATCAGCACCAGTTAAGTTTCTTATTCTCACACTATAAGTATCACTCAAAGATGGTCCAGCAAAATCAGCACCGCCTCCTATAGAAAATACACCATCACTTCTAATAGACATTTTTTCTGTCACACCAGATACATCTTCACCAACAAAAAACGCTAACTTGCTCACAGCTGGATTAGCTTGTGATACTGGGACTAATTGTAAATAAGCAGACTGAGTTCTACTACCAAAAGAACCGTTCCACATGTTACTTGAAAGTCTTAATTGTGGACTACTTTGATTACCACCATTAGTTGCCAATGTAGTATTTTGTAGCAACATTTGAGTTGATGATGCGGCAGATGCAATATGGAAAAGTTGAGATGGGTTGTTTGTACCTATACCAACATTACCTGTCGCAGTATTTACAAACAATGCAGGAGTTGAAGATGTTCCAACATTTAAGTTGCCCCAAACATCAAGTTTTGCAGATGGGGTTGTAGTGCCTATACCTAAATCACCAGCAACAGTGAGTGCCATCTTTGGTACAGTATAAGAAGTATCCGTTTCAAAATATATTGGTGCAGATCTTGATTGAATATGAAATTGACCGTCTTTCAATGCAGTCAAAGCAACTTTTGCGTTTGCATCTGCTGTTTGATACTGAGTATAAGCCTGTGAATACCCTGAAGCTACATATAAACCTCCTGTAGAGACAGGGGCTCCAGTACTATTAAAATAAAATCCTATTCCACCTGATGAGTTTCTAACTTCGAATATGTTACCAGTCTGTCCAGATGCACCTTGAGCTATCAAAGCAGGTGAAGCAGCGTTATTAGACAATAAAGTTGTGGTACCTACAGCTAACATGTCACCACTAACAACTAATTTAGATGAAGGGGTTGTTGTTCCAATTCCAGTATTACCACCTGAAGCTGATTGTAATAATAAGTTTTTACTATCAATCTTAAAATCATTATTATATCCATATGTAACTAATTGACCATATGCATTTGCAGCCGTTGCATTGTAGATCCAACCTAATTCATAATTATTAACCCCCGATTGACCAAATCTCATATAAGTACTTCCCACATTTGAACTAACTGAAAGTTTATATGTTGAAGTTACCGGTAAAATATTTCCTAATTGAATTCCATCAGATCTAATAAACCCAGCAACATCAAGTTTTTGTGATGTAGTAGTAGTGCCCACCCCAACATTCCCACTCGCAGCATCAACAAATAATACAGGTGTAGAGCTTGTTCCGACTTTAAGATTACCCCAAACATCAAGTTTTGCAGACGGCGTACTCGTCCCCACCCCCACATTCCCATTAGC
>CAYZIG010000039.1:0-5409 GCA_964478465.1 uncultured Candidatus Saccharibacteria bacterium | reverse complement strand
GGCGCTTTTTGTTGACCCGATATTTTTATCAACTCCTGCATAAATTCAGGATTAATATTTATATCTTTTTCTTCAAAAGGAATATTATTTTTTATAAAAAATTCTTTAAGTTCTATGCACCAAGGACAATATGTTTTTAGATAAGCAACTATTTTCATATATTTATTTTAACACAAAAAAACGCCCCGGCCTTACGGCCAGAGCGAGTAAACAGAAATACGAATCAGCGCGTTGGAACAACACGGAATACAATGTTGGTGACCATAGATAGAGGTTCATGATATGAATGACAACGAATCATTGGTTTTCCGTTGAACACACTCAATGTCAACAGAAACTTAGCCTGACTAGTGTGATTACCGGGTTTAGTGGCGAACACATAACCAATATTTTGATGCAACCAACCTCTTTCCAACAATGTCGGAATATCTTCATACGCATCGATGATGTCCCAATGATCACACAATTGCAATTTGTAACCCCGATAATGTTTCTTACTCCATTTCTCGAGGAAATCATCATTCATGAAGATCTCGTTTGGCACATGATCGACAAAACCCAAACGACTAGTGGTGATGATCTTCATTTCATTGAGACCATTGACCTTTTTCAGATCTGAAAACATCCGTTCTCTCAGATTCACATCTTGGAGTAGAACATCACATTTTCCATCCTGCTTAGAAATAAAATCATCGAGATTCTCAGGAGTAATGAAATCCGGCAACATATCAATAACCCTATTCAATATAAAGGAGGGTTCCGGATTTGTATCCGTAGATTCAGGAATCACGTGCTTTCTCTCCCATTCCCTATAGCAATCCCTGAAGAACAACATAGCATCGACAGGTTTTCCACGAAGGAACTCTGCTTCTTCGGTTGTTAGACGAAGCCCTGTAATGCTGGCCGCCTCAGCCACCAATGAACCTAATGCTGCTGATATTTGTTTTGAACTAGCGATTTTCATTTTATTGATTTTCGTTTTAGTGTACAACACTATGGGTCACACCATCAGGATACAGTCCTGGGATCACACCTTAAGCACAGAGGAACACCCTCCATAACACATAGCTGATATAACAATAACTCTATATATACAAAAGTCAATACAAAATAAAAAACACCCCGATATTTTAGGAGGGGTGTTTTATGCAAAAACGATTACTTAACCTCTAGGTTAAAATTAAAATACAAGAAATTATTGTCATTATTACCGTTTCCTATATGTATCGGTAAATAACCTTTATATACACCTTTAGATAAAACACTATCAGCAAAATTAAGATTTAAGGTTGTAGTTGCAAACGCACCCCCACTTCCACCTCCTAATATGCCATATGTCGGCAAACCAACACCATATCCATATGTGTAATAAGAATATGTACTATTAGAAACACTTGGAACTATGTAAACAGTAAAAGCCTTGTCTCCGGCACCATCAATCATGGATGTGTTTATACTACACGGTGTTATTGTATAAGTTACATTATATAATGTTAATGATTGTGGGCATTTAGTTATATCTACAGCAGGATCGTTAAAATGAGCATTCACATAGGCTCTTGTCATAGGACCAAAAACTCCTGTGGCTGGTGATAACAATACTGACTGCTGAAACTTAGTCAAAATATTAGCTAAAGATGAGTCAAAATAATTACTGGTGTTCTGATAAGTCATCGGTGGTAAAAAACCTTTATTAGCTAGAAATTTTCTCAGATTTTCAACATCAACACCTATGGAACCTATTGTCAGGTCGCGAGTAAAAATATCTCTACTTGTAACATCTACTGTTACAGTATTACTATTAAATACCCCTAATTCTGTATTTATAATTTTACTTGATGATTCATTAACTGGAGTATATGTAACACTTTGCAAGAATGCTTGTACATTTGTTACACCTGTAGGTAGTGAAGATGTAGAGAATACATAATTGAATTGAGCTAATCTTGTTGTACCATCTGCAAATACATAAACTGATGGATCTTCTGTTATCACATTTATAGGTTGAGATGTTGCAATAATACTTCCGTCACTCATATTTCTAAGACCTATTATAGCTGTCATGTTCTTACTTTTATCAGAATTTTTTACATAGACATCAAAACCATTAGCTGTAAAATTTGATTTCATATTTACAGAAATTCCCATATCATAATTATTATTTTTTATAACACTAGCAGTCGAAGAAATTGCCACTATAGATGGACCTGGTTTAACAATATTAAACTTTTGACTTAAACCACCTGTCGCACCTTTTCCACTGAAAGATAATTGATAATCATTGCCTGCTGATACATAACTAGGAAATACAATTGAGAATTTTTTCTGATTTAAAACTGTTGTACCTAAGAACATAGGTTCGGTATCAGGAGTGCTATCTATTAAGTAAACAGAATAAACATTTGGATCCGATACATTGGTTGTCCATGTTATTTCATTGGTCTTACCTAGGTACATATTTGATCCAGCTGTTGGATATGTAAAATTTATAATCGGAGACACAACCACCTCCTTTGTTGGTTCAACCATATTTACCACCTTTCCACGTGATTTACCGTTAGCAGAAAATTCAGCTGTTACCAATTGTGATGTCTTAGTCTTATTAGTAAATGATAATGTTAAATTATATTCATTTGATTTTGATACAGATTTAGAAAATGGATTTCCGGCAATAATTTTATTACACTTATCATTACGATCCTGACCTGATACTGCAGACACACCCGCGGGACAGGTTAACTTTATATTGAATTCAGCATCCGATCCAGTTAAAGTTGTGATTTTATAATCAATATTATAATAACTTTTATCTGTAACTGGGGTACCTACAGATGATTCTATCTTATATGATTGATTCTCAATTGCGGTTTTAATCTTAAATTCATCACTCTTGTATTTGTTTCCAAACTTATCAGTAAATACTAATTTATAATTTCCAGGTTTTATATCTTTTGATATCATCCATGAAAATAATTTTCCTGCATTATAAGCTTTTCCTAAGTCATATTTTTGACCACCTTCCAATGTCAAATTATAGACCTCTATCTTATCATTTGTCTTCCAAGTAATATTAGTAATATTTCCAGTCTCAAGAGTCACACCTTTTTTAGGTGATGTGACATCAAAATTAACCTTACTATCAACAACCGCACTTATTGGTGTAGCTGGTTTAGCCTTATTAAATAATTTTCCAAAATTTAAGTCTTTACCAAAAACAGAAATAGCATCTACATTAACAGTAGACACTATCATGGTAAGTATTAATATTGATAATGCGTATTTTTTCATATATTTTAAAATTTATTTATAATGAATTAATTATATCACTTCACATAAAACAAAAACACCCCGACCTTTCGGAGGGGTGTTTTTGTGAATTAAGATTATTCAGCGTCAGCAACTACATTTAACTTAACTGTGACTGTTTTATCTTGAACTTTTATCTCAACATCATGTTCGCCTACCTCTTTTATGTTTTTATCCATAACAACAAAGTGTGAGTCTACCCCTAAGCTCTCCGCTATCTGGTCTTTATGCAGAGCAGCAAATAAATGCCCTTGTTCATTTGCTTTAGCTTTTATTTCATAAGTCTTTGATACTATTGTATCAAGATTATTTAGAACCTCTTCTTCTTTAACTTTTCTTTGTTCCCCTTCAGCTTCTTTTAGTTTTGTGTATTTTAATACAACCGCATCAGTTGCAAATTCAGCTTGTTTTTTAGGTATAAGATTATTTAAGGCAAAACCGTCAGCCACTGTTACAGTGTCATATTTTTTACCAATACCATGTATATCTTTAAGTAAAACTATTTTCATATAAATATAGAGTATACACTATTTACTCAATATTTCAATAGCCTTCAGGTATTGATTGTCTACTCTATTTTTAATATCCTCTATCTTTGTCTTTGGATCTTTTTTAATTTCTATATCAGGGGTCAGACCAGAAACAGATATAGAATTACCGTTTGGTGTTAACCATCTAGCAATAGTTACTTTTAGACCGGCATTTTTAGCTACTTTTATATATTCTTGTACAGACCCTTTACCAAAAGTCTTCTCACCCAATATTGTTGCTACCTTATGATCTTGCAAAGCTCCAGCAACTATTTCTGAAGCTGAAGCCGATCCGCCGTCTACCAAGACAATAGTTTTAAATTTTTTATTATTCAGAAGAGTATATCCCAAACTTCTCAAATATTCTGTCTTCTTCTTATTGCCATAATCTTGACTTACTATTACTTTTCCTGAAGGTATAAAATAACTAGATATATCTACAGCAGCCTCAAGATATCCACCCGGATTACCACGCAAATCTATAATCAATTTATCAGCATCGCTAGACGCAAACTCAACCATAGCTTCTTTAAATAAATCAGTTACTTGTTCTGAAAATGAGTATATTTTGATCGTATAAACTCTTTTATTTTTATCATAAACTTTATCTAAAGTTGGAAGCTGTATAACATCTCTTTTTATCTTAAAATCCAAAGGTTCATCAACTCCATCTCTATATATCTGTATATTTACCTCTGTACCCTTTTGTCCGCGTATTAATTTTACAGCTTGATCTACAGACATATCTAAAGTTGTCTGATTATTGATCTTTATAATCTTATCACCTGAATGAACACCGGCTTTTTCTGCAGGTCCTCCAGGTATAGGCGATATGACAACTATAACTCCATCTTTTTTACCAACTTCCATACCAACACCCTCAAAACTACCCTTTATCTCTGTTTCAAAACCTTTAGCTTCTTCTGGTGTAAAGAAAACCGTATAAGGATCTTGTTCTGAATCTACCATACCTTTAATAGCTCCATATATACGTCTTTCTTCTTTTGAAAGATTATCAAATTCAGATTTAGTTGAAGTAGATATCTCCTGGCCAAGCTTATCTTTATGCTTAGTATTTACAAATTGCTTATCTAAAATATCCCACACTTTCCAAAAAGTCTGCATCTCTATATTGGAACCATTATTTTTAGCAGAGATAGAACCCATATCACCTAGGAAAAACCCTAATCCGAAAATAATCATAATAATCAATATTTTAAATAATCTGTGTTCTTTTATATTCATAAGAACATTTTACCTTATATTATAAACAAAGGACATTGTTGCTTTTATTAAATGTGTTATAATGTGCTTATAATAATTAATCAATAAAAAAATAAATATAAAAAAACTTGGCGCAAAATAATAGCAACAGAATCAACATTAATCACTACATAAAAGCCCCTGAACTCAGAGTTATAGATGAAAATGGTCAAAATCTAGGAATTATGACCAATAGACAAGCTCAAGAAATGGCTCAAGAAGCCGGTTTAGATCTTATAGAGATATCCCCAAACGCAAATCCACCTATTGCAAAAATCATGGATTATGGTAAATTTCAATATGATGAAAA
>CAYZIG010000038.1:0-5481 GCA_964478465.1 uncultured Candidatus Saccharibacteria bacterium | reverse complement strand
TGTCTCAATTCTAAATCTATCTCCATTATTTTATTTTTAATATCTTCTATATAAATTTCTAGTTTGTGTATTTCTAAATTTTTATTATCTTCTTGTGAAAAATTTTGGCTCTCTGGTATTTTTCCTTCAAAAAAAGCTTTATTTATATTTATCATGATACCTATATTTTACCCATAAAATACAGTGTATATCTATTTGCCTCCAGCCGAAGTTTATGCTATATTATGTCTCATGTTAAATATAAGATTACAAAGAGTTGGAAGAAAAAACGACTCATCATACAGATTGGTACTAATCAATTCAAAGTTTGCTGCTAAAAGTGGTAAGGCTATTGAAGTACTTGGATCAGTAGATTTTCGTAAAAAAACTATAGAAAAAGAATCTTTTAAAGCTGATAAAATAAAAACTCATTTAAAAAATGGTGCTAAAGTTTCTGACACAGTGTTCAATCTTTTTGTTGACGCTGGAATCATGGAAGGTAAAAAGAAAAATGTTTTACCTAAAAAATCTCCTATTAAAAAAGAAGAAAATAAATAGTTTTTAAAAAATAAAGATAGCCCTATACATTGGGTTATTTTTTGTTTATAATATATGTATTATTAATTAAGCAGTATTCAAAATAAATATATGAATAATTCAGACGATATACAATTCCTATCAAATATTATAAAACCACTAGTAGAGGATCAAGATAGTATCAAGATATCCAGAACTGTTGATGAGATGGGAGTTCTGCTTACTCTAGAGGTTAATAAGAATGATATGGGTAAAATAATAGGCCGTGAAGGTTCAACAGCAAAAGCTATAAGAACATTACTTAGAGTTTTTGGAATGAAAAATAATTCAAGATTAAATCTTAAAATAAACGAACCTGCAGAATAAATTCTCGGAATAAAAAATAGCATCCCCAACCAGGATGCATTTTTTATTTCTCGAATCTTATCAAAAAGTAATACAAAATAACTAATTCTGGTTGGGGAATATGTTATTTTGTATTACTTTGATTTATGCTATAGTGCTTATACATGATATTCAATATTTTAAACCGATTTTCAGGCAAAAATGCCAATAATATTAAGAATAAAGGCTTTGGTATAGGTATCGATCTTGGTACAGCCAATACTCTAGTCTATGTTGAAGGTAAGGGGGTTATTATAAATGAACCTTCTGTTGTGGCTGTTAACCAAAAAACCAATCAAGTTGTTGCTGTGGGAAATCAAGCCAAGATAATGCTCGGTAAGACACCTAGTCATATATCTGCTATAAGACCGCTTGTTGATGGGGTTATATCTGATTTTGAAGTAACAGAAGAGATGCTCGCATATTTTATTCGCAAGACTTTAGATATATTAAAGATATCTTCATTACCATCAGTTGTTATTGGTGTACCATATGGAGTTACAAATGTAGAAAGACGCGCTGTTCGTGATGCTGCTTACAATGCTGGATCAAGAAATGTATTTATCATAGAAGAACCTATGGCAGCTGCTGTTGGTATAGGTTTACCTATAAAAGAAGCTGAAGGAAATATGATTATAGATATCGGTGGAGGGACAGCAGATATAGCTATCATATCTTTAGGTGGTATAGTTCGTGGTAAAAATCTAAAAGTTGCTGGTGATAGATTTAATACAGATATAATCGCATATATAAGAAATGAATATAAAGTTTTGGTCGGTGAAAAAAGTGCAGAAGAATTAAAAATAAAATTATCAAATATAATACCTTCCAATCCACCATTAGAAGCCACTATAAGAGGTCGTGATCTTGTAACTGGTCTACCAAAAGAGATTATCGTCAACGAAGAAGATATACATGATGCTATACATATATCAGCCGATTCCATGTTTGAATCTGTAAAAGAAGTTTTAGAATCAACTCCACCTGAGGTTGTGTCCGATATTATGGAACATGGTATTTATTTGACTGGTGGTGGTGCTTTGATCAAAGGATTGGACGAGGCATTGTCTGAATACTTAGGTATAAAAGTAGAAGTTTCTGAAGACCCGTTGACCGCAGTTGTTCGCGGTGCTGGTGTCATAGCTTCCAATATAGAGTATTATAAAGATATAATTATAGATAATGAAGATGAACTATCACAGAGGAGATAAAATAACAAATAGATATTTATCAAGTGATGCTTTTACAAGTTTAAAAAATAAACTAGGAGGTAGAAGTATTACTAGTTTAGGGAGTAGTGGTAGGAGAAGAAATTCTTATCGTATAGCCAATCAAGGTTTTGATTTATTAGAATATAAGACACTTATATATAGAATATTTATATCATTATTAATATTGATGATATTTTTGTATATTATTCCACAAACAAGGTATTTTATTCATGGATTTTCTGCAGATAAATTTGATAATATAAATATAGAAAATATTTCAAATAATGATGAAACATATAATGTCGCGCCAGTGTTATTGAATACAGATTATCTTGTTTCTAAACAAAAAGATATTTATAAAGAAAATAATAATCTAGTATATGATGCATTAACCAATAATATAATTGGATATACAGATAATGTCTCATCCTCAACTTTATATGTAAAATTGTTTTCCGATCCAGGTTTTAAAAATGATTTATTAATAGAGCAAAATAATATAATTTCAAGTCCTGAAGATATTAATACTACCAATTCTACAACATCAAGTACTACAACAGAGATAAATACTAAGATTATTAAAGAAGAAAATACAACGTATAAGTCATATCTATTTGAAGGTATGGGTTATGGTCAACTCATAGCGAAAGTGCCACCTAGAACAGAAATTAAAAAAGATTCCTATGTTTATATAAGAACAATAGAAGGGCTTAAGCCTATAGCTAAGATTATAAGTGTTAATGAGGATAATCAATCAACTTTTACCGTTATATATGCTCAGTTAATTGTTGCCCCTCAAAATATTTATAAAGTTTTGATAAAATAATTTAAATGAATAGAGAGATAGCCCCAGAGGATATATTAATAGATCAAATGAATTTACCTTCTTTTGATCATAGTCAGCTTGAAGGTCGTATAATAAAACCTATACCTCATTATATCTTTTATATTATTTCTTTTTTGGTTATCGCTCTATTTTCTCTATTTTTCTTTTATGCTTATAAATTACAAATAGTTAAGGGTGAATATTATCAAAATAAAGCAGAAAATAATCGTTTTGAGACAACGCCTATATTTGCCGCACGTGGTGTTATATATGATAGAAATAACATACCTTTAGCCTGGAATGAGAATATATCATCAACTTCAACTGTTAATAATATGCAGATACGTAAGTATAAAAGTTCTGATGGTTTAGGTAATCTTCTAGGTTATATTAAATTCCCCAAAAAAGATAAAAATGGTTTTTATATTAATCATGAAGTTGAAACCGTGGGTGGATTAGAAAAATATTTTAATACTATATTGAATGGAAAATCAGGCTTCTTTTATTCTGAAACAGATTCTGCTGGTAATATTATCTCCGAAAATATTGTAGACTCACCTAAGAATGGACAGGATTTGCATTTAACCATAGATTATGACTTGCAAAATAAATTATTTAATACTTTCAAGGACGCTTCCAGAGAAAGTAATTATAATGGCGGTGTGGCTTTGATTGCTGATATTAGAGACGGTTCAATATTGGCAGCTGTAACTTATCCAGATTTTGATGCAAATATAATGCTTGACGGTACAAATGTAGAAAAAATATCTTCGTATATAAATGATAGTAGAAGTGTTTTTTTGAATCGTTATGTTGATGGTTTATATGCTCCTGGTTCTATAGTAAAACCAATGTTTGCCTTAGCTGCTTTGAATGAAGGAATAGTCACACCTAGAGAAAAAATATTATCAACAGGAAAATTGGTCGTACCAAATCCATATAATCCAGGCAAGGATAGTATTTTTAAAGATTGGAAAGCTCATGGTTATACAGATGTTAGAGAAGCTATCGCTGTGTCATCTGATGTTTATTTCTATACAATAGGCGGTGGCGTTCCCGGAAAAAAAGGTTTAGGAATATCTAAACTTGATGAATATGCAAAATATTTTGGATTAGGTAATTTATATGAAAATAGTTTTTTTAAAACTAAACAATCTGTAATACCAACACCAGAATGGAAAATGAAAGTCTTTGATGGTGATATTTGGCGACTTGGAGATACTTATCATTCCGCTATAGGTCAATACGGTTTTTCTGTATCACCTATACAAGTTTTAGGTATGACTATGATATTGGCCAATGATGGAAAAGATATACCAGAATTTAAGATTAATAAAAATGATGAGACTAAATATATAAAAGTTCCAGATAAATTACAAAAAATAAATCCAGATTTTTATAAAGAAATAAGTGAGGGTATGAGATTGACTGTCACAGCTGGTACCGCTCAGGCTTTAGAGTTTCCAGGAGTTAAGATGGCCGGTAAAACTGGTACAGCTCAAACAGGCAATAGAAATCAATATATCAATTCATGGTTTATAGGTTTTTGGCCGTATACAGAACCTCGTTATGTTATAGTTTATATGTTGGAAAAAGGTTCATCTTCAAACACTCATGGTGCGGCTTATTATTTAAGAAATTTTATGCAAAAATGTGCAGCTTATAAATGTGATTTGT
This sequence comes from uncultured Candidatus Saccharibacteria bacterium, assembly GCA_964478465.1. GTDB lineage: Bacteria > Patescibacteriota > Minisyncoccia > Phycocordibacterales > CAIZLB01 > CAIZLB01. Next base: position 867 of record CAYZIG010000038.1, on the reverse strand, counting down.
TAAATAAAGATCAAAAGGTCGACAATTCTCTAGATATAGATATAATACCAGTCAAAGATACTGAAAATGAAATAATAGATAATAGAGATGAATGATATTAATAAATTTAAAAAAATAAAATTACCTGATTCCCCCGGAGTTTATTTTTTTCAAAAAGGAAAAGATATTCTGTATATAGGTAAAGCAACTTCTTTAAAGGATAGAGTAAAGAGTTACTTTTCTAATGATTTAATTAAGACTCGTGGGATGTTATTGGTAGACATGATCACAAAGGCTGATACTATAAAGTTTCAAAAGACCAATTCAGTCCTGGAAGCATTATTATTAGAGACCGAACTTATAAAGAAAAATAAGCCGTATTATAATACTAAAGAAAAAGATGATAAAAGTTATTCTTATATACAGATAACTGATGAAGATTTTCCTATAGTTAAAATAGTCCGTGGTAAAAATCTAACCGAGAATGAAAAGAAAAGTGACGATACTTTTGGTCCTTTTGTCTCAACTGATCAGCTTAAAAAGATTTTAAAAATAGTTAGAAAAATAATACCTTATAGGGATGAAAAATGTATAATAGGTAAAAATAAACCGTGTTTTAATTACACCATAGGTCTTTGTCCTGGCGTTTGTGTTGATGCTATTTCTAAAAAGGAATACAAAAAACAAATAGATAAATTAAAGCTATTTTTATCTGGTAATACTGAGAAATTATTAAAAGCTTTACAGAAAGATATGAAAGTTTTAGCTAAAGAAAAAAGATTTGAAGAAGCGGCACAGTTTAGGGATAAAATATATTCATTGCAACATATAAATGATATAGCATTTATAAATAAAGAAAATAATAAAAATGATATAAGAATAGAATCA
>CAYZIG010000037.1:1659-5665 GCA_964478465.1 uncultured Candidatus Saccharibacteria bacterium | reverse complement strand
ATATGACGCTCACATGTCTGTCCCGACCGTTACGTCACGGAATCCTACACACCCAACTAGTATACACTAATTATTTACCGATTTCAAATCTTTTAAAACGAACTATTTCTATCTTTTCACCGAACTTTTGTATTGCCCCATCTATCATAGCTTGTATTGTTATTTCTGGATTTTTTATAAAATCTTGATTCAATAAAACCTGATCTTTAAAATATGAATCTATTTTTCCTTGAACTATTTTCTCTTGCAATTCAGCTGGTTTATCAGCGGCTTCACTCATGAATAATTCTTTTGCTTTTGCTAAAGCTGCTTCATCTATATCTGATTGTTTTAAAAACTCTGGAGCTGTTGCTGTTACTTGCATAGCTATATCTTTTGCCAAAGTTTTGAACTCTGCATTGTTTGAAACGAAATCTGTTTCTGATGCAAGTTCTACTATAGAACCAACTAAACCATTTGAGTGTATATATGCTTCTACTACTCCGGCACCTAGTTCACGATCTGCTTTTTTAGCTGCTTGTTCAGCACCTTTTTTCTTTAATATGATGATAGCTTTTTCAGCATCACCACCAGCTTCTTCTAATGCCTTTTTACATTGCATAACTGATATACCAGTTTTTTCACGAAGAGCTTTGATTTGTTCTGATGTAATGTCCATAGTTTTATTTGAAATTAAAAATTAATTATATGTTTAAATAATATATTAATTATATATTATTTTAAATATTATCCAAGTAATTGATGTAATATGTAATCAACTGATGATCTTGATGAATCATTAGCTAATATTGGATATTGTACATTTGAGATTTTACAATCTGTATTAGCTATAGCTATAACAGGTATACCCATTTTATTTGCTTCATCTACTGCGATAAATTCTTTTTTAGGATCAACAACTATTAAAGCTGCTGGTAGTGACACAAGATCTTTAACACCGATAAACAATTTTTCAAGTCTTTCAACTTCTTTATCCATTATTGATTGCTCTTTCTTTGTATATTTTTTAAGCTCACCTTTAGATTTCATATCTGTAAGCTCAATCATACGATTGATTCTCTTTCTTATGATTTCAAAGTTTGTAAATAAACCACCTACCCATCTTCCGGCTATGAATGGGCTATTGTTTCTAATTGCTGCATTTTTTACAAGATCAACAACTTCACTTTTACTTGTAGCAAAAAGAACTACTTTATTATTTGTTTTTAATTCTGCTAAAAATGTTTTTGCATTTTCTAATTGTTCTGCAGTTTTTTCTACATCTATAATATCTACATTAGCTTTTGTACCATATATGTATTTTTTAACTGAAGGATTACGAGAAGCACGTAAAGTACCATAATGAACTCCTGCCTCAAACATCGCTTTTATATTGTCTATTTGTTGTGTCATATAGTGTATATGTATAGCATTTTTTATGAAAAATGGCAATAGAAATAATGAAAAATCCCGTCCGATCCCACAAAGGGTCCGGACGGGTGAATAGGAGGGGTTAGTTTCAATGATTATCCTCCAAATGGTGGCATAGATCCAGCCGCCTGAGTTTTAGAGTATGGCGGTAAACCATCGGAGGTACCGCCACCAATCTTGATATCTCCTGCCAAAAAGCGTTGTATGACCTTTTTCTGTTCTGGTGAGTCACCGTATTCAACTCGAGGATTAGTTTGCCAATGAGTACAATGACCTGACCCTGAGATAAATTGTGGTTGATAATCAAGAGGGCAGGTATTGAGATGGGCATGTTCACAATCCCAACAATGTTTTTCCGAAATCATAGCAGGTTCGGTATTATTATTAATCGAAACCTCCTCTGTATCTAATAATGAATTCATGTGATCACAGAAAGCTTTCGAATTCATGTATTTAATCGAGGTATCTAACAAACCGGCGATATGAAGTTGCTTGGGTGTAAATTCAACCAAATTCAACGACAACCTTCTAAGACCGTACCTCAATTGATGTACGATTGCACCAATAGTTTTAACCGGTGTTTTAGAGACATCTAGACCAGGTATCATCGGTTGATCTCCGTCACCGTAAGCTGAAAACGTTAAGTTTGTATCCCAACCTTTAGAGCTTGTCGCAATCATCACCTTAGCAACATTGGCAACAAAAACAGGTTCATGTATAGCTAGATCGACGAGAATCATGAATCCATCAACTTTGATATGAGACAGTAAGAAGTCCTCAGTGACAATCTCTCCATCGAATACGCAAAAATCAAAATCGTTTTCTCGTTCATCAAAGAAAGGTTTGATACCAAAATCAGCATATTCATCACAGGAATCGATGAAATCTTGGTTTGCATAAATCATGCAATCTGCTTGATGTAGTAAATTAACAAGCTTGACCAACACTGAATCGAAGATGTTGGTTTTAAACAAAACTTTAAACGGTGTTTTTTTCATGTTGTTATTTGATAGTTGTTTAGTAAATGTCCAGTTTCGCGCACATCACGCTTAAAAACACTATACATGGCAAAACTTATTTTGTAAATATAAAATCCCGTCTGGTCCCACAAGGGGTCCGGACGGGTGGATGAGGTTGAATTCCAAGACTATTCTCGACCTCTCACGATAATATCTTCATTATCCTCCTCCTCTTGATCCCAAGGAGGGCAAAGATACTCCTTCAAGTATGCAACCGCAGCAGACACCTCAGAGTACACAAAATCACGAATCTGTTGCCTATTCATATTTTCGACCTCTGTGACTTTAACAACGTAAAGATGTTGAGGTAGATCATGATGAATACGCAACTCATTGGTATAACGAAGAAAATCAAGTTCACCATCAGGATCACAATGGTCTCCGGAAAGCTTGTAGATCAAGTACACACTCTCGAGGGCTTCATACAAACTCTCGCTGAGCTCAAACAGAATATCTCCTGCAGTATTTGGACATGGATGATGTCTCGGATGAAAAACAGGTAGTCCACCCTGCTCTGAATTATAATCAGCAAGGATACCGTCGATGATTTCAAATTTTTCTTTCACTTCAGTTTGGGGTTAAATTTTCTTACCTTTAAAACTTATCATAAAAAACACGCGATAGTCTACAAAAAAATAAATAAAATATTTTTACCCTATACAGTCAATAAATACAAGATTAGATTACTATTGATTATTTATGTCAACATTATCAGAATTCTGAGTTGAAGGTATTTCAACAACCGGATTTTCAATAGGTGTTGGAGTTACCGTTTGTACAACCTCATCAGTTGTTGTACTTGAATTATTTACAATAATATCAGTTGTAGTTGCGGCCACAGGTGTAGTATCGATTACCTGATTGTTTTGTAATCCATTATTTAATAAAATCTGCCTAAACTGTTCTTTCGTCACACATATATCATCGACACATAATTTATTTTTAGCTTTCAAAGTATCTCCATATATATTAGCTGTACCATCAAATATACTTGACAACCTATTTGACAATTCTTTCACCGCATTCACCAAAGTAGCAATAATAGGCCTGTCAGCTAGATTTAAGAAACCTGTTGAACTGGTAGCAACAGCTTCTGGTATGGCAAGTTGCATGTTTTGGGCTGAGAATCCTGTATATGCATTTGTAGTATCAAAACCTGTTTCAGTTTTCCAATGATATGTAATTGGATTTATTTTCATAATATCCTCTAATCCTCTGTTGAATGTTCCATCTATGTTTTTTAATCTTTCATCTGAAGATACTGTTACATTTCCAAGAGAGTCGACTATTAAGTTTGATCCTGCTCCTGTTAGAGAAGCAAATCTAACTGAACCTGTGGTTGTTAGTTGGGCGGAGGGGGTTGTGGTGCCGATGCCGACGTTGCCTGATGAATTGATCACCATCGCTTGTCCAGATCCAAATGTACTATTATTAACATTAAATTCAATACCTTTTGTTGAACCGGCTTGAATAACTGTATTAAATGTACTTCCATTAGTGCCTACAAAACCTCGTGGTATTCCTGATGCTGCAGCAAAACCAATATATGTATTTGCATTTGTATCATTTCCTATTCG
>CAYZIG010000037.1:0-1559 GCA_964478465.1 uncultured Candidatus Saccharibacteria bacterium | reverse complement strand
ATACCGACATTACCGGCAAAATAGTTTGTATCCGATGTTCCACTTTGATAAATACCATAACCATTAGTTACAAAACTCTGTTTTTGAGGATCAATATATAATCCATACATATTGGTAACCGCACCTGTTGCAGCATTGAAAGGAGATCCTGCATAAAAATTGCTTAGATTTGTAATAGTCTGACTGTTATTCATGATACCAGCCCAAGATACAAATCCTGCCGCTTTTTGTACAGTACCATTTCCATTAAACCCTAAAGTTGCCATATTTGATCTTATAACAGGCACCCCTGTAGGTGTTTGTGTTATAGCACTATAATTAGTTACGACAAGATTAGACTCTGATGCATCATAATTCACATCAAATATATTACTTGGAACAGAATAGGTTGCGGTAAATAAATGCGCGGCCATATTTGAAGTTCCTGTATATGTAACCGATGAATTAATATTTTGACCTGCGGTTGGAGTTGCATTTATACCCAATCTACCGGAGCTATCAAATCGAGTTAAAACAGAACCGCTAGAATTTCTAACCTCTAATATATTACCCGTCTGCCCAGATGCACCTTGAGCTATCAAAGCGGGTGAAGCAGCATTGTTGGACAATAAAGTTGTGGTGCCAACAGCTAACACGTCACCACTAATAACTAATTTAGATAAAGGGGTTGTTGTGCCAATACCAACATTACCATCTCCTCGAACATATAGATATGAAGTAGCGTTTTTATTAACATTTAAAGCATATGTGTTCGAACTGGCATCATTACCGGCATCTATATACGCTCCATAACCATCAGAGTGTGCTAAATACACAGTGGCACCACCAGTATCTGTGTTTTGTATACGTGTAGACCAACCAGCAAAAGATTTTGAGATATCCAGAGGATACTGCGGATTACTTGTTCCTAACCCAACATTTCCCGAACCATCTATAACCATTTTTATACTTGCATTGGGCCATCCTGCTCCAAAAGCCAATCCTGTGTTGGCAGGACCAAATGTATAATCTCTTATAAAACTTGAGACATTTGAAGGAAATGTTAAGTCAGTAAAATTTATTGATGCACCACTTCCAACTGTGGCACTGGTATGTGTTGATGTAAGCCGTAAAGCTTCTTGTCCGGATGCAGAAGCATTAGATGTATTATATATATGTAATAAAGTAGCTGGTGAAGTAGTACCAATTCCTATATTCCCATTAACTCCATCTATGGTCATTCTGTTTATACCTCCTGTTTGAAATTGGAAATATTGAGCGGTTGTATCACCAGAACTATTATTAAATACGATTCCTTTCCCAACACCAGCACCTTGATGAGAGATATTAAATGTTGCAAGATTTGTTCTTGTCAATGTAAAAGTTGGTACTGTTCCAGAACTCAGCGTAGCGATATTAACATTCGGTGAATTACCGGCAACATGAAATATACTAGTTGGAGTAATACCCACACCTACATTCCCCGTCGCAGTATTTACAAACAATGCAGGTGTTGAAGATGTTCCAACATTAAGATTTCCCCATACATCGAGTTTTGCAACAGGTGATGTTGTTCCAAT
>CAYZIG010000036.1:0-6335 GCA_964478465.1 uncultured Candidatus Saccharibacteria bacterium | reverse complement strand
CGGCTCCACTTATAAATGCATATATAAATGGATGATGACTTAATCCTGATCTTGTTTTATCTTCTGTTTTATCGAAAAAATTGACGATTTTTTTAATTGTAACCATATATTTTAATTTAAAGATATTTCTTTTATTTCTTTTTTAACACTTTTACCTTTTTCATCTAAATCAAATATTAATATGTGATCGAACTCAAATTCAACATTTGCTATTTCTTCATCGGGTATTGATTCTATGTATTTTAATAATGAACGAAGTGAGTTTCCGTGGCCCACCACTAATACGTTTTTACCTTTATTTATTAAGGGTAAAATTTCATTTTCAAAATAAGGTAACACCCTTTCATATACCATCTTTAATGATTCTCCATTAGGTGGTATATAATCCCAACTACGTCTTATTTTAATGAAATCTTTTTCACCAAGTAATTTTTCCATTTCCCATTTATTGTTACCTGTATAATCTCCATAATCCCTCTCGTTTAATTCTTTGGCATGTTTTGTTGGTACATCATATAATTCACAGGCATTTAAAATACATGATAATGTCTCAATACTTCTAACTTCCATAGAAGCAAAAGCGTTGTCTATTTTTATGTCTATATCTTTTATAAATAATCCAACCTTTTTAGATCTTTCAAAACCAGTTTGAGTCAAAGGTATATCTCTTTTACCTGTCCAGCGTCCGAGTTTATTCCATTCTGATTCCTGATGTCTTATTAATATTAGTTTGCCTGATTGATTTTCCGTATTCATGTTGTATATATTAACATATAAGCCTTATTTTACACCACTACCTATAGCATCTTTTATATTTTTAAACCCTTTTTCTTTTAATATTTCTGCTAGCTCTTGATTTATCTGAGAAATAACTTGTGGCCCTTCAAATATCATGCCTGTAATCATTTGTATAAGATTGGCACCATTTATGATTTTATTATAAGCATCTAGTCCAGAAGATACACCACCTACGCCGATGAGTATATACTTATTATTAGATTTCTTGTAGACATATGACAATAGTTTATTTGCTAAATCTTCTACAACTTTTCCACTTATACCACCTTTATCTGAGATATTTATTTCTTCTTCGTCTATTTTTGTATTACTTCTATTTTTGGTTAAGTTACTGCAAATTATTCCATGTATTCTGTGTCTATCCAATGTTTCCAATATTTTATCTATCTCTGTCTCATTGAGATCGGGGGATAGTTTTATGAAAATTTTCTTATTTGTTTCTATTGCATCCAATACTGTTAATAATCTCTCTAGATTTTCTGTTTGTATAAATGGTTGACCACCTAAAGCATTGGGGCATGATATATTTATAGTTAAATAATCTCCAAAATCCTTCATTATTTTAAAGGCTTTTTCAAAATCTTTAATACCGTTTTCTATTTCAAGATTTTTATAACAATTAGTCATCGCTATATTTATTCCTAATGGGATTGTTGAATTTGATGATTTTATTGTATGAGATATTCTTTCTGCACCTTTATTTTTTAAACCATAATAGACTATAAGACTTTCTGATTTTGGCATTCTCCATAATCTTGGTTTTGGATTACCATCACAATATTCACCAGTAATAGATCCGACTTCAACAAAACCAAAACCTACAGCCGGCAATATATTTATAAGCTCAGCATTTTTGTCAAAACCTGCTGACAAACCTATAGGATTTTCATAGTTTATATCAAAGATATTTTGATTTAATATAGGGTTTTTATAATAGAAAAATGTTTTAGTTATTAATCGAAGTATGGAATATTTACCCAAAAATACCCCAACTTTTATCATTCGATCATGTACATCCTCTGGGTCCATAAGGAAGAAGATAGGTTTTAAAAGGTGTTTGTAAAATAGTGATATAATCCAATCTCTAATTTTTACAAAATACTCATATATCATATTGTTATTAATTATACATTTTTTTAAGGTTTTTGGAATCGACCCTTACAGGGTCAGTACATCTTTACCATTTTTTCGGACTAAGGTCCTCAAAAATAAGGTAAAGCTTTTCGATTCCTAACATAAGAGAAACTATTCTCTTATTTCGGTAGCAATAATATAAAATACCCCTTTATTTGGGGTATTTTATATTATTGTGCTCCCGCTAGGAATCGAACCTAGATTTAGAGTTCCGCAAACTCTTGTCCTATCCATTGAACGACAGGAGCATGCTAAACACTATACAACAAAATCACTTAAAAACCAAGATATTCAAGTATTGTATGAAATATAGACTCTCTAAGTTTTTCTTCTGGTAAAATCCTCACTAATTCTTCGTGTATATCATGTATTTGAGCATGATTTATATTTAGAGGTAGAGTTAATATCAATAAAGAGTCATATATATCATTTGTACTAAATAATATACGTGAATTTATATGATGTTCTCTGTTATCCTCAATCCAAAATGATCTTATATCAGAAAAATTCCAAGTTTTTTGATTTATTCTTACTCCAGTTGTATTTATTTCAAATCTTACGACACTAGGTTCTTTAAAAGCGTGTAATAGTAATACCGCTGTAGATACCAATATTAATACACCAAAGGTTATATTACTAAACATAAAGGAGATAAGAGCTATAGTCACAGATATTATACCCACAGACCATTTCCAATCTTTATCTTTAGCAAAATACATGTAGTTGTATTCTTCCCATATCATTGGTAATTTACTCATGATATTATTATACTATGTTTATAATAACAATTGTAGTGTTGGGTATTATTTTGTACCTAGCACAGTTAAATTCAAGAATTAATAACTTAGAAGAAAAATTAAAAGGGAATATTACAGTTGAAAATGTTCCAGAGGTTAAGAAAGTTGAAACAGATATACCTCAATCTTTCATTGCTCCAAAACCGGTTACATCGCCAGTGGTAACACCACCTCATGAACATCAGGATACTTTTGCAAAAAATCTGGCGAAGTTCGGTATAACTGTATTGGTATTAGGTGTAATATTTTTCTTAAAATATATCGATAGTCAAGGATTAATAGGTCCAGTATTTAAATTCACAGCAGGATTATCTTTTGGAGTAATATTACTTGGTATAGCTGAATATATAAGGAATAAAAATAAAACTTACACTAACTTATTACGTGGCGCAGGATTTTTGATAATGTATATAACCGCCTTTGTTGGTTATATGTTATTCCATATCATTTCTTTACCTATAACATTAACTCTAATCTCTGCAATACTTATAGTTTCAACCATTATCTCATTTAAAGAGAATGATTCTATATCATTTACAGTTGGAGTAGGTGGTGCATATCTTACAACGTTGTCATTATTGGCAGATATCGGAGTAAATAAAGAAACTTATATAAGTGTATTGTTATATATGTTAATCTTAAATACTGGAATAATTTTTGTATCCATGTATAAAAGTTGGATTAAAGATGTAGTTATAGGTTTCGTGTTTACTTGGATGATTTTCCTATCAATATTTTATATGGGTGAATTTAATAAAAATATATTATTTATATTCGCCACATTGTATGGTTTGCAATATTTAATTGTATTCTTAATACAAGATTTTAGAAATGTTACAGAAAAAGTTTTTGAAATTATAGAAGCAACAGTTTTTCTAACAGTTATAAATACATTGGTGTATACAGTTGTTTTGTATCAACTTATAGCTAAAACATTTTGGTTTGATTATGTGGGCTATATAGTTGCAATACTTGGAGTATTTCACTTGGCGATATATGGTTTATTAAAATCAATTAAAGATAAACAAAATAATGTTATTGATTTAACACACTTTGTGGTTGGTATATTATTAGTTTCAGCTTCAATACCATTACAATTTGATGGTCCTATAGTAACTATGGTGTGGTTCTTAGAAGGTGTGGTTTTGTCATTTATGACAGTCTTAAGGGATTTTAAAGACAAAGCGATCATGTATATCTTAGGTTTTTCAGCTATTATCGCTGGTATCATGCATATGATATATGTTGGTAAATATACATCAGTTATGGATAATGGCTTAATGTTTATTAATCAAAAATATGTAGTTTGGTTTGCGGTATTTTTGTTAATCAATCTTATAGCCTATATCTGGTATAATTCCGTAGCTGATTCTGTAGATGAATCATTTACCAAAGAGGTAAAACAGATATCATTTGTATTAATAATTATTGGACAAATATTATTTATAGGTTTGACTTCATTTGAAATACAAGAGTTTGGTAGTTATAGACGACAGATATCAAATAAAGAAATACAGGCTGAAATAAAATTAGATAGAGAATTAAAAGGGTATAATGATCATTATGGATATACAGATTATTCAGATAAATATGCGCGCATACAATCCATATCAAGAGAAACAACATTTATGCAATTGATATTATTTATAATAATGACAATTATATATTTCTTGATCGGATTGATTAGAAAAAATAAAGTAGTAAGAAATATGGGTATTATTACATTAATTATCACCACTTTATTATTAATCGGTTTGACATGGGAATTGGGTCCTGTATATAGAATAATCACTTTTGTTGGTTTCGGTATAGCATTATTGGTTGTGTCATATCTGTATATTTCTAAAAATAAGAAAATGGATATAGCTAAAACTCTAGTATTATTATTTATGATAGGTTTTACTCTAAATATAGATGCTAAGGTTATAAATACAAATAATTGGACGACTGTGGCTGATGTAAAAATACCGGAAATAACATTACAAAACAACAATGAAAATCAAAATCTATATATATTACCTATAGATAAAGACATTGTTACTCTTTCGAAGAAAAATGATTTATCTGATATTAGAATTATAGATAAAGATAAAAATGAGGTTCCGTATATATTAGTTAAATCAAATCAAAATACTCAACAGATCAATCAGGAAAAAGTCAAAGTAAAAATACTGGAAAATTCTTTAACTAAAGATAATAAAAGAATAATAGTTATAGATACAAACAGGGAAGGTTTACTTTATAATAAAATTTTTCTAACACATGATAATAAATCAATAAACTTTAGAAAGAAAGTAAGGGTATATATATCAGATGTATTCTTAACATCCTCCTCTTTGTCATGGGGCAATGTAGAACAAAATAATGTTATATACAATTATACTGATATAGATAATTTCTCTGTAGAGAAGATGAATATTGATTTAACGGGTGTATCTTCTAGATATTTAAAAATAGAATTGATTGATGATGTCGATTTTGATAAAAATATAAAGACTAATAATAGATTGAGTATCAGTGATGTTAATATTGAATATATTAAAAATGAAAATAATGATATTGGTTTACAAGTCAAAGATTATTTATCGGGAAAATTTTCTTTTGATAATTTATCAATTATAAAAGATATAAAATTATTAGATACTGTACAAAAAGATGATAAATCAGAATTAATCTTTGAAGGTAATATCGATGTTGAAGAGATAAAATTAAATATCGATAAATCAGATGATAATTTTACTAGAAATCTTGTAATACAAGGTAGTAATAATGATGCGAATTGGACAACTATTTCTAGTGGAAATATCTATAGAATAAATTCACCAATATATAAAGGTGAAAAATTAAACATTGAAATACCTGTATCAACTTATAATAAATTTAAGTTAATAATACAGAACAGTAACAATAAGCCTTTAAATATAGGTAAAACAGCTCAAGTAAGGATACAAAATGTTGGTTTAATATTTAAAACAAATGAGGGTGTAAATGTGAATGATTTGAAAGTCATTGTTGGAAATAATACAGAACTTGCGCCAGTATATGATATAAGATCAATAATTAATTATTTTGAAGGTGTTACACCAAAGATGTTGAGTTATAATAATCTGTCTAAGAACCCAGATTATAAACCAGCTAAAGTGATAATACCTTTTGGTGAAAGAAATAAAGTCTATTTGAATATCGCCCTATTGATATTTATAGTTATTATAGGTATATTTGGATTCTTCTGGATGAGGAAGGATAAAATAAATTAGAAATATGCTCTATACATTTTCAGAAAAGCAAAAAACCATCATAAAAGATGGTTTTTTGTCTAGACTTAGGATGACGGCAAAATGATATAATCATCACTTCATCCATTAGTACATTGATATTTCTATCAAGTCCGCAGCAAGCCGATTGTTAATTTTCTGTCGTTAAGTCTTGTAAAAATAATAATATCAAAATAATATTTAAAGTCAAATTTTATGCTAGTATAGAAAAATAAATGAATAACAAAATATATGACGTAATAATAATAGGCGGTGGGGCAGCAGGCATGATGGCAGCTGCTTCTATTGATCGTGGAAATCAAGTTCTACTTATAGAGAAAAATGAAAATCT
>CAYZIG010000035.1:0-6599 GCA_964478465.1 uncultured Candidatus Saccharibacteria bacterium | reverse complement strand
ACCAAATCTACCCTCTCCTCTATCTGATTCCGACAATTGATCACATTCTATAACTTCAACCTGAAAAACCGGCATAATCAACATCTGTATTATTTTATCACCAACAGCCAACTCATAATCTTTATCAGACAAATTCATTATACCCACATGCACCTCACCTCTATAGCCAGAATCAATAACATTTCCATAAGTCTTTAAACCATGTTTATGTGAAAGTGAACTCTTATCAAACATCAATCCAACATGTCCATCAGGTATCTCTATAGCTATACCTAAAGGTATTGTTTTTCTTTCACCAACCTTTATCACAGTACTTTCTGGTACAAATAAATCCATACCAGCATCTCCTTTATAAGCATAGCGAGGTATCTTTGCATTTGGATGTAATTTCTTAAATCTTAATTGCATATTTTGAAAATTAATATTGAGTAATTTTTTTATCTAAAATATCTAATTTAACTTTTGTCTCTTTGAAAATTCTCTTACTTTGAGATGATGTTTGATAATCTGCTTTTGCCACCACTCTTTTTATACCTGCATTAACTATAAGTTTTGCACATGTATAGCATGGTGTCATTGTGCAATACAATGTTGAGCCTTCAAGTGCTATACCGACACGTGCTGCCTGCACCAATGCATTTTGTTCAGCATGTATTGTTCTAATACAATGTTGTGTTACACTTCCATCATCATGAGTAACCTTATGCATCTCATGTCCAACTTCATCACAATGTTTTGCACCTATAGGTGATCCTACATATCCTGTAGTGAGAATTCTTTTGTCTTTTACTATCACGCAACCACTTCTTCCACGATTACAAGTTGCACGATGTCCAACTGTATCAACTAATTCCATAAAATATTCATCCCAATTCGGTCTTGTATCTTTTGTTTTTTCTGTTTTCTTTGCCATATGTATAAATTATAACATTTTAATTACAATAATATAAATAAGACCAATATCGCTAATATTATCCTATACCAAGCAAAAAATGTTAAAGAAATTCTAGGCAAAATCTTCTTTAAGAATAATAAAGTTATAAATCCTGAGACAAAGGCAATTACGAAACCCAATATCAATTCTTTATAATCAAAGACTAAAGTAAATACTTCTCTGGACTTATATGCATCATATAGAACAGCTGCACCTAAAGTTGGTAAAGCTAATATAAAAGTGTATTCAACTATTACGGCTTTTTTAATGTTTCTATATATACCAGCTATAATAGTTGCACCCGAACGAGATACTCCAGGTATGATAGCAATAGCCTGTGCTATACCAACTATAAAAGCATCTATAGTAGTTAGAGTATCTTTTTGATTTTCTATATATAAAACCTTTTTCATATAAATCTTTTCTAGATATATAAAAATAAGACCACCAAGTATAAGCATTGCGGCTAATAATACAATATTCCCTTCCAATAAATGTTTGAACATTTTATAAAAAATGAATCCAAGCACAGCACTAGGCAAGAAGGAAATACAAATATTAATGAAAGTATTCTTATCTGTAAAAATTCTTTTCGAGAAAATAAATATTCCTGCCAATAATGAACCGAACTGTATAAACAACAAATAAAATTTTACATATTCATTTGTTAAATTCAAATGGACCAATTTTGAAAAAATAATCAGATGAGCCGTTGAAGATATTGGTAAGAATTCTGTGATACCCTCTAATATAGATATAAGTATAAAATGTATATTCATGTGTTAGATTTTAACATATTTTATTGGGTTTTTATTGGGTTTTTGTGTCATACTTGACTATACTTTGTATATGTTATATAATGTATAAATGGTCCAAGTGGACCTTTTGAACAATGAAAACACTTATCTCCCTCTTCGTCTCGTTTTTAGTTTCTGTGGCCGCCGAAGCTGCTACCATCATTCAGGTGATCAATACCAATACCGGCGAAGTCGCCCAAGTACAGCAAAGTATCAACGCTGATTCGCTTGATCTGTATTGGTATCGAGACAACAACAAATTGTCAATGTCTTTCTCCACATTCCACCCCGAGTGGAACAACTGGTTCATCGACATCATCTGTACCATTGCGGCACCGACCGGTGAAAACCTACAGACAGGTTCTTATTACACTGGCTTGTCACGGTACATGGGTTTGTATGATACCTCAAACCCAGATAGACCGAAGATGGAATGGGGGTTCATCTATGAACGAGGTTCGTCGGACATCAACCCTGAATCATCATGGTTCCGTGTCATCGAGGTGAATTACACCTCGCCTGGATTCTACGATAGGATGGCATTTGATGCCTACGACGGAAATAACAACCTCATCTCAGTGAGATACAACTCCGATATAGCACTTCCTATCCCCGAACCAGGACCTGTTCTTCTTTCATCACTCTCCCTCCTGTTTTTCCGGCGACGTCGCCGGAAACTGGAAGAAAAGTGAGCGAAAATCAAACCGCGAGCGGCCACAATGGCTGCCCGCGGGATTTTTATTTTTATATTGTTTACCAAGGCCACTCATAATGAAAACCTATGCAGATTTCAAATTTATCTTTATCAGGAACCCCGAATGGTAAATACTTCTTTAATAATTTCTTTAATTTTTGATCTTTTTCAGTTTTTGACAAATTAGGATTATTTATTATAGATAGAGACTCTTGCTCAAAATTCTTTTGACTACCACCGGTAAATAATTTATTTATAAATGCATAACATTTATTTGGGTCTTGAATTCTTATAACAGGTTTAAAAGAAGCGGTTAAATACTTATCCTCATCCATTGTTACAGTACAGCTTTCTTTTTTAAAACAAGAATCATTATCACCATCCCAATCATCAAATACATAACCCGCATTAGATATAGCATTAATGGTAACCTTTGTTCCTGCTCTAAATTTACCAGTCTTTCCAGAAACTTTGCCTCCTAAACCAGCATCTGCCTTAAGTGTATAATAAGACGAAAAATCACCACTACCTTGAACTGGATTAATATTCTGATTATTTATAGGTGTTGATACCGCACGCTGACCCACTTTTTTTATTGATCTAATAACTGTAGCAAAACTATTATCCACATTACTAAACAATTTATCTTTTGTAAAAAACAACACCCCAGCCAACACCAACACTAAAATTATTATATATTTCATTTTTTTATTTTATTTATTTTATTTATTTTATTTATTTTTAATATCTAAATTATACAACTATATTTTACACAAAACAAAAAACACCTCGCGGTGTTCTTTTATTTTTATTAGTCTATTACCTCTACTCCTAGTGAACGACATGTACCTTCTATCATCTTAACTGCACCTTTTAGATCGAATGCATTCATATCTACCATCTTTCTAGCTGCTATCTCTTCTACTTGTTTTCTAGTGATCTTTCCTGCTTTCTTTGAGTTTGGTGTACCTGAACCTGTCTCTAGGCCTATAGCTTTTTTAACCATCTCAGCTGCAGGCGGTGTTTTCATGATGAAGTCAAATGATCTATCATCATATACACTTATAACAACTGGGACTGTATTTCCAACCATTGATTGTGTAGCATCGTTGAATCTCTTTACGAAATCAGCGATATTAACACCTGCAGGTCCAAGAGCTGTACCGATAGGTGGTGCTGGTGTAGCTTTTGCAGCTGCAATTTGCAATTTTATTATTTTTGTTACTTGTTTAGCCATATATTTAAATTAGTGAATTTGATAATAACCTATTTTTTCCTTACTTGCAAGAAGTCTAATTCTACTGGTATCTCTCTGTCGAACATAGAAACCATAACTACCAACTTGCCCTTTTCAGCATCTATACGTGATACTCTACCGTCTGAGTCTTTGAAAGGACCATCAACTATAGTTACATATTCATCTAGATTCACATCTATATTATGTATAAGATTATCCCCTTTCATATTTGCAAATATATCTGATAATTCTGTGTCACTTACTGGAACTGGTATATTTCCTGAACCGACGAAACCTGTAACACGTGGAGTGTTTCTAACTATAAACCATGTTTCGTCATTTACAATCATATCTACCAATACATATCCAGGGTATATTTTTTCATCTTCTTCCACCCTTTTACCAGACTTGATTTTTACAACCTTTTTAGTAGGTATCATAACATTGAAGATTTTATCTTCTAGACCAAGGGACTCTATACGTTGCTTTAGATTACGAACAACTGCATTTTCATAACCTGAATATGTTTGTATAGCATACCAATTACGATCTTTTTCAACTTGCTTTGCCATATATTTATTAATTTATAATTGTATTTATATTATTTTTGATAATAGTTTTGCAAATAAAGCATCTAAGCCTCCAACATATAATGCTAACAGTATTGATAATACTATTACGATTACAGTGTAATTTACTATCTGTTTTTTTGTTGGCCATTTTATGTTTTTAGACTCTGCTTTAACTTCTTTTATATAAGATATTATAGACATATGTTTATTATACTATTTTTTATTTTTTATGAAATTTTCAATTTTAAAACGCTCTTTGGGGAGCGCTTTAAAGTTATATATAATATATATTATTTGATTGAATATGTCAATGATACATTTACAGTCACTTTTTCTTGACCAGGAGATAGTTCTGGTGCAGCAGGTGCTATTTCAGCCCTGGCTGATTTTGCACTCATTATATCGCCTCCCATACCATACATCGGATAATTATTATTATCAGAGAAACTTGTAAGTTCATCCAATCTTACACCTAGATCTTTAGCTAATTTTTTAGCGTCAATCTTTGCCTCTTTTATAGCTTCAGCCCTTAATTCTCTTTTGACAGCATCCAAATCATATACAGTAAATGTAAAACCGTCGGCTTTTACATTTTGAGCAGCTAATTCACTCATTATTTTTTGTCTCTTATCAGTATCAGCATTTTTGTCTATGTCTCGTATCTTTACTTCTATGGTTTGTGTAATTATTTGTCCAACTATCTTTGAATTCGTTGTACCACAAGGTACCACTGCTTTAACTGAATTTGTAGTAGCTATCATAGGCATTATTTTTCCATATTCACAAGGAGTAGAAACATTTTCATATTTATCTTGTGTATTATATCCTTGTAATTTTATATCTTCATCTTTAATACCATTAGCCTTTAATATCTCCCTAGCCTTTTTCTCTTTATCAGCAACTTTTTGTGTTGCTTCGGCATTATTCTTTCCTTCTTCATTTATTGTTATATTGAAAGTTAAAGTATCAGGTTTTAAATATCTTTCTGATTTACCACTTACAGTTATATAACTGACATTGTTTATATTTTTATAATCTACAGCCTCTTTATAAGTCAAAACTGTTTTTGCTATCAAAAATAGGGCTGCGAAAACCAAAATTGTAGTGAATAAATTTTTTCTTAAATTATTTGATTTTATATAATCAATAAAATTATTTTCTATATTTGTCATAAAGGTATTATAACATGCCCGCAAACTTAAAACAGTTATTTATAAATCCTTTTATCAGCATATCTTATTATAGAATAATATAATTTGATTGATATATAAGATGACAATAAACCAATAATAAATCCACCAATCACATCTATAGATCTATGAACCTGTAATACTATTCTGGAAAAGGACACAAGTGACGCTAAAGACATAAAAAACACTGAATGTAATAAATTTACATAATATCTATGATCTTTAAAGTATTTAAATAATAAAAATATACACATAAAACCTAAAGCAAAGGCTGTGGCAGTATGACCACTTATGAATGCATATCCTATTTCCTTAACAAACATATCATCTGGTCTAGGTACCCTAAAACTAATTTTTATTATTTGTGCCAAAAATCCTGATATTAATAATGAAAAAAATATCATTATTAATCCTTTGATATGATTTGGACAATTTACAGATAATAATTCTTTATATGGTATTCTTTTAACATTCAAGTATATAATAGACCAAGATAATAAAAAAATATTAACCAATATTAAAGACACTGGTGAGAAAACATTTGATATATAAGATGAAAAATATATTAAGAACTCTATCATTTGATTATTTGGTTTTTTACACCTTGTTGTATTAGAAAATCAGATAATTTTCTAGCTGTATTTTTATCTATTATTGGTATAAGGTTTGAACCTTTATTATCTTCAAAATTATCTGCCCTAGCTGTTGTAATATTTAACTTTGCTATACCAAAAATTCTATAATGATATGGCTGATCTATGTCTACATTTTGTATATGTCTATAGGGTATAACTTTTTCTTTAATCATAAATATTCCCTTTCTAAGATGAAATGAATGTTCACCTAAAATGAATTTATGTTGATGATATTTTTCAAATGTCGAAACCAATAATATTATCATTATTCCAAAAAATAAAGACACGGCCCATAAAGTCAATATACCTGAAGTTACAACAGTATCAGTCAATATTAACCATTCTTTAAAACGGACTGTATTAACAAAATATATTATAAATATAAGAAGAGTTAATGATAAAAGTGTTTTTTTATGATCTCTAAAAAATAAAAACCAATAAACTCTTTTACCGAGCTTATACTTAATATTTAACTCTAATTGTTCATCTTTTTTCATGTGCGCAGAGGGAGATTTGAACTCCCACACCCTTGCGGGCGCT
>CAYZIG010000034.1:0-6757 GCA_964478465.1 uncultured Candidatus Saccharibacteria bacterium | reverse complement strand
AAAGTTTCTGCTGGAACTGCTTTTCATGAGTCATATCACTATATAGAATCAGTAATATTTTCTAAAGAATTTGTTAGAAAACTTGATAAAATGACTTTAGAACGTATAACTAAAGATGATATAAGATATTATAAAAGACATGGTTACAAAGGAATAAGAAACATACTAGCTGAATATAGAGCTGATGCCTTTGCTACAGAAAGACTTGCAAAAGGTGGATTCAAGAAAGGTAAGATGCAACAAGTACTTGAATTGATGGATAGAGCATTGAGAAGACTTGTATTAAATATAAAGAAATTTATAAATTATTATAATAATCTTCCAAATAGACAGGGTGGATTTGCTAAAAATCCATTTGCTAAGAAAATAAAAGAAGAATTACCTGAGGATTTGCAAAGAATGAAAGATATGATCGATATAAAAGAAGAGGCTTTGGCCATGAACCCTATGAGAAAGTTGGCCAAATATGAATCTAAGAAATATCAAGGTGAATTACCTGAATTTACTGGTACAAAAATTGGTAAATTTACATATGATGGAAAATATCAGAAAGTAATTGAGGATATATCTAAAGAAATAAAATATGATGAAACATTAGATATAAAAGATATTGAGGATATGTATAAGGATTATGTTAAACAAAGACAAGAGTTAGTTGAATATAAAAGAGAATATCAAAAAGAAAGAATTGAATATTATGCAAACAAAAAAAATGAAATATCAAAAAAGGAATTGGTTGAAAAAGATGAAAAAGCATTGGAAAAAATACTTAATCAACAAGCTAAAGAAACAGAAAATCTAATATATAAAACTGAAAGAGCTGATAGATTAAAAGAACAATTAAAAGAAACTCAGAAAAGACTTGCTGATGAACAGGCTTATAAAGATTTATATAAATCTAAAGTAAAAGAGGCTAGAACAGTATCTTTTAAAACTGATTCATACTATCAAATAATTAAAAATAGTATAAAAAGATCATTAAAACCTATAAAACTTCTAGATCCTAAATCAAAAGAGATATATAAAGATTGGAAAACAAAACTTATTATAGGAAAAGAACTTGCAAATGCTGAAGCAAGTGCATTTAAGAATATACCTGCTAAAGAGGGTATGGATATAATCAACGCATATGAGGCTGGAAAGGATACAGAATACACTAAAGACATCAAGATGACGTTTGACTCATTAAGAAAGGAAGCTCGTGAGAGAGGTCTAGATATTGGTTTTAAAGATAACTATATACCCCATGTCTACAAAGAAAATGCTATTGAAATTAAAAATGCTATAGCAAATTATATGGTGGATAAAGGTGTGGAAAAGTATATAATTGATGATTATATGAGTGGTATACATGAGTTATCACCTGAATTGGCAAGTAAATTAAAGCTAAATCCATCATTTACAAAGGAAAGAACATTACCTACATATAAAATTGCTAGAGAATATGGTTTAACTCCAAAATATGAGAATCCTGCTCAATTAGTTGCATATTATCGTCAAGAAATGGAAAAAACTCTAGCCAATAGAGATTTTATGAAGAAACTTGAAGAGGAAGTTAAGATATTACCATCAAGTATAGCCCCTAAAGGATGGAAAGAAATAGAGTTACCATATGGAAAAGATAGATGGTTTGCTAAACCTGATCTAGCACAGATAATAAACTCAGAGATAGGAAATAGAGATATATCTCAATTTAGTATAAGTGATAGATTCTGGTATGCAGGAGCAAAAACATCTAAAAAAATGCAAGAAATTGCTCTATCTGCTGGTGTTCCAAAGTCAAATATAAACTTCTTCTCAACTGGTATCTTAATAAAAGAGATAACATCCGGAAATATTAAGTCAATTTCTCCATATTTAAGATCAAATTCCAATACAAGATCAATAAAATACTTCCAAGATAACATCTCGACAATAAAAGATATGTCTAAACAAGGTATTGATATTTCGAGTCGTGTTGGAAATTACACAGATGTATATAATACTTTGTCATCAAAATGGAAAAATAAAGAATATACTAGTCTACTAGGTGATTCATTCGATAAACTTTTCAATGAAAAGACTTTTGGATCATTTATGCCTCAATTAACTATACAGACTTTTAAAGATGCACAGAAAAAAGCATTGAAAATAGGTATGTCTAAGGAGGATGCTGATAGATTTGCAGGAAATGTTGCTAGAAATATAATGGGTATTATTGAAGATGTTGGAAGAAGTAAGGCAACAGAAGATAAAATATCAACAATATTCTTTGCCCCAAAGTTTCGTGAAAGTATCATAAATGTATTTATGAATACAATAAAATCAGGAAGTACAGAATTTAGAAATCCTGAATTTTATAGAAATAGAAGATTGATTGCCGGACTTATAATCAGTTATGCAATATATAACTATATAAACTATAAGTTAAATGGAAACTACATGTGGGATAATGAGAATGGACGTGAATTTGCATTGAAGATTCCAACTGGAAATAAAAATAAAGATATTGTTTATCTAGAATTTATGCCATCTCAATTATCTTTCATGAGAAATATGGCCTCAGGTTTCATAAACCTATTAAAAGGTGATCTAAAGACATCTGCTCAAAAGTTTGGTGGTGTATTCTCTATGCCTATAAAACTTGCAACAGATGTAATGACTAACTCAGATTATTTTGGAAGAGAAATATACAAAGATTCTGATACTAGATCACAAAAAGCATGGAAAATATCTAAATATATTGGCTTAGCTTTAAATCATCCATATATTAAAGAAATAGTAAATCAAATATCAGATGAATCAAAACCTGTATATCAATCAGTTTCAATAGCCTTAGAGTTTCCATTTAAATTCTCCACAGAAGATAAAGTTGCACAAAACAAATTCTATGAAGCACAAGATAAGGCTAGAATAGAACAAATAAGAGCTAGAGATGCCTTTATGCCTACATATGAGAAGATAAAGAAGTTAAATAGTGAGGGTAAAACAAATGAAGTTCAAAATGTTATAGATGGTCTATCTGATGAGGAATATGAGATATTAAAAAATATATCCACAACAGAGAAAAGAGCAAAAACAATTAAAGATAAAACAGAATTTACAGGTAAATATAATGAGATTATTGTATTGAAAGAAAAAGGTGAGGTTGAAAAGGTACAAAACATGATAGATAACATGACTGATGATGAATATAAAGCGTTTACAGCACTAGCAAAAGAATTTAAAGGTAAGACAACAAAGCAAGTAAAAGCTGAAAAAACTATAATTGGTTTAGTTGTTGATTATGCAAAAGCATATGCAATAGATCCATCAAATGCTTTTAAAGCAATGTTTACAAGTGAAGTACTAGGAGAGGTTGAGGGAAATTTAGTTGAATTAAGAAGATTCAAAGGTGTTGACTTCAATGAAGAGGGTGGTTCAGAACAATATGTAAAACAGTTATTGGATAAGGCTGGAATACCTATATCAGAGAGATCAAAATATAACCTAGAGCATATTACTCCTGTAAAAGCTGGAGGTAGTACAGATCCTGATAATCTATATTTAGTTGAAAGAAGTATACATAATTCATATACACCAGTAGACATTTTGGCCTCTAGTTTAGTGAAAAAAGGTAAGATAACCAAAGGTCAAGTTACAAAAATAATGAATAGATTAAAGGTTGAAAGAGTTATAACCCCTGATGAGGCCATTAATGAATTTAATAATCTAGTAAAATAATGATTAGAGATTCATTGATCATTCTGATAGTTTGGTTTCTGTTTCTTTTGAGTCTTGGATTTAGTCGAAATCCGTCTATAGAAAGTTATGATGATAATTGTTATGACTCTTATCGTTGTTAATGGTATAATAAATATATGGTAACTTATTACTTTCACAAATCAGATACAATTATAGGTAAGCTCATAAGATTTACATCTGGAGGATGGTATAATCATGTTTCTATTGGTGTAAATGGTTATATTTATGAAGCTAGGATGGATCAAGGTGTTACAAAGGTTAGATGTGATACTGATTATAATGCCATTAATTGGATTCATTTTTGGGATTTAGATGAGAAAAAGGTTATAGAATTTCTAGATGCACAAGTAGGAAAGAAGTATGATTGGTTAGGTGTAATATCATTTCTATGGATATTTATAAGACAAGGTGTTGAAAAATGGTTTTGTTCAGAACTAGCTATGGTTTCATTGATGAAAGGCATGGGTGTTGATAAATATAATCAACGTCAAAGTCCTATAGATTTCTATTACTTATTACAAATAATAAATAAAGCAAAATAATGACAATAATACGAGATTATATAACATCAGGAACTAAAAGGAGATCCGGATTAAAAAATAAAGGAATTAAATTTTTAGTAGCTCATGATACTGGTAATCCAAATAGTACAGCATGGCAAAATGTAAACTATTTTAAAAACTCAGCTAATGAAATGAGTGCTTCTGCTCATACATTCATAGATGATTTAAATGTTATAGAGTGTATACCTTTAGATGAAAAAGCATGGCACGTATGGTATTCAGTACAAACAGATAATAATAAATATGGAACTGATGCTAATGATAGTGCTATAGGTATTGAACTATGTTATTTTCCGGAAGATAAAGAAAGAACACAAAAGGCTTATGATAATTATGTTAAATATATGGCTGATTTATGTAAAGAATATAGTTTAGATCCTTTGAAACATATCTCAGGACATTTTCAACTTGATCCTGCTCGAAAGACAGATCCTATGAATGCTTTTAATGTAATTGGTAAGAAATTTGATGATTTTTTGAAAGATGTAGCAAAACAAGTAATTCCATCTCAGAAGATAACTCTAATACCATTGAGGAAAGGCCAAAGTGGGGTAGATGTGGCACGTACGCAAGAGTTATTACAAAAGTTAGGTTACATGCTATCTCCATTTACAAAAGGGCTATATGACGAAAATATGGCCAAATCTGTACTATATTTTCAACTAGAGAATGAAATAGCTGATAATAAGGAACTTGCTAGTCTTATGGGAGAAACTATTGGTCCAAAAACAGTAAATGCTTTGAATAAACTTTTATAATTTACTAGCTTGTAAATTGTATTATTGGTATAATAAATATGTAGAGTTATACTTAATGTTATGTGCAATAACTCTTGAGTTTAACGATTAGTTAAACCATTAATTATTAAATAATGTTAAAAAAAATAGTATTACTTGTTTCTATTATATTCATAATAATAGTTTCAAAAAAAGCATTTTTCTATGAGAAACCGGATATACTACCTGAAAATATGATTATTCAACCAGCATTAACTGTAAAAGAGTTAATAAAAGTTAAAGGTATTCAATACGATGTTTCTCAGGAATTAATGAAAGAAATTATTAATTGTGAAAGTAGTGGATCAACAACCATACAGTCTAAACATATTTATAAGACAAATAAATATGGTCCTATAAATACTCGTGAACAATCATATGGATTAGTTCAAATTCATCTTCCAGCACACCCTGATATAACAAAAGAACAGGCCATTGATCCTGAATTTTCTATAGATTTTCTTGCAAAGAATCTATCACAAGGTAAAGGTAAAATGTGGTCATGTTACCCTATAGCTTTAAAGAAGATAAATTAATTGATATAATATAATCACCGGTCAAGGCAAAAGACATCATTCTATATGGTGTCTTTTTGTTGTATAATAAAATAGGAGCTAACTGCAAGACTACACCTTAATTGGTGTTTTCTTTTATCATATTTTACTAAAAATGATTAGCTATTTGATTAGCTTATGATATATGAGATAATGTAAGATACATTTTTAATGTTGTAATAAAAACATCCTTGTGGTGTTTTTTATTTTAATTTGTTATAGTTAGTATGACTGTAAATCAGTCGTAAATATCTACTTTATTCCACTTAAGTTTTTATTTAAAAGGTCGCCAGATGCAAATAAGACGACACCGTGCTCACCTCTCGGACTGTCCACCTATAATGTCTGGATATGGTGTAGTTATGACAAACAAAATATATAAAAAAATACAAAAAGGACATTATACTTTTAAACGAGCTAAGTTCTTAAGAGGTTTAATTAAACGTATAATAGACGAAGAAGAAGCACAATATTAGTGTTTTTCTTTTTATAGGCGTATAATTAAGTAGTAGAACCTTACAATGAAACACTTACCATGTGAACGCTGTGGGAATCACAATCGTCCATCACGTCATCATCTACTTCCAAAGAGATGGTGGAATGGTGCAGGACAAATCGGACACCTGTGTATTTGGTGCCATCGGAGTATCGAGAGAATCATTCTCGAAGCTGAAACAGAAAACTCCTCAGAGAGAGTTAAACTCAACGAGGAACGTTATGTTGATATTTACTACAAATTTATTGAAACATAATCGTCGCCTATGAAAGCCTTTATCATCATGCTAATTTGGCTAGTCTTTTGGACTAGCATCTGCCTCCTCATTTAGGTGGGGAGGTTTTATATTATGTCTTTAATATGATAATATATAAATACTCAGGGTTTAGTGTAATGGTTAGCACGATAGTTTCATACGCTATAAGATATAGTTCAATTCTATGACCCTGAACATGTATAAAAATTATCTAAAAACAAACCCTATCCAAGACCGGAAGTCTAAATATGGGAATATTAAGACTGAATATAATGGTACTGTTTTTATGTCTAGAAAAGAAGCTAGATATGCTGAACAATTAGATATTTTAAAAAAAGCTAGTAAAGATCATGAAAGAGTTGTAAGTTATGAGATGCAAGTTCCGTATA
>CAYZIG010000033.1:0-6763 GCA_964478465.1 uncultured Candidatus Saccharibacteria bacterium | reverse complement strand
TCAGCCATAGTTATACCCACTCCACCGTTATCGGTTTTTGAAATAGCAAAAGGTACAGTATCTTTATCTTTTTGAACTGCATTTTCATCAAATGAGTGGCCAATAA
The DNA here is from genome assembly GCA_964478465.1 of uncultured Candidatus Saccharibacteria bacterium. GTDB lineage: Bacteria > Patescibacteriota > Minisyncoccia > Phycocordibacterales > CAIZLB01 > CAIZLB01. The sequence continues at coordinate 6,657 of CAYZIG010000033.1, read as the reverse complement.
ATCTCTTAATACCGAATACAGTATTTTTAGGATTTGTTACACCTTGTCTTTTCGCTAATAAACCAACAAGTCTCTCGTTAGTTTTAGATATAGCAACTATAGATGGTGTTGTACGAGCACCCTCTGCATTTTCCAATATCTTAGGCTCTCCTACTTCCATAATAGCTATAGCTGAGTTTGTTGTTCCAAGATCAATTCCTAATATTTTTGCCATATTTTGTGTTTATTTTTATTATTATTTATTAATTAAATTAATTGTATATTCTTATTATACAGGGGTTGTCAAGTCCTATAAAATTATTCAAAATGATACACCTTTACCAAGGCCGCCCTTATAACCTTATCATGCATCTTATAACCTTTTTGCATTACGATAGCTACTTTATGATCTTTATCTTTTTCGGTAGTTATCTCTTGTCCCAAGGCTTCATATATATTTGGGTCAAAATCATCTCCTTGAGCCCCATAAGCCTCTACACCGGCTTTTTGTAACGCTCCGTATATTTTGTCTATAATAGCCTCTATACCCTTTCTCCAAGCTTCATCTACCCCCAACCATGATGGTTGTTGTTTAGCTTGTTCATAACCATCTATTATTGGTAATAAATCATTTATAAGAACTTGATTAGCAAACTTTATCACATCAGCTTTTGTTTCCTCATCACGGCGTCTAGCATTTATAAACTCTGCTTTATCTTTTTGCCAATTTGTAAGCAAATCAGTATTATCTTTTTTAAGCTGTTTTATCTCATCTTTAAGCTTTTTTATATAGACTTTTGGGTTCTCTGTTTCTTCTTCTGAGACTATATCATCATCTAAAATCACCTCTGTATCATCAATATTTTCATCCATATCGATTTTTACGTCGTCATTATTGTCATTATTCATAGGCCTTATTATATACGTAAAAAAGAAAAAATACATTGTCGAATGTATTTTTTTCTTGTGTAATTGTATGGATTAACGTTTTGACCACTGTTTACTCTTTCTCGCTTTCTTAAGACCGAATTTACGTCTTTCTTTAGCACGACCATCACGAGTTAAGAAACCTTCTTTCTTTAGATTTAGGTGCAATTCTTGATCAAATACCTCTAGAGCACGAGCAAGACCCAATCTTATAGCTTCTGCTTGACCATTGATACCACCTCCTGATACCTTAACTGTTATTTCAAAAGATTTATCTGGTAAAGTCTTTACAAGAGATTCTATAGATGTATCTTGTAATTCTTTTGTTTTAAAATATTCTGTATGAGGTTTTTCGTTAATTACAACAGTATTTTTTGATGCTGGTGATATTCTAACACGAGCTGAAGATGTTTTTCTTCTTCCTACTGCTTCATAATATTTTGATGTTGATTTTGTTGCCATATATTATTGTATTATTTCTTTATTTCTATATTTAAAAGCATTCTATCTCTAAGCTTATTCTTAGGTAACATTCTTGATACAGCTCTTTTTATAATTTCTTCTGAACCCCTTCTCATTAAAAGATGACTTAGAAACTCTTTCTTTTGTCCACCTGGAAAACCAGAGTAGTTTAGATAATATTTTTGATCTTTTTTCTTATCTGTTATATCCATCTGATCTGCATTTTCAACAATAACTTGAACATCAGCTACAGTATTTTTAGCAAAATCTACTGAATTTTTACCTATAAGAACACTGGCTATTTCTGAAGCCAACTTACCTAATCTTTTATTTTTTGCATCTATTGTGTATTTCATCTTTTTTATATTTAAATTTATTATACTAATTCTATTATAGCCATTTGAGCACCATCTGTTTGTCTTGGTCCTGTTTTAACTATTCTTGTATAACCACCGTTTCTATCTTTATATTTTGGAGCAATTTCTGCAAATAATTTTTTAACAATTTCATTGTTACCCATTCTAGCTGAAACATCACGTCTTGAAGCAACTGTGTCTACTCTAGCTTTTGTTATAAAATCTTCTGCATATGGTCTAGTCTCTTTAGCTTTAGCTAAAGTTGTTTGTATTTTACCATGTAAAAATAATTCTCTAACCAAAGATCTTAATAAAGCTCTTCTCTGATTTCTACTTCTACTAAATTTTCTGTTTGCATTGTGATGTCTCATAGTTTTGTAAATATAACTTAAAAATTGTTAAAAATCAAGGCTTATTCTTTTATTGATAAATCAAATTTTGCTAATATCTCTTTTAATTCATCAAGACCTTTTTTACCCATACCGTCTATATCAAGCAGATCTTTTTCTTTTTTTCTAATAAGACCTCCAATAGTTCTGATATTGGCTTCGATTAAAGCATTGATAGTTCTTTGACTAATATCAAGTGACTCTATACGTGTTTTTAATACGTCATCCATCACATCTTTATCAAGCTTATTTTCTACTGATTCTTTAACCTCTTCTTTTATAGATTCTACTTCTTTAGATTCTTCTATTTCTTGAAAATCAATTATAGCTTTCAATTGATATATCATTATCTCTATTGATTTTTCTAAAGCGGCTTTTGGTGTTATTGAACCATCTGTTTCTATATTTATAACAAGTCTATTAAAGTCTGTTCTATCACCGACACGCATTTGCTCTACATCATAAGATACATTTACTATTGGAGAAAATGATGCATCTAAAGCAATTGACTCTACAGGCACCCTTTCTTTTTGTAACACTTCACGAGATACATAGCCTATACCATTAGCTATTGTTATTTCCATTTGTAACACTGCATCTGATTCTGTTAATGTGGCAATATGTTGATCTGGAGTAAGTATTTCTACTTGTCCTGCTACATCTATATCTGATGCTGTGACTGAGCCTATACCTTTTTTCTTTAAAGTTAACACAACTTCATCACCTGATGCTATAGAAAATTTTATTTTCTTTAAATTCAAGATAATAGATATAACATCTTCTTTTATACCTTTTATTGTTGAAAATTCATGAGGAATTCCAGCTATTTTTATAGATGTTATAGCAGCGCCAGGAAGAGATGATAATATTATACGTCTAAGTGAATTACCTAATGTATGTCCATAACCTGGATATAAACCACCTATTTCATAACTACCTTTATTACCAGATTCTTTTATAATTTTTGGTTTTGATGGTGAGACTATTGATGTATTCATATTTTTATTTTTATGATTTTAATTAATAATTAATATTCAATTTTATCTCTTGGCAAACTCTATCACTTGACCCAAATCAAATAATACGTCTTGACCTTCTAATGTTGGTAATTTTACTAATTTTCCACTCATTTTATCTAAGTCAAATGATAGCCAATTTGGTACTGTATAATGCTTTTGTCTTTCTGTTAAATCTTTAAAAGCTTTTGTATTTTTACTACCTTCACGAACAGTTATTACATCATTAACCTTCACAACAGCTGAAGGTATAGTGTTTTTAACACCATTTAAAGTTATATGACCGTGTGATACTAGTTGTCTTGCAAATCTTCTTGTATTTGCTAAACCAAGTCTATAAACAACATTATCTAATCTTGTTTCTAATTTTTTATAAAGCTCTTCTGGACCATGAACGGTCTTAGAATCAATAACTTCTTTAATATATTTACCAAATTGTTTAGCAGTTATACCATATGTAAATCTAGCTTTTTGTTTTTCTATAAGCTGTAGACCATATGAACTCCTTGTCTTAGGACCTCTTTTTCCTTTAGTACCAGCTTCCATTTTAACTCTAAACTTTTGAGTTTGAGTTTTTTCAAACACTGGTGCACCTAATCTTTTGGCTATTTTAAATTTTGGACCGATTTTCATATTTTTAAAATTATTTCTATTATTGAATTATTGATTATTAAATATTATATTCTTCTTGGTTTCTTAGGCTTTGGACCATTGTGTGGTACAGGTGTTCTATCTTTTATATTATCAATAGCTATACCTTTTGATATAAATGATCTAACAACTGACTCACGTCCTGAACCAGTTCCTTTTATAACAACCCCTATTTCTTTAACCCCCATAAGTATTGCTTTATCAGCCAATATTTCACCGATCTTAGCCGCAGCAAAAGGTGTACCTTTTTTAGCACCATTGAAACCCAAAGAGCCTGATGATGAAGACGCAACTGGATTACCTTTTTCATCTGTTAATACAACTTTAGTGTTATTATAAGTTGATTGAATATTTAAAATGGCATATGCCATTTTTTTCTTACTCAGTTTAGTAGTTGAAGATTTAGAATCTTTTGTAGTCTTTTTTATTGTTTTTGCCATAATTATTGAATGTTAAATTATAAATATATTAAATTTTATTTTTTACTATCTTTTTTCTTTCCAGAACCCATAGTCTTTTTAACACCCTTTAATGTACGAGCATTTGTTTTTGTTCTTTGACCACGAACAGGAAGTTTTCTAGTGTGTCTAACACCACGATAACATTTAATATCTTTTAATCTTTTTATATTAGTTCCGATCTCTCTTTTAAGATCAGCTTCTAATTTAAAAGATTCAACCTCTGTACGAATCTTGTTTTCTTCGTCAGCTGTTAAATCTTTTGGTTTTACTCCATAATCAATACCTGCCTTATCTAGGATAAGATGAGCTCTTGATCTACCTATACCGTAAATGGCTGTTAAAGCCATTTCTATTCTTTGATTATCATTAAGATTGATACCTAATATACGCATGTAATTTGTTTAAAAATGAATATTTTGATTAATTGATTAATAGTAGGAAAAGTATAGCACAAATAATATTTGTAATCAAGTTTATTTTTAAGAAATTACATGATACTTACCTGATGAATCTTTTTTGAATACATTTGAGTTCTGAAGGTTAACTAATATAGTATTTTCCTTTACGTATCTCTCTTTCATCACCTTGTCAAATATCTCTTCTCTGGTCATAGGGCCATATTTATTCAAAACCTTTATTATAACGTCTTTTACTACACCTGATACGTACCCCCACTCAGCCAAAGCATATAGACCACGACCAACCAAAACAAAACGATCGTCTTTGATAAGCTCATTGTGAGTTGTGGCCTCATGCGCTCTTTTACCAAACACAGTTTGTATTAATTTGGCTATCTCTTTAAAGTGAACAGGTGATCCATGTTTTCTCATAGCAAGGTAAGCATAATCTCTTATACCCTTAACTTTAACATTGGTTGAAACTGACTTACCCCATTCACCTAGTGGATTTTTATCTATATGTTTAGATATACGTAACCATCTCTTTGATATCTCTTCATTTTTCAATTCATCGGATATATCTTTAATATTATCCATAAAGGCCTTTATCATTTCATTCTCAGGTATCAATGAATTATCATCTAAGTTTGAATATAGTTTTTTCAAAGCTTCATGAATTTTCTTAGATAATTCACTATCCACATGCCATCTATGATGAAATTCCTCTGTTTCTTTTTCTTTTTTAAATTGATCACCTAATATCAATAAGAAATGATAATGGTTTTGAGTAGATAAGTCGCGAGATAAATGACTCAATAAATCATGTTCAGCTATAATACCTCCAAGTTTCTTTACATACAAAGCCAACTCCTCAAAAACAGCAGCCTCTTCTTTGAAAGCTTGAGACTTTCTTATTGTAATAATAGAATTAGCTTCTATTTGTCTAACTCTTTCTCTTGTTATGTCATAATTTTCACCTATAGCTTCAAGAGTCATTTTCTCTGTATTTTTATCCAAACCAAAACGATGAGAAATAATAATCCTTGAACGTTCAGGTAATGCTCCTAATAATTTCTTAGTTACATTTTTTACCTTAAATGAAAATGTTGGGGTTGTTGTATTTGCCATATTTTTATGTTGTTATGATTTATATTTCTATCATGTTTGTTGATATAAGTCAAATCTAGGTCAAGTGTCATGTCAAGGACAAACCTTCTTTTTAACTTTATTAATAAAAGTCATTTATTTGTCCTATATATTATAAAAGACATCTAATATACCTTTATATTACAATGTCTTTTATAAATATGTCCTATATGATTACATAAAACAAAAACAAGGTTTATTAACCTTGTTTTGCGTTTCTTTTACGATTTGCTTTATTGATACGATATAGATGTTTTCCACGACGTACTATAAATTCACCTTGACGAAGATCTTGTTTTTTAAGTGATGATACTAATTTCATAATAGATAGAATATAACATTAATCATACATAAATTCAAGTGTGTCTTATCTGGTTACAGATATAACAGGCTGTATCTCCCCTATAGCAACTACTCTATATCTACCATTTGTATCCTTAGTCAATGTATATCCTGTATCAAAATCACTATTATCATTATATCTGGCACCATCTTTCTTAGGGTCATAAGGAAGCTTTGATATATAATCAGGAACTAGACAATCAGCTATATTAAAATCATCTGCACCTCCATTACTATTTAAACTTAGAGTATGATCAGAAGTCATCTCAATTTTGGTCCCAGCACATACAAGATTACCTTCATGATCGGCTATGTTTTGACCCAATGCATTCAATATTGTATTAACATTAGCAACCCTTTGAGAATCCCTGGCTTGCTTAAATTGACGATTAGGGTTTACGGCTACTAATACCACTGTTGCCAATATACCTATAATACCTATAACTACTAATATCTCTATTAATGTAAAACCTTTGTTTTTTAAATTGTTTATTTTCATATTTTTAATTTAATTTATATTTTTAATTGAT
>CAYZIG010000032.1:0-7803 GCA_964478465.1 uncultured Candidatus Saccharibacteria bacterium | reverse complement strand
AATCAGTATGTATGTGAATACACTTAATTTGTTTTTAAAACTAATATTCATATGGGTATATTTTAACTCTTTTATATTATTTTTACAATAAAAAAATTATTCCATATCATCATCAACACTCGCTTCTCCACCATTTTCAAAATATTCCACTACTCTATTTATCATTTTATCTATTTGACCTTGAAGCATCAAAGATATTCCATGCCATGACTCTTTAAGTCTATGATCTGTTATACGATCTTGAAGAATATTATATGTTCTTATCTTTTCAGATCTATCACCTGTACCAAGCTGTTGTTTTTTATCTGATGAAAACTTAGCAGCTTCTTCTCTCTCTTTCAATTCACTTATCTTAGCTTGTAAAATAGCTAATGCTTTCTCTCTATTTTTTAATTGACTTCTTTCTGAAGTACAACGAACATCTAAACCTGTTGGTTTATGTATAAGTCTCACCGCAGTTTCAACCTTGTTAACATTTTGCCCCCCTTTTCCACCGGCACGAGAAAACTCCATTTCAAGATCGGCTGGATCTATTTGAAACTTAACTTTTTTTCTTATTGGTAAGACAGCAACTGTTGCAGTTGAAGTATGAACACGTCCTGATTTTTCTGTTTCTGGTATACGCTGTATACGATGTGTACCTATTTCATATTTAAAATATCTATACACCTCAAAACCCCTAATCTCATAAACAGCTTCTTTGTATCCACCTATACCATTTTCTGATACATCAACAACATCTACACGGAAACCGCGAGATGCGCAAAAATTCATATACATATTTGCTAAATCAGCAGCAAAAAGTGCGGCTTCATCTCCACCAGCACCAGCACGTATTTCTAATACTATTTCATTTGGATATTGATCAGCTATTTCATCTTCTTTAATGATATCATTTATCTTTTGAACCATAGCTTCTATCTGAACATCCACAGTTTTCATATCATCTTCTGCCATCTCTTTCATTTCTGGATCTTGCATCATTTCTATCAAAGACTCTTTTTCTTTTTGTAGTCTCTCAATCTCACCAGCAAAAAAACTAGTTTTAAAATCTTTTTTTAATTCTTCTAAATTTAATTCTTCCATAATTTTTATTGTTTAAGAGTAATATTTTGTCAAAATAAAAAAGCCTATACACATTAGTATAACAGACTTCTTTATAAAAGTTATTTAGCTGATTTTTTTGTTGCTTTTGCAGTTGCAGCTTGACGAGCTTTGAATTTTTCAACACGACCGGCTGTGTCAACAATCTTTTCATTACCTGTATAGAATGGATGACAAGCTGAACACATTTCAACATTGTTAGTTTCTTTTGTTGAACCTATAGTATATTTGGCTCCACAAGCACATGTGAAGGTTGCATTTGGAAAATAAGCTGGATGTATATTTTTCTTCATAATGATAGCTATATTAACATTATTATTGAATTAAATCAATATCAGCTTGTAGCTTAATAGCCCTTTGCATAACTTGGTCACCGTAGAAAGTATTTCCATTTGAACCGCAGGCACGACCAGAATAATATCGACAAGCAGCGTTTCTCTCTGCAGAATATGACCCTGATGATGCGCCTAAATCAGATAAATACATTGATGAGGCCATAAATGCGTCTGCTGCAGCCCAAGGATTGGCAGTACCTCCACCATTTGCCTTAGATATACGGCCAGCAAACAACTGCCAAGTTGAAGGTATAAATTGGGCAGGACCCATAGCACCTCCATAACCACCTGAAGCAAGAGGACAAGAGACTCTAGTTGTAAATGGATCTTTACCTAAAGCTTTAGTTATAGAGAGAAAAGGTTGAACATCACGAGTAGGCTTCATAACATTATTTACGGCTGCACCACTACTTATACGCACACCTGATCCATCACTCTCATTTTTCAAATAACATGATCCTACATTTGATCCAAGATTTGATTCTTGTTGCAATATAGCTAATATAAATGCAGCTCTCACTCCTGTTTGATTACTTGCCGCTTTAGCATATTTAACAGCATCTTCAAATTTAATTGAAGCAGAATCACGCAAAGCGAATAAAGCGTTTCGTATCTTGTTTGCCTTAGCTTGTTTGTCACTGATGATAGAAGAATAATTTGATTGTTCTTTTTTATTCAATGCTAATAATCTAGCTTTTTCCGCATTTATGGCATCAATCTTTTTCTTTTGTAATTCCACTTCGTATTTCGAATCAAACTCTTTAGATCTTTTTTCATCCAATTCCTTCTTCTCAGCCTCCTCTTCTTTTTTATCTTTATTAATTATACCTATTGATTCTCGTATTTTTGTATTTATAAAACCATAAGCATCTATATCTCTAATAAAATCAGAAAGATTTTGATTTGATAAAAATATTTCTACTGCTGAAATATTATCTATTTCATAAGCACTTCTAACTACATCTCTAAGACCTATTTGATTTTTGGTTATTCTTTCTTGTAAACCTACTATGGCATTTTCTTTAGTTTTTATATTTTTACCTAAAGTAGCTATAGATAATTCATGCTGTTTAATCTTGAGTTTGGCCTGTTGAGCTTGATTTTCAAGTATCTTTTTATCACGCTCAATAGATGCACCTTCTGATTTGAGCCCAGATAATTGATTACTCAAATTCTTTATTTCACTTTCAGTTCTTTCAAGTTCGGCTAAACATGCACTTCTATTTTCAGGTAAATTACAGTCCATATCAGCTTTTACAGAAATACTTAAAATACCCAACAAAAAAAAGCCTGCTGTCATTAAAGTCTTTAATCTCAAATTCATATCTGTATATTATAGCAAAATTATAATAAAAAAATAAGATTAGATGAAAAGGTTTAACTTATTTTCATACTCGAATTAAAAAACTCATTCCAAAAATAGAATGAGTTTTCATATTCGTATTTTATAATCTTATGCAGATACTATTATTCTGCTTCTTCCTCTTTCTTTCCTTTCTCTACTGAAACTTCTATAGCTGACATATCAATATCTGTTGGGGCCTCTTCTTTTTCTTCTTCATGTTTTGAAACAGTAACTATAACGTCATCACTATGACCCAATACAACAACACCTTTTGGTGCAACTATATCAGACACTTTAATATGATCGTCTATCTCCTTAAGAACTGATAAGTCTATCTCTAATTCATGTGGAAGATCTTTAGCTTCTGCCTCAACTTCAACTTCAAAGATATTTTTAATCAAATCAGCACCATGATTCTTAACGGCATCTGATACACCAACAAATACAAGAGGTACACTAACTGTAAGTTTTTGACCTTTTTGCACAGCATAAAAATCAACATGTAACACTTCACTATTTCTTACATCTCTTTGTACATCATGTATAAGCACATCTTGATCAGCTTTTAGACCTTTAAGTGTTACAACTGTTGATTCACCAGCTTCTTTATAAAGTTTAGTAAAATCCTTTTTATTGATAATAATAGATGTTGATGGGTATGCAGGACCATATACGACAGCCTTTATATTGCCATTCATATCTATATTTGTATTAAATTCTTGAACATTTAGTGTTTGTGTCATAATGACAGTAGTATACACTATTTTTTAAAAATGACAATTTAGTTAGAACCTGAACCTCCATAACTACCTGAGCCATTATCAATACCTTCAGTCAAGTTCACATTTAGAACAAAATTAGAATCTCCATAATCTATACCAGTAAAAGCATTGTACCCTGCTGATGTTTTTCTTGTTTCTAAAGCTGTGGCAAATACCCCTGATCTAGATTTAGTTGATATAACAGTCCCGGCTAAGAGATTGTGCTTTGTATCAGCATTATCATACATAGCACCTGAAACTGCCACATAATCAGTCAAATAGACATAACAATAACCTTTTGCTTCCATAGATAAATCCCTTATAGGTCTAGAACTTAATGCCTTAGCTTGTATCAAAGTCTCATATAAGTTGTCGGTATTAGCATATGCAGTGGCACAATCTATTCTTCCATTAATCATAGGAGGGGTATTATTAAACATAGACATTGGTATATTGCCATTGTTATTTAAAGCATAAAGATGTAAAGCACTTTCTACACTTCTCATCTCAGCTATTCTCTTAGCATCTCTTGATCTAGCTCTTGCTGAAGACAATGAAGCTAATACAATAGAACTCAATAATCCTATGACTGCTATAACTACAAGTAACTCTATTAAGGTAAAACCTTTTTCATTATTATTTTTTTTCATATTTTTTTTCATATTTTAATTAAATAAATTTGGATCGATAACGGATGACTCTACACCTACATAATTTCTAATCAATACAATACTCAACAAGATTGCGATTATTATAAATATAGAAAATAAATATAAGGCCTGATCTTCATTTTTAATAACCTTTTTATCTATAAGATATTTAATAAATCTATCAAAAAAACCATATGTATTTTTTGCAGACCCCCATCTATTTCTGATGGTATTTTCTTCAAAAAAAATATCTTTATTGTTATCTTGAATCATATAGATATATTATTACATTTTTTATACAAAAAATAAATATTAATTTATGATAAAATATATATTATGAATATATTCACAAAAAGACCAGATTTTTTATGTATTGGTGATATAGTCACCGATGCTTTTATAAAACTAAAAAATGCAGAAATAGAAGAAGATTCTTCTCATACTCATAAAAACATATGCATTCCATTTGGTGAAAAAATACCTTTCGAATCAGTAAAAGAAATATGTGGTGTTGGTAATAGTGCAAATGCATCTGTGTCAATTGCAAGACTAGGCCTAAAAGCTGATCTGTTTACACATACAGGTAAAGATTATTATGGACAAAAAAATAAAGAAGTTTTAGAGAATAATAGGGTTAACACTGATTTATTTACACAAGAAGAAAATAAAAAATCCAATTATCATTATGTGCTTTGGTATGATCATGAAAGAACTATATTAATTAATCATGAAAAATATAATTATCAGATCCCAGATAAATTAAATAAAGGTAAAATAAAGCCAAAATATATATATTTAAGTTCATTAGGTGAAAATACATTGGAATTTCACAAAGATTTAGCTAAATATTTAGATGATAACCCTGATATAAAACTTATATTTCAACCTGGAACTTTTCAAATAAAATTCGGTATTATGAATCTTAAAGATATATATCAGAGATCAGATATGTTTTTCTGTAATGTTGAAGAAGCTATAAAAATATTAAATTCTGATGGAAATGATAGAGATATCAAAAATTTATTAAAAGGAATAAAAGAACTTGGGGTTAAATTACCTATCATAACTGATGGCCCAAACGGTTCATACACTTATGATGAAAACGGAGAAATTATATATATGCCTATATATCCAGATATAGCACCTCCACTCGAGAGAACTGGCGCCGGTGATTCTTTTGCTTCAACTTTCTGTGCTGCTAAAGCTCTAGGTTATGATAATAAAACTGCCTTGATGTGGGGATCAATAAATTCAATGTCAGTTTGCCAATATATAGGAGCCCAAGAAGGATTATTAAATAGAAAAAACCTCGAGGAATTTTTAAACAAAAAACCTAATGGATGGGAGGTGAAAGTTATATAATATTTAAAATTGTAATTCTATAGATTATTCTGTCTGTGCAGAGGGTGAAGAATCTTCGACAGAAATAGTTGCAGGAGACGGGAATAAACTATTCTTTATCATATAGCCACTTAAGGCAAACATTAACAATGCAAAAGTTAATAATATAGCATTGCCAGTTTTTTGATCTTTGACGATTCCTCTTTTTATAAGAAATTCAACCATGAAAGATTTTTGTTCACCTGAACCACTACTCACATTTGAGTATGATGAAGATGTTGAATTATAATTATTTCCAAAATTTAAATTATCCATGATATATATTATAACCCAGCATTAACAATATCTACAACATCCATACTATAAAACTTTATCAACTCTTCTGGTTTACCTGATTGTCCGAACCTATCTTTAACACCTATGCGATGTATAACTTTTGCATATTTTTCAGATACCGCTTCACAAATAGCCGAACCAAAACCACCGGCAATCTGATGTTCTTCTACTGTAATAACTTTATCTGAAACCTCAATATATTTATAGAGAGTTTCTGTATCAAGTGGCTTAATAGTATGAAAATTTATCACAACTACTTTTTTATTATTCTTAGTCTCTAATTCTTTAGCAGCAATTAATGCATTATAATTCAAGGATCCTGTAGCACATATAAGTACATCGAACTTGTCTGCACCATCTGTTTGATACAGTATATTAGCCTTACCGATTGTGAATGGGGTTTCTTCTGTAGTTATAATGGGACTTTTTTCACGAGCTAAACGTATATATACAGGAGTCTTAATATTTGACCTTGCAGCTGAAATCACAGCTTTCTTAGCTTCAAAATAATCACATGGAGATATAACTGTCATATTTGGTATAACACGCATCAAAGCTATATCTTCTATAGCCTGATGAGTACCTCCATCTGGTCCAACAGATACGCCGGCATGAGACCCAGCTATAATAACTTTTCTATCATTGTAACAAATAGTTGTTCTGATCTGTTCCCAATTTCTACCAGGAGAAAACATTGCGTATGAAGTTATAACCGGCAACTTATCCATGGCGGCCATACCAGAAGCCACTGATGCCAGGTTCTGTTCTGACACACCTATTTCTATAAATCTTTCAGGAAATCTATCTTTAAATAAATACATATAAGTAGACTCTGTTAAGTCGGCAGATAATCCTACAATATTTTTATTCTCTTCACCGGCCATAAGTAAACCCTCACCAAAACCTTTTCTTATTGGTATTTGTTCTATATCATTTATATTTTGAAAAATTTTAGGATTCAGCATGTTCATATAAAAATTATATCACAACAAATAAAAAATTCCTGACTTTTATATCAAGAATTTTTTAATCTGTGCGCCTGCTTGGATTCGAACCAAGGACCTTTCGAGTATCAGTCGAATGCTCTAGCCAACTGAGCTACAAGCGCAAATTCGTTTTACTTCGTTCGATCAGAAGTCCTCGGACTAAAGTCCTGCGGATGATCTCACCCGTAAAACTCATTTGATCAATAACAAAGTAGATTCACTTTAACATAAAAAATTTTAAATCTCAATCTATACAAAACAAAAAAACATACATCACTGTATATATTCACAATTTATATTTAATTTATCAATCGAACAAATTCTTTTGTTCTGGTTGAGTCCTTGTCTTTCCAGGGTGTCAAAGTTTTACGAACTTCTTCGCTTATATGAACGACAGCATATAAGTACTGTTGAATAGTAATTGCTTACATTCAGTAACGACCGTTATAGATTTTTAGACCCCGAAGGAGCTAAAAACGATTTTCACTTGAATAAATCCACGAACAGCTTCCGCTACCCGTGCCTTGTTACGACTTACTCCCTGTCACCAAGCTTACCGTAGTCCCACACATGGTGAGATATCGGGTACTCCTGGCTCCCTTGAGTTGACGGGCGGTGAGTACAAGACTTGAGAACGTATTCACCGCGGTATGTCTGACCCGCGATTACTAGCGATTCCAGCTTCATGAAGTCGAGTTGCAGACTTCAATCCGAACTGAGGATACTTTTGAACGGTTTGCTCCGGGTCGCCCCATTGCGTCGCGTTGTAGTACCCATTGTATTATGTGTGTAGCCCAAGATGTCAAAGGGACATGCGGACCTGGCGTCATCCTCGCCTTCCTCCCAGCCTAGAACTCGCAAACACTTTTGATGTTTGTGAACTTTAGGCTGGGCAGTCTCGTGTGACACTTATAACACACGACGAGGGTTGCGTTCGTTACCCCA
>CAYZIG010000031.1:0-7962 GCA_964478465.1 uncultured Candidatus Saccharibacteria bacterium | reverse complement strand
AAAGATAATTAATTTACGTTTTGCCGAATCAGAATATTACAGACATATTTTCAAAAAATTTGATTATAGATACATAATTGAAGAATTTTGTAATAGAAAAAAGATACAATTAAATAAAATCAATACTAGATTAGATTTAAAAAATAAAAATCTATATATAATAGATCAGAATCTACAACATAAAACAAAGATTAGAAAGAAAAATCAAGACGGAGAAACCTACAAAGAAACTTTAAATATAATATCTCCAGAATTATTTTCAGCTTTAGCCAAAATAGAGAAAAATAAAGAAAACATATTTTTATATACACTTAAAAAAGGATTATCTTCTCAAATAATATGCCCTGATTGTCATCATATAATGAGTTGCGAAGTTTGTGGTGAATCACTTGAAATAGATATAAAAAACGATAAAAGAATTTATTCTTGTGTAAATAATCATAAATCAATATCTATAGATACACCTTGCCCTATTTGTCAAAATGAAAATTTATTAACTTTAGGAGCCAATATAGAAGTTGTATATAAAGAAATTAAAGATAAATTTGATATTGAAATAGTTAAAATCGATAATGATAGTCACACCAAAGGTCAAATAAAAAAAGAATTAGAAAAATCTAAAATATTTATAGGTAATGATTTTCTATTAAATCAAGCCATAGGATTAAATTTCAAATTTGATAATATAGCCATAATATCCTTAGAATCATTATTTTCCATCCCTTTATACAATATGGAAAAATACATATATGATAAAATAGCTTTAATTTCAAATCAACTTAACAATAACTTATTAATTCAAACAAGAAATATAGAAAATCCTTTTTGGAATTATCTTGAAAAAAACAATATTAAAAAAATAGAAAATCTGGAAGAACTGGAATATTATGAACTCCCCCCAAAAACTGTTCACATACAAATATCAATATCAACTCAAAGCAATAGAAACAAAAAAGATTTAGAACAAATAGAAAATATTTTAAAAAATTATACAAAATACTACAAAGATATAAAAAAAATAAATACAACCATACATATATTGATGAATAAAAAAGAGTTTTTAAAATCCCCTATTATTAATTATCTAAAATCATTGCCAACATATATAAAAACTGAGGTTGATAGTAGAAATCTTATATAGTAATATCAATCTATATGAGTATATTACCTATAATAGAAAAAGGAGACCCTATACTTGATAAATCAGCCGAATTAGTCAATGTAGAAGAAATAACTTCATCAAAAATACAGAAAATAATCAAGGATATGAATGAGACATTGGACTCCATAGATGATGGTGTTGGTTTAGCTGCACCTCAAGTAAATATACCTTTACAAATATTTATAGTTTCGAAAAAAGTCTTAAATGTTAAAGAAAAAGATAATTTTCAAAATCTAGTTTGTATAAACCCTAAAATCATCAAGACTTCAAAAACCAAAAAATGGCTTGATGGAGAGGGTTGCTTATCGGTTAGATGGTTTTACGGCAAAGTTTTAAGATACACAAATGTAACTTTAGAGTATTATGACGAATACGGTCAAAAAAAAATGAGAGGTGCTGGCGGTATATTGGCCCATGTATTTCAACATGAATGCGATCATCTTAAAGGTGAATTATTTATAGATAAAGCTAAAGATGTAGAATATATAGACCCATCACATCATATATATGAATAATAATGAAAAAATAAAATTTATATATTTTTCTACAGGCTTTTTCGGAGAAGCTGTTTTGAAAAATTTATTAGAAAATAATCACAAACCATCATATATAATAACATCACCTGATAAACCAGTCGGTCGTCATCAGATAATAGAAGCTGGACCAATAAAAAAGATTGCTATAGAAAACAACATCCCTTTTCTACAACCCAATAAATTAAAAGATGAAAATTTTTTAAATGATTTTAAAAAAATCATAGATGAAAATACAATATGTGTAGTATGTGATTACGGAAAGATATTACCTAAAATATTATTAGATTTAAAAACTATAGATTTTATAAACATACACCCTTCCCTACTTCCTGATTTTAGAGGCCCGGCACCATTACAAAACACTATATTAACAGACAAAAACAATACCGGTATTACAATAATACAAATGGATGAAGAAATGGATCATGGTCCAGTAGTTGCACAAAAAAAGATAACAATAGATATCAATATTTGGCCTATTTCAACATTAGAATTATCAGAAGTATTAGCCAAAGAATCAGCTTCTATACTTAAAGATGTTTTAGATAAATACGAAAATAAGAAAATAACTTTCACCAAACAAGATCATAATAAAGCTACATATACAAAAATGATAGATAAAAAAGAAGCTGAAGTTTTTCCTGATAAAGAATCAATGGAAGATATATACAGAAAATATCAAGCATATAAACATTGGCCAGAGATATTTTATATAAACAAAGACAGCAAAAGAGTTAAGATCAAGAAAATGGATAAGGATGGGATAAAGAGAATTATAGTTGAAGGTAAAAATGAAAGTGATTTTGTTGGGTGGTAATTTGTTAATACCATTGACATATATACATAATACTTGTATTCTATATAAGTTGTTCTTTGAAGTATTGTAATCACGAGGATTACCTTCGGAGGACTTTTACAGAATACCAGCCAAAATAAGTCTTATGAGCGCTAATAACCCTGTGACCATTGTTGTCACTCCTTATGTTGAAGATGGTGAAATCAAAAGCCGTGTCTCCAGAGAAGTTATCTCAAACAAGAAACCTTTCTTTGGTGACCTCTTTGTGAGGACCGACGAATTGGACTTGAAAAAATGCATCTTTAGTCTTAACCGTTACGACGGTAAAGATAAAAGCCATCAATCCGTTTGTGATTTGATTCTCCACCAAGGAGACGGAAAGATAATTCGGGTTCGTATGGGTGAATCACTCCTCATTTCAAACCTTTCCGGGACGAAACATATTCAATTCCTGATGGTCGAAGATCGATACAACCTCGGAAAAGAAAAACTAATCCGCTGTTTCAATAAGAATATCGATCGTGAGGAACTTACCAGGGCTCGCAAGTTTGCGCAACGGCAGGATGCAAAACTGCGCAGACAACCAAAAATTGATGAGAGACCATCACTTCGTATTACACAACCCGATTTTGGTACTCGTAGTGGCGCACCGATGACGGTCAAACCCACATGGTGGAAGAAAGCTATCAATTGGTTTACATCAAATATCAACAAGGTAAGCCCATAAATCCTCAGCGTTTTATTTCACCCCCAACCCCGTCCCGGACCAATAGGTCTCGGGGCATTTTTATTTTCCATAAAAACAAAAAACACCGCCTAAGCGATGTCTTTTGTTGATATTATTTCAATGCTAGTTTATCAGCATTACCCCAACATGGTTTAGATGAGTTCCATGGTCTTGTACCCTGAGTATCATATAGATGCTTAGCATACTTTATGTTACCTTCAACAGAGTGTATATTCATACCCATCTTTTGTGAGTCGGATAAGTGGTATTTCTCATTGATCTGGAAAATACCAACATCCTTACTGTTTACAACACCTCTAATTACAGAACCATCAGTATCAAATTGTCTATTTCTAGATTCACAATAGGCAATTTTCTGCATTATTGGAGTATCAGAGAAATAAGTTTTGACTTTTGATTCTATCTCATCGTTCACCTTGTTAGTTGTAGATGTACTGATTATTTCTGTACTAGTAGAAATAATATTGTTTTGATCTAGATTTGTATTAATATCAGTTGTATTTATAAATGCACCTGACATTAAAGCTACAAAACCTATTGTTGTTATTTGTAAAATAAGCGTTTCTTAACTTGTAATCTATATATTTCATCTACCCTCTTCTGTAATGGCTCCAACCAGATTGATTATGTAAGACTATAATCCTGAAAACTGAAAGCCCTCTAAAACGAAATATATGCTGCACAATTTAAAAACCACTCTTACAGTGGTAATACCAGTATAGCATATCTGGATACGAAAAGCAAGTTATAACACTTCGATTTAGCCTTGTCAAAGACCTTATTATCAAGACATACTTATCCACATATTGTCAACAAATTCTCATAAATACCTTGTAAAATAAGGGTTTTTTAATCTACCTTACCCGCCCTTTCTCTATGGTCCATTTGACTTTTGAGATGGGTATTATATAATATATAGGTCAACCTTTAGACTAAACATATGGAATCTTTTAAATCACTCATATTGACGTGTGTAGTCATCGCCGTCGCTGGTATCTCCTTCTTATTGATCTACCCACCGCCAAGCGGTATCGATCCAAACAAACAATACACCGTTATTGGGGTCATCGTTGAATCTACCCCTGAACCTCTTGACGGCGACCTGTATAAGGTCAAATGGTCATACAGACCTGAATCGTTGCTGATACGCCAAAGCGGTACAGCAATCACCAGCTACAAAGACATTAAGACCGGTGACAAGGTCTTGATCAGAGCTGATGATCACCTGTGGCTTGTTACCAAATGGATACCCTCCGGCGTCACCAGTTGGTAAACTGTCCATTCTCCCCACCTGCTCGGGACCATCACAGGTCCCCGGCGGGTGTTTTTTATTACATTTGCATATTTATAAACCTCGATATATAATACAGATACTGAAAAGCGGAAAGTCGGAGCTCCGCTGGCCCGCGTGGCAATGGAGGGGTCTTCCGTCCTCCCAGTCGTAAAAAACTCACTTTTGTGGGTTTTTTACTTTATAAACTTCTCCGTCTTTGTGGCCGCCTTAAAGAAAGCGGTTTTTACATGTATTGAGTCATTTTCAATATTTATATCTAAAGCCACCATTAAAGCCTGAACCTTGTATTCTTTCTCAATTAGGACGTAGCTGTTGTTTCTCCTATCTTCAACAATATCATAACTCCAAGAAGTAACTAAATCAAACATCTTCTCAAATAAAACTTTTAATTTTTCTAAGCTATACCCATCCTTTTTCCTCTTTTCCACTATATGTTTTATAGTCTTATACTTCAATCTTACATCAATCTCATCCCCGTGCACAATAAAGAAACTATCGTGATTATCTATAAACTCACCATCTTTCATGTCATAATATTCACTTATTAAACTTAGGATTTGGTCCATTTTATTTAAATAATAAAATTACATAGATAATCACCCCAACCTGGACCAAAAATAATAAAATCATACCTAAAATCAAACCCCTCATTTTCCATTTAAAATAAGCAATTTCCCTTTTATCTGTATTGATTTTTCGTATTATTTCATGTATACTCATGCTATTATCTTTTTATCATAGATAATATAAAATTATTCCAAAAAAATTATAAAAAATTCATAAAGAAAATATAAAAATATGGCAACCAAAAAAGCCGCTGGATCAGCTAAAAACTTAACGGATTCAAACCCAAAATATCTTGGTGTTAAACTTTATGGTGGCGAAAAAGCTTCTGCTGGATCAATAATAGTGAGACAAAGAGGTAGTAGAATATTACCAGGTACAAATGTATCTATGGGTAAAGATCATACTCTCTTTGCAACTAAACCAGGAACAGTTTCTTTCGGTACAAAAAGAAAAATCAACATAGATAATACAGTTTCTGTTAAGAAAGTGGTTCACGTAAAATAATATTATTAACAAATCTATTATTGTAACCCTTATTTTATTCAAAGATCATTGTCTGAAAAATAAGAACAATCCTAGATATATAAACAAAAAATGACAACAACATTAGAAGAAAATTTTAAAGATATAGTAAATCCACCAAGTATCGGTGACGATATAGAAGGTAAAGTTATTACTTTAAATAAAAGTAGATTATTCATAGATTTATCACCATACGGTACAGGTGTTATATACGGTAAAGAATTCATTATCGCCCGTGACATCATAAGAAAAGTTAATCCTGGTGACTTAATCACAGCTAAAATATGTGGTTTTGATACAAAAGAAGGATACATAGAACTTTCACTTAAAGAAGCTAGACAAGCTCTTATCTGGAAAGATGCAGAGCAAGCAGTGTTAGATAAAACTCATTTTGATCTTGCTATACAAGACGCAAACAAAGGAGGTCTTATGATAACATGGCAAGGTATACAAGGATTCTTACCTGCTTCACAATTGAAGTCTGAAAATTATCCTAAAGTAGAAGATGGTAATAAAGATAAAATCCAAGATGAACTTAAAAAACTTATAGGTAAAAAGATCTCAGTATCTATAATTACAGCTGATGCTAAAGAAAGTAAACTTATTTTCTCAGAAAAAGATATAGATGACTCTACAAATAATGGTATGACATCTAAAGGTAATGCAGCTAAAATGGCAGAAATGAGTGCTAAATACTCTGTTGGTGACGATGTTGATGGAGTAGTTACAGGTACAGTAGACTTTGGAATATTTATAAAAATCAATGATGAACTTGAAGGTCTAGCCCACATCTCTGAACTTGACTGGGGTCTAATAGATGATCCAAGAACTATGTTCAAAGTTGGTGATCAAGTAAAAGCTAGAATTATAGACTTTAAAGATGGAAAAGTTTCTCTATCTCTAAAAGCTAGAAAAGAAAATCCATGGACAGAAGCTTCTAGAAAATATAAGAAAGATGATGCGGTTACAGGTGTTGTAATAAAATACAACAAACACGGTGCATTAGCTTCTATAGAAGAAGGAGTATCAGGTCTAATACACATATCAGAGTTTGGTGACGAAAAAGCGATGAAAGAGAAAATCGAAATCGGTAAATCATACTCATTCAAGATAAGTATATTCGAACCAGAGAAACAAAGAATGATATTAAAGTTAGCGTAATAAACTCATTTAAATAAAAAACTATCCCCAACCAGGATAGTTTTTTATTTTACATTCGTTTGCAAAACCTATCTTCTATTGACCACCTCAACCGCCCTATCAACCTCCCCATTCACAAACAACTTAACTCCTTCCAATATCTTAGGATACAAGCCTTTTATCTTCTCCTTCTCCTCTGGAGTAAATTTTCCCAAAACAAAATCACTCACAAAATCTTTATGAACTTTAACATCAGGTGATATACCGATCTTAAGTCTATAATAATCTTTTATACCCATAATACTATATATAGAGTTTATACCATTATGCCCACCACTGTTACCCCCAAAAGTCATCTTAACCTTACCAGCAGGTTGATCGAGATCATCTTGTATCACTAAAACATTTTTATTAACACTTCCCGCCTTTATATTTTTCAAAACTTTCTTTAAAGCGGATCCAGATTCATTCATATAACAACCGAGGTCAATAAATTTAACCTTATTATTATCTATATCTGCCTCAAGTTTAAACATCATATCTAAACCGATATTATGACGTGTATTTTTGTATTTTTTGGTTGGATTTCCCAATCCTATTATATATTGCATATATATGATATAATATAGCAAAATATGAGTAAAATAGACAATATAGAGCCTAAAAACCATAAAAAAGACATGTCTTGGACCAGTTTCTTTATATTTCTGGCCGCAATACTGCTTTTTAGGGTTTTTATATTAGAACCACATAGTGTATCAGGCTCATCCATGGATGACACCTTTAAAGACAATGATTATGTATTAGTAGACAAGATAACTTATAGATTTGCTGAACCCCAAAAAGGAGATGTTATAGTTTTCAACCCACCAGCAGCAGCACAAAACAAGGATAGATTTATAAAAAGAATAATAGCTACACCAGGAGATACAATTAATATAACAAACGGTGTTACTTATATAAATGATAAACCCATTGAAGAAAAATTTGTTATTTATACAAGTATGAAAGATATAAATACTGTAAAATTAAAAGACAATGAATATTTTGTTATGGGTGACAATAGATATGTTAGTTATGATTCAAGATATTGGGGTCCTATAACGAAAGATGAGATACAAGGTAGAGTATTATTTAGACTATATCCTTTTAATAAGGTGTCTTTATTGCCAGGTATCAAAGAATATAAAAAATAAA
>CAYZIG010000030.1:0-8043 GCA_964478465.1 uncultured Candidatus Saccharibacteria bacterium | reverse complement strand
TATCCTTTTAATAAGGTGTCTTTATTGCCAGGTATCAAAGAATATAAAAAATAAAAGATAAAGAAATAAACATATGAAAAAGGTAATTATTACAAAAAAAACTACTACTATAGTAAAAAAAGTTGAGAAAAAACCGACAATAGACAGTATTATACCAAATCACCTAAAGATATTTAAAATACTTCAACATTTTGGTTTTAGACATTGCAACAAACCAACACATACAAATCTAGAGAAAAAACTATTATCAAAATATGAAGCGGAAGATTTAATAGATACTTTATCTTTTCAAAAACAAATAATTGAAAAAAAGTTTGAAGGTTTTTCATTCCCTGCTAACATAGCCTATACAAATTCTCCCGATTCTTTCGTTTATCACATAATCGGTACGAAGAAAAATATCTATGATGCAATAGCTGTAGAGACAGCATATTCTATATTGGAAGAAATATATGGTAAAAAATCAGAGATAGTTGTTGATATTAACTTTATTGGAGACAAAGAATCCGTACAAAAATTCAACAAAGAATTAAACACTTTCTTTAAGAAGAATAATAAATATATACCTAAAAATATTTTAACTGCGGCTAAGAAAAATATATATAAAGCATATAGATTACTTGATGGTGTAGAAATACTTTCAACCAATAAAAAAGGAGAAAAAGAAAATATAAATATACCTAACCCTATAGATTATTTGAGCGAGACATCAAGATTGGAATTCAAAGATATATTAGAATATTTAGAAAATCTAGAACTTAACTTTAGAATTAACCCTTTCCTATTTAACAATGCAGACATATACAGTGGTGTTATATTTGAAGCTAAAAATTTGAGTGAAACTAAACACAATATATCTATAAAAGGTGGACGTCATGATATAATCGGTAAAAAAATATTAAATAAAAAAGAAATACCTATAATAACAATTCATATAAATGGTTTAAAACATATAGAAAAATTTATCAAACCAATCAACACATTGAAACCTATAGAAGATGCAAATGTTAAATTCTTCTATGCACAGCTTGGAAATGAAGCAAGATTTAAAACATTGAAGTTATTAGACATGATGAGACATGCTAATATCTTAATACATCATGATCTTTCTAAAGATAAAATATCAGCCCAATTACAACATGCGGAAAGATTAAATGTACCATATCTATTGCTTATAGGACATCGAGAGGCATTACAAAACTCTGTAATGGTGAGAAATATGAAAAATTTATCTCAAGAATGTGTTGATTTACAAAACCTTATAGAACATATAAAAAAATTATTATAAAGAAAAATGCATAATTATATAGGTACTTTAATATTAAATAACAAAGGTAAAGGTTTTTTACGACGCGATGATGTCGAAAAAGAAGACAAAAATATTGCTATACCTTATAACTTTATAGACTCTTCCCTGCCACAAGATAAGGTTGAAGTTAAAACTTTTCCTCATCCAAATAAATGGGGTGAAATTGAAGGTAAAGTAACCCGCATAATATCAAGATATAAAGAAAATTTTTCAGCTACTATAAAAGAAGTACTAGATCATAAAATAATTGCCATCCCTGACAATTCTAAACTTAATTGTGTATTTGAAATAAAAAATGATAGCGATAATAAATTTGAGGTCAATCAAAAGGTTTTAGTAAAAATTGATTATAATAAAAACCCTAAAGTCACAATAGAAAAAAAGGAAAATAATCTAGGGTTTATGGAAATAAAAGTTGATAGAACTTTTTATGGAAATATAATAAAAGTTTTTGGTAATAAAGGCGAAAACAATGCTGAGATGTATGCCATTGTTGAAGATTTTGGTTTTAATACAGTTCATAATCCTCAAACAGAAATAGATGCAAAGAAAGCTGTAGAAGAATATGGAAAAATTACTGATGAAGAATTGTCTCATAGACTTGATATGAGAAATGTTTGGACATGTACAATAGACCCAATAGATGCTAAGGATTTTGACGATGCATTATCTTTTAGAAAATTAGAAAATGGTAATGCTGAAATCGGTATACACATAGCTGATGTATCCCACTTTGTTAGACCAGGCAATGCACTTGATCAAGAAGCTCAAGATAGAGCTTTCTCTGTCTATCTTGTCGACAGAACCATACCCATGCTTCCAGAAATCTTATCAAATGGATTTTGTTCATTGAATCCAAATGAGGATAGATATGCATTTTCTACTGTTTTTGAGATGGATACTCATGGAAATATTGTAAATAGAAAAATATCAAAATCTATAATTCATTCTGATAAAAGATTTAGTTATGAAGAAGCACAAGGTATATTAGATGCTAATGATAGAAATAATTTTCCTGAATTATTTGAACTTTCTCATTATGCCAAAATATTGAACGACCAAAGAAAAAAAGCTGGGGCTATTGATTTTGAAACTGATGAAATAAAATTTAAACTTGATGATAAAGGTTTTCCTATACAAGTTTATAAAAAAGATAGAATCTGGACAAATCATCTAGTTGAAGAGTTTATGCTTTTAGCGAACAAAGAAACAGCCTTTTATATGTTCACTCATAACGCCGAAGGTAATAAAAAATTACCAGGAGTTTATCGTGTTCATGATTTACCAGATTCTGAAAAAATAGCAGAGTTACAAATATTTGTACATGCACTTGGTCTTGATTTTCATCCTCATAAAAAAATACATTCACGTGACATACAAAAACTATTAGAACAGTCTGTAGGTTTACCATCTGAAACTATTATAAAGACTGCCACACTTCGTTCTATGGCTAAAGCTGTTTATCAAACAAATAATATCGGCCACTTTGGTCTAGGTTTTGAATATTATACTCACTTCACTTCCCCAATCAGACGTTACCCTGATCTATGTGTACACAGAATATTAGATAAATTATTAAGACATGGAAAATTATCACCGAATTATTTATCAACTCTAGATAATATTTGCAAGCATTCTTCTGATCAAGAAGTCAAAGCTGCAGAGGCTGAAAGATCAAGTATAAAATATAAACAAGTAGAATTCCTATCAAATAAAATAGGCCAAGAATTTGATTGTAATGTATCTGGTATATCTGATTTTGGAGTGTTTATACAAGAACCAGAATCTCTGGCTGAGGGTTTGATAAGACTAAAAGATTTAGGTGAAGATTTTTATGAAGTAGATAAAAAAACATATACTGTTAAAGCTCAAAATTCTGGTAAAATAATCACATTAGGAGACAAAATAAAGGTTAAATTACGTGGTATAGATATGGATTTAAAGACAATTGACTTTCAAGTTTTAGGATAGTATTGTTTAATGGTCCAGGTGGACATTGAACACTTACTAACACAACAGTCATGAACCCGATTTTTAATTTTGCCATCCAGAACGTTTTCACAGGAGCAATCGTCATTTTCTTTATCATTTTTATAGGCATTAGCCTATCTGCTTTTATTGGTTACAAGAAAGCTAAAATACATGTAGCCACTGGATTTAAAAATGATGTATCTACACAACAATTCATTATAAGTATTGCTGTGGTTGCTTTGATCAGTTTTATAATATCAGCTACATTATTTGCAATCTCAACTTCCTTTGTTGAATATCCTGGTGCCGGCGTCATTTACAAGAAAGACAGCAGAGGTCTGTGGATTAAACAAAACGGTAGAGTATTTCATTCCTTCTTAAATGGAGACGAAGAAACTTTTACAGTATACGGCGAATTGAAGAACATGAAAGTTTCTCTCTCTGAAAATTCACCATTCATCGTCAAATATCACATAGATGATAGTCAGATATCAGCAATATTGAGTCACATAAAAATTCCAAGCGGATGCGGTTGTAATGGAACTGGAACCTTGGAACAAAATGTCGGCCAACTTATCAAGGATAAATCATACAAATTTTTCATTTTACACAAAATTGAATCAATGGTGGATGATTCTGTGAGACTTAAATTATTCCAAGACTATTATTCACCTTACGGTATAAACATCGATTCAGTAGATTTTCCATGATTCGTTCCGAATTTTCAATCCCCTCTCTGGGTTGCCACTGGCACCCAGGGTTTTAATTTTGTCAATGTTTGCAAACTCTATACAATAGGAATACAATATACTCCTCAGAACAGTTGAAATAACCTAATCAAAAATCATAAAAACAATATTTTTTATGAAAATTTATTATTTAGCATTCAAACTCGCCTCATCAAATCCTATAGATAATAATTGTGAATATCCTGTTCCGGCCATCGTTACACCATATAAAACCCCTGCTCTACTCATAGTTTCTCTATTATGTGTTACAAGTATTAGCTCAGAATGTTTAGATAATAACTCTATCATATCACCATATCTTCTACTATTTGCCTCGTCCAATGCGGCATCAGTCTCATCTAAGATTATAAATGGTGGTGGATTGACCTGACTCATAGCAAAAAGTAATGCTATAGAAGTCAACGCTCTTTCTCCACCAGACAACATAGATAGTCCTTTAAGTTTTTTATGTGGTAATGACACAAAAACATCTATACCTATCTCCTTTTCAGTTTCCTCCTCTTCTAATATATCTTCCTCATCAATATCATCTTCATTATCATTTGATCTTCTTTTTCTCTTTTTTTCTTCTGTGATTATAAGCTTAGCTTCCCCTCCACCAAACATTTGTTTAAAGAAACTTGAAAATTGAGTATTTATTTTTTGTAAACCATCATCAAACATTGTGTTTATCTGTACAATTATCTCTCCTATCAATTGCTCAAGATCCTGCATTGATTTTGTTAAATCATCCATCTCTTTGATCAAAAACTCATCTCTTTCATTGGCATCAGTATATTCTCTGACAACAGATTCATCTCCTGCACCACCTAACTCCTCAAGTCTTATCTTATATTTCTCTACTTTATATTTCCTATCATGTTGAGCCTGTTTATCTAGATCTAATATTTCTATATCATCATATCGTATAGCTTCAAGACCAATGAGCGCTGTAGCTTCCATCATATCTCTTTCATATTCTTGATTTCTTTCATTATACGAAACCTCTCTTTGTTTTAAGATGTCAAGAGTTGACTGCAATTCATGTTGTCTTGACATTATTTTAATCAAATCTTTTTCAGCTTCAACATTTTCATTTTTATGAGATTCTATTTTATCTTTAGTTTCATTATATTTATTTAATATAACAGATTCTTGATTATTTAAATCTTTAATCTTTTCTTCTATTTCTTTTATTTGAGATTTTATTTTACTTATTTCTTCTATTTCATTTTTAAAATCATAAACCTCTTCTGTATTATCTTGTCTTTTAATATACGCTTCACATTCATTTATCAAATCATCAGAAACTTGTTTTCTTTCATTATCATCTTTATATACACCAGATTTTATATCAGATAAAACTGTTTTAATTTTATTAATAAGATTTTTTACTTCAAAGAAAGAAACTTTTATATCAATTTTATCCTTATTTTCTAACTCTTTTTTGCGCCTCTCTATATTTCTATTTATATAATCTATTTCACCTTCAAAACGACCCATGGAACGAGAAGCATTTTCTTTTTCTGATCTCAGATTTTTTAATTGATTTTCCAAAGATAAAAGTTCATTGGTAAATTCAGTAGCTGTATTGTTTTGATCAAGTATTTGTCTAACTTCTTTCAATCTATCTTCTAAAGAAATGAGTTCTTTTTCTGGATCTATGCGATTATCTTTTATCTCTTTTATCTCTTTATCTAAAAAGGTTTTTTCATAAGCAAAATATTCTTTATATAATCCTTTTAATTCTTCCCTTATTTCTCTGGCCTTTTCTATTTTCTCAATCTGTTTCTTCAAGAATCTTATATGAGGAGCAAGTTCACGTCTTAAAGATTCCACTTCTTTCATATGCTCTTTTGTTTTTAATAATCTCTTCTCTGATTCCTCTTTTCTATATTGATAAAGTTTTAAACCAAGAGCATCTTCAATCATCTCTTTTCTATCTTTATTAGATGATGATAAAAGTCTGTCCGCTTCTCCTTGAGAGATAATATGATGACCTGATGAACCGATATTAGCTTCAGCTAAAAGTTCTATAATATCTCTCAATCTAACAGAGTTATTATTAATACTGTATTCATTTGAACCGTCACGATTAACTGCTCTCTCTATGATCACTTCGTCAAATGGATGGGTATTAAAGAGTCTATTATATTCACCGTTATGTTCTATTAAACTATTATCAAAGACTATTTTTACAGAGGCCCGATTAGCTTTTGACAAATCACGTCCACCATTAAATATCATATCTTCACCTTTTTTACCACGCATTGAACGAAGTGATTGTTCACCTAATACGAAACGAAAAGCTTCAACTACATTTGATTTACCTGAACCGTTTGGTCCTACTATAGCTGTTATAGGGGTGTTAAAAACTAGATCAGTTTTCTTAGCAAAAGATTTATAACCTACAATGTGTAATGATTTTAGCCGCATATATGAGTATATTATAGCTTTTTTGTTACGGTTTTAATAGTCTTTTTTTTGCTTAAAATTATTTATGAAATGAGTTTCTTCGCAGGGTCGTAGACCCGAGGACTGAAACGGAATGGAGTAAATAATTTTATTCCCCAACCTGCAAATCCAACATCTTCTTATATTGACCTTCCTTTTCTTTCAAATCATGATGATCACCTTCTTCTATGATTTTTCCATTTTCTATAACGTATATTTTATCTGCTTTTCTAACAGTTTGAAGTCTATGAGCTATGATAATTACAGTTTTATTTTCAAACAGTTTATCAAGAGCCCTTGTAATAGCATCTTCTGAAAATGAATCCAATGCTGATGTTGGTTCATCGAGTATAATTATCTCAGGATTTTTTAACATAAGTTTCGCTATAGCAAGTCTTTGTCTTTCACCGCCAGAAAGCCTTATACCTTTTTCACCTATTTCAGTGTTGAGGTCTTTGACAAAATCACATTCTGCGAGTTTGAGGACTTCAAATATTTTTTGCTCGGTTATGTTTTGTATTTCTTTTTCACTCAATGAGTATAGAAGATTGGCCTTAATTGTTCCGTCAAAAATCATAGGTTCTTGAGTAAGATAACCTATGTGTTTATAAAAAGTTCTCAAAGACAATTCAGATAACTCTTGATTATCTATCAAAACTTGGCCAAAACCAGGTCTTATAAAACCACTTATCAGTTTAACTATGGTTGTTTTACCTGATCCAGAACGTCCAACGAATGCTACTTTTTGTTTTCCAGGTATCTTTAGGCTAAAGTTTTTCAATATTTCTTTATTTTCATATGAAAAATCAATATCTTTCAGTTCAACATCTCCATTTATATATTTATATTTCAAACCCTCATTATATCCTTTTAGATCCGGGGTTTCATCTAAAAATTTCCAAAAAGTTTTTATCTTTGGATATATCTCAAATATTTCACCGACTACCCAAGTAAAATTATACATTGTCTCCATGAATCTAGTTGTAAAGTATATAAAAGATATTAGGAATGCTATGTTTATAGGTTTTAATTCTATAGAGTTTATCAACCAATAAACACCAACAAAAGGTAATAAAGACACAGTGGCTGATATAGACAAGTCGTGTAAAAGTGCATGTTTTGCTCCCAATCTATCTTCTCTTAATTGTTTTCTTACTAAAGATAAAACTCCTTTAACTTCTTTTTCTGTATTAGCATTCAGGATGATTTCCTGTCTAGACATTATCATACGCACATAGTCCTTATTGATATCATTATCTAAATCATTAACATTATTATCATACCTCAATTTTAATTTTCTAAACAAAGAATAAGCGGTAAATGAAAATATCAAAATTAAAATAAAATAAGGAACATATTTTATGTCAAAATTAGATATAATATAAATCCCGGTAATAATACCAGCTAATGACCTAGTCATCCAATAAACTATTTGACTGTTAATATACGCCCAAGAATCTATACCCGACTTAACCATTGATTGTATTTTACCTGTACCCACTTTATCCATAACCGATCCATCTTTTAATATTGAACCTTTAAGGTATTTATTATAAAGATAAAATTTATAATAATATTTCG
>CAYZIG010000029.1:0-8158 GCA_964478465.1 uncultured Candidatus Saccharibacteria bacterium | reverse complement strand
AAGGTACTTAAACTTGTACGTTGGCACATGTTCTTTTCTGATACAGAACAGATAACTCATTCTGCGGTTAGGAGAATGATCTCTAATGTAGGTAAAGATAATATATGGGATCTTATGAATCTTAGAATATGTGATAGGGTTGGAACAGGCCGCCCAAAAGAAGACCCTTACAGATTGCGTAAATACATGTCTATAATAGAAGAGGTTATGGCAGATGCTACAGATGTATCTATGCTCAAAATAAACGGGAATGATCTAATAGAACAGTTACACGTGAAATCAGGACCAATTATAGGTAAAATATTGAACATATTATTAGATAAATGTCTCGAAGAGCCAACACTTAATACCAGAGAAAAACTAATATCCATATCGTTAGATCTTCTCAAATTAAACGAGGATCAATTAAATGAATTAAATAAAAATGCGGTTGATAAGAAAAATATGGAAAATCAGACAAAAATAAAAGAAATAAGGACAAAATACAAAGTAAAGTAGGCAGATATACTATTTTGAAGGTTTCTTGTGAAAACTCTTGTGTATATTTTTTAGATGAGAATCTGTAACATGGGTATATATTTGAGTTGTAGCTATATTTGAATGCCCTAACATCGCCTGAACAGATCTTATATCTGCCCCATTCTGCAATAAATTAGTAGCAAAACTGTGCCTTAAAACGTGGGGGGTAATCTTTTTAGATATACCGGCCATAATAGCGTATTTCTTAATAATCCTTTCTACGGTTCTAGGTGTCACAGGAAACATCTTATCATTAACAACCTTGTTATTATCTAAATACTTAGTCTTATATTCACATATAGCCCTGA
The DNA here is from genome assembly GCA_964478465.1 of uncultured Candidatus Saccharibacteria bacterium. Taxonomy (GTDB): domain Bacteria; phylum Patescibacteriota; class Minisyncoccia; order Phycocordibacterales; family CAIZLB01; genus CAIZLB01. The sequence continues at coordinate 7,331 of CAYZIG010000029.1, read as the reverse complement.
GGGCATCTTCTGTTAGAAAAACCACTCTTACCTTATTCCCTTTACCTCTGACAGATATCTCCCCTTGACTGAGGTCTATATCATTTGAAAGTGAACATAATTCTGATACACGTAGACCTGTAGAAAACAACAATTCCAATATTGCGATATCTCTATATAAATAAGGGTTTTTTTGATTTTTATCCTGTCTAGGTGCTTGTAATAAATCAGATAATTCCCTATCTGTCATAAAAGATATGTGTCTTTCCGGAATCTTTGCCAAATCTATTGTTTCTGGTGAAACTGCCGGGATTTCATTCTTTTGCAAGAATTTTAAAAATGATCTTATTGATATAAGATAATAGTTTTGGGTCTTTTTTCCTATATACTCATCTTGACTTTTTACATTATTAATGTTCTTTTTTCGATTTAGATACATTCTAAAGTCTCTTATATCTTGTCTTTTAATGTCCTTTACGAACTTTATACCCTTGTCGTTTAAGTATTTTTCAAAAAAAGACAAATACCTGTTGTAATTATCTATAGTATTCAAACTTCTACCTTTTTCTATTTCTATGTATTCTAAAAAATTACGTATAGCATCTCCTATATTCATATTCTAATTATATCACATAAGATGTCGCACAATATAGTTTATGGCCTATACACACACAAAGATAATCTAATCAAAAATACGATTAAACCCTTATTATAGGGAAGTTATCCTTAAAAACTTTAATGTATGTGTCTATTGCATAAACATTATTTTTATGCTAATATATGTAAATATGATTTCTAAGATTAAAAAAACTAAAATAATATCAAAATCAAAACTACATGATACAGATACAGGATCATCTGATGTACAAGTGGCTGTTTTGACTGAGAGAATAAATCAATTAGCCGACCATCTAAAGACACATAAAAAAGACAATAGTTCTAGAAGAGGTCTTTTAAAATTAGTCTCAAAGAGAATGTCTCATATGAAATACTTAAAGAAAGTAGATGATGACAGATATGCTAAATCTGTTAAAGTTTCTAAGTCAAAATAATTAACCTAAATATTATTATAAAAATAACCCACTAAAATTGGGTTATTTTTATTTATTGATATATAATTATCACATGGAAAACCTGAAACATAAAAGCCAAAGAGTAGGTATCTTTATAGATACACAGAATCTATACCATGGGGCCAAAAATATTTATAGATCTAAGGTAAATTTTAACAACATAGTTTATGATGCATTGAAAGATAGAAACCTAATAAGAGCGATAGCTTATGTAATCAACACGGACTCACAAGAAGAACAAAATTTTTTTGATGCATTAGGTAAGATGGGAATAGAAACAAAGATAAAAGATATACAGATATTTAGTAGCGGTTCAAAGAAAGCTGATTGGGATGTTGGATTAGCAATAGATGCTATCAGATTGGCACCTAAGTTAGATGTTATTATAATAGCATCAGGTGACGGTGATTTTGTTCATTTAGTTCAATATTTACAAGGAACTTTTGGTTGTAGAGTAGAGGTAATAGGATTTGGTAAATCAGCATCATCTATGATCAAAGAATTTGCAGATGAGTTTATAGATTTATCAGAAAATCCAAATAGATATCTTATACATGGTAAAATAAATAAAAAAAGAGGAAAAATAAGAAGTAATAAAAAAGATGAATAACGAAGAACAAAAATTAACATCAATACACACACTTGAAAACGATCTAGCCTCTGCGGTCAGAGATAACAATTACGGTAAAAATATCATAAAGATAGTTACCGATCATAATCAACAATTAAAGGTTAGGGACTTAAAAGGGGAGATGGAAAAAAAAGGTGATAAACCTTCATTTAATTTAAAACACCTATCTATAATATTGGGTATATTATTTATAATTGGTCTATTAATAGCCTTTTATTTTATATACAAAGTATATATATCATCGGATAAACAAGATACACAAAAAAATGACGCAGTTTCAACAACAACAACAGAAAATAAGCCCTCTATAAGAAATCAAAACATATTAAACTCTGAAATAATACAGTCAGTTGATCTTTCAAAGTCAAATAGGGTAGATATAATAGATAATTTAAATAAGATAAAAGATATTTTAAATTCTAATAACATAAACCCTGGAAACAACATATCAATAAATACTAATATATTATTGGATGACTTCTTTGCAAAAATAAGGTACTCTGGCGAGGAATCATTAATAAGGGCGGTAGATGTAAATAATTATGTTATTGGATTATATTCAATAAAAGATAAAAAATTTGAAAATTACATACTAATAAAAATAGATAACTTTGATTTAGCTTTCAAATCAATGCTAACTTGGGAGAAATACATGCCTATTGATTTGAAAGACATATTCATAGCAAATATTACAGGCAGTGAGTCCACCACCACCACTCCAGATACAGGTGTATTTTTAGATAAAACACTTAAAAATTACGATATAAGAAAATATACAAAAAATTCCGATAATTTATCAATAATTTATGGATTTATAAACAACAAATATATATTAATAACTTCAGGAGAATCTTCATTTATTGATATAAAAGATAGATTATTAAAAGAAAATATCACTAGATAGATATTTATAATTTCTTTATGGGAATTTTAATATAAAAATATTATTATCTAAATATGGATAATAATACAAAGATTTACTCAATACAAAAAACAAAAGAAGGAAACATACTAGCTGAGATAGAGACGACCATACTTAATGGTTTATATAAATTTTCAATACTTGGGTCAAATCAAAAAAATATAAACGATACAAAAGATAAAATATATTCAGCTCTTAGATTTCAAAAAATAATGAATCTAAAATCTGATAATAAAAAAATCACTGTAAATATTTTACCTAAAAATACTGAAAATTTTGATAATGTATACGATTTAAGTATAGCGTTAAGTCTATTAAAAAAGACTAATAGGATTCAAATCAATACAGATTCTATCGTATTAGGAGAGCTATCGATATTAGGAAAAATAATATCAACACAAAATATTCTAAGCGGTATATATCAAGCCCTAGAAAACAAAATCGAACTGATTATCTGTACAAATAAGGATATAAATAATATATGTAACACCAATCTAGATCTGATAAAAATCATAACAGATTCTAATCTTAAATTTATATCGGCCGATACACTGGAAGAAATAATACATAAAATAGACAACAAAGATTATTATAATTTTATAAATAAAAATAAATCTTCAATTAAAAATAGTTACGAAAAAATAATAGAATATGATAAAAATATTTTAAAAGTCATTTTCTCATTGTGTACAAATAATCATTTATTGATATGTAAAAATCAGAAATCTTCAATATTTAATTTTCTCAAAAACCTCATATTCTATAAGCCTTTTATCAGAAATAACAATATTTTATATTTATCAAATCATCTTGCCATAGCCGATGATGTATTAATAAATGATTATATTTCACCTTATATCAATATAATAAATTTTCAGACAAGGGAATCGGATATTATTAATGAACTAAATAAAAGTATATATGGATTTAATATAATTGATAATATATTAAATATAGATAAAAATGTTTTATATAATGTCAAAACGAAAAATAAGTCTAGTGTAATATGTTTTTACACACCGTGTCCTTGTGAAAATTTAAATTCAATATTCAATGATGGTTACAATAAATGTTTATGCCTACAAAGAAATATAACAAGACACTTAAACAAGATCAAACTTATTTCTGAAGGTTTTTTTGGGTTCAAAATAAATGAAGATGTATATATTGATAAATTGTCGGTTGATGAATATATTAATATACATAATTTTATATTGGATTATAAAAATAATAATTATAAAAATAAATTCACAAAAATAGAGTTCTACAACAAAATAATTGATGAATTAAGAGATACAAACAATATAGATTTGGATAAAATAATTGATCTCTTTATGTGTATGGAAAAATTTCTATACATAATAAAACCTGATAATAAAATCAGGATTGAGAATATAATAAGAATTGTTAGAGATTTAATTAAAACGGATTCCTAGCACCACGAACCTCAAAGTGTAGGTGGGGTCCTGTAGATCTTCCGGTATTTCCAGATCTACCTATAAACTGACCCTTATTTACAGATTGACCTGCTGATACAGATATACTATCAAGGTGTGCATATAGGGTTTGTACTCCGTTTGTGTGTTTAATAACTATATAGTTACCATAACCACCATTCCAACCACTACCACCTCTAACAAGGGTGACTATACCGTCTAAAGCGGCAAATACCGATGTTCCAACAGGTGCACCTATATCAACACCATTATATCCATGTATACCTTGTGTTTTTATTCCACCAGATATTGGTCTGGCCATATTTCCAGTATAAACAGTTTGTTTTCCGGGATTTTTAGTATCTTTACCTGTATTTGTATTATTATTTTTATTTATTAGCTTAGCACCTGGAATAATTATGTTTTCTCCAACAATCAGCTTATTATTTTCTGTTTGATTAAAATCAACAATATCTCTTTCTGAAACATTAAATCTAGTAGCTAAACCGCTAATAGTATCACCTTTTTTAACTTTATAAGATAGCCCTGAGACTGGTAAAATAACAAGTTTTTGACCAATAGTTATCTTACTTTTTGAATTTAAATCGTTGGCCCATAATATGGTTTCAACACTTATATTAAATTTTTCAGCAATAGTACTCAAAGTATCACCTGCAACAACCTCATATTCAGTAATATCAGATGCATTTGAGTCATCGAGCTCTACGACGCCGTCATTTAAATCAATATCTAAGGTCACAGGGACTATTCCGTCACCAAATGACCCTGTCTCTGATGCTGATAAAGGAGTAGCTGTTGAATTATTAATATTTTGAATATTCAAATCTATAGTCTTTAAAAGAGAGTTATCGATAGTTTCATTAAAACCTTTAATTATAAGGGTTTTTTGGTCAACCTTGATAGCGTTGACATTCTTAAGTTTGTTTAGAGTTTTTTTATTGTTTGCAATAAAAGGGTTGATGGAGTTTAAATAATCATTGCTATGATAATTTAATGATAAAGTTTGATTAATATTCTTATTTAAATCCAAAATATGATAATCAGCAGATGCTAAATCATTGGCATCAACCTTAATCGAACTATTTGTATTAACCTGTATAAAACCTGTAAGTAACCCCGAAAATATAAGAAAACCGACTAATGAATTTGATGATTTATGTAAAATAACTTTTTCTTAAACTAATAAATGATTTTTATATAAAGATGCTATGGACAAATCTGTAAATATAATATCTATGTATAAAAATCATTGCACATATATATGGTATATCTTCTAGATATTGTAATCAAGTGAAATCGTGTGGTATAATTTTTTACAATATGACAAAAGAAATCGCACCTAATAATGGTGGTAACATACATAAAATTGACAAATCATTCAATTTTATGGTTAACGGTGAGTTTGATATTTTTTTAAATAAAATAAGAATGATTAAAGAAACATATACAGAGGCATCAGAAGCTGACGAATTGAATGATGAGATAAAATTTCACTATGATTCATTAATAGAAGAAATTAATAGATTGAAAGCAGAAATAAATTCCATGGAGGTACTTAAAGCAGAAGATGATTCTATCGAATTTAAGACAGAATCCGGTGATACTATTTACATAAAAGAGTGGAAAACAAAATTAGAACAAATAAATAGTATATTAAATAAAGTTAAAAAAACTCGAAAGAAGAAAGTGGATAATACTGTTAAACCAGCATCAAATGAAGATAGAACTGCAATAGTAGATGAAGGTACTACTAATCAAGAAAACCAAGAACAAGCATCAGACACAGCGAATAAGAAGGGTATTTCTAAACCACAGGTTGTAGATCTTATGAGTAGCGATAAAAAAATCGTAAAAGAAAAATATATATCTATATCTGATAAGATAACAGGACTGGTGAATAAACTAGGTGAAGACAATATATCTGGAGAGACAATAAAAGAGGCAGAGGATTTTATAAAAGAAGAAAGAACTCGTTTAACCAATCTGAATGTAAGTAAATTTACAAAACCTGATCAAAAGATCATAGGGAGAGATTTAAGATTATTAGAATTATTAGAAGTAAAGCTTGCTCAGACAGAGCAACGCAAACCCGAAGATAAAACAGGAAATCAATCAAAGGTTGTAAAAAACCTGGAAGAACTAAAGATACCGTCACTTAGTGAATACGATGATGTTATTTATGGTTTCATCGTAGATCCAAAAACAAGAAATGAGGCATTAAAAAATAGAAGTGCTGCATTGAAACAATTAAAACAAAAACTTATAGAAACAGGTGATGAAGATTTACGAAGTAAGAGTATAGCTTCTATAGAAAATTTAATTAGTGAAATAAGATCAATAAAACTTGTCGGAGGTGATACTTTGATACAAACACTAGAAGGAGATATTTTTGAAATAAAAAAAGCAAAACCAGAGGAAGAGAAAAAAGATATTAAGATTGATAACAAAAGAGAACAAACAAAACAAGGTTTTGATCAACAAATAAATGAGAAGGTTAATGAATATAATTCTATTAAAGATGAAATATTTAAATTTAAAGAAGAAATAGAATCAACAGAAGGAGGTGTAAAAAAACACAAAAAAGGTAAGATAAGAAAATTTATAAATAAAAATCTAGAAGAAATAGCTGTACTTATAAAATATATAAAAGCAGTCGGTGTTAAAGATAATGGTAGAAAAAAATTAGATATTCTAACGAAAGATGAGGAATTGTTAAAAAAGTTAGGTAGAGTATTAGACGGTGAAAAAGATGTTTTCGGCCAAAAACCAGAAGCAAAAAATGAAGATGAGGAAAACAAAGAGGTGATTGACAACACCGAGACTAAAACAGATGAAGAAAAAGAAGAGTCTTTTGAAACAGAAGAAGATGATGAAAGATTTGAAAAGATTGATCTTTTGTCAAAATTATCTAACGAAGACATAGCTATATTACAAACAAAACAAGACCTATATCAAGCAGTGCTGTCTTCTGTAGAAACATATAATAATCTTATAGATACAAATGCAGGCATAGAAGAAATAAGAGGAGCGTTTTCTAAGGTAGAAAAAAATAGAAAGAAGTGGCTAGGATATAAACATTGGTTCAAAAATGAAAGAGAATTTAAAGAAATTAAAACAAAAGCTCCGGGAAAACTAGATATTGGCGATGAGGAAGATGTGGCACAAAAACACATAAATGCATCGAAAAGAAACAAACTATCACCAATACCAAAAGATATCAAAAACAAACCATCAACAGTAGGGGAACTTCCTCCAATGCCGGTTGAAAA
>CAYZIG010000028.1:0-8537 GCA_964478465.1 uncultured Candidatus Saccharibacteria bacterium | reverse complement strand
TTATCTGCATCAAATACATGTAGAGGTTGACCGACGTCGAACATAACAAAATTTGTTAAATCAACCAATAATGATTTTGTATTTTGTTCTATAGCTGTTAGATTTTTCTTTATCCAATCTGGAGATTCTGCATTGTTAACATTTTCTATTTTTGTTAATGAATATACTGGACAAAGTTTTTTTAAATCTTCAGAAACCAAATCTTTATTAACGATAAGTTTAGTTTGATCAAAATCTTCATCTCTTATATCGAAACGTATATGTTCATCTATAACAAGCTCTGGAATGATCAAAGCTAATTCTAAAGCAACATATCTAAGACCATGTGCATATGGGCCACGATCAGGAGTTATCTTTATGTCATAAATGTAATCATCACCTCTTTGCTCCATAAACTCTATCTCAAAAGCATGCATGGTAAATAGATCACAAACCTTTTCTGGGGTGGGTACTAATTCAGGGTTGTTATAATATGATTTAAGCCAATTATGTGAGATAAGCATATTTTAGAGTTTAGCATAGTTTAAAGAGCGAGAAAATAGAGGGTTTGTTGCATATTTTTTTTGGTAGGTGTAGAATTATTTATGTCATGAAGACTACCATCAAATAACCACTGCGCGCCAAGGCCAGAGTAACCTATGCTCCTCCCTTAAGCTACGGCCCAAAGGAGAAAAATGGTTTGGTCGGGGACAGGTTCCATCCTGCCCTCGGCCATTTTTTATTTGCAAATTTAATAACTGGGAGTAGAATTATTTATGTAGCACATTGACGGTCAATCAACACCTGATGTGTACCTACACCAACAACAAAACCACGTCATGCAAAAGACCATTATCCACATCGGCGTCCTCGGAAATCCCCGCGGACGCCCCATCAACGGCTTCACCGCCGTCACCAAGTCGTCCGTGGCCGCCACGACCGACACCGCCTGAACCGCGCCGAAAAATAACCCCGCTCCGACGAGAGGAGAGACTCTGAATCTCCTCCGTTGGACGGATTTTTTATTTGCAAAACCATACAAACAGGCATACAATAAATATGTAACACTTTCTTCGGATAGGTTGTTGCTGGACGGGATCAGAGGACTTTGCAGTAGTTCCGATGGTCCCGTCCTCAAACCAAAAATATTTCGCTGGAGGGCGATAATGGATAGGTGTGAGGCTCGTGGCTGGGCCTCACACCGATTTTTTTATTTATTTTTTCGTATTACTAAATCTGAACAATAAAATAGCAGAACTTATTTTGGAGATTTACTAAAACCAACGTGAAAATCTCACATCCCCTGTAGAAAGATCCCTTATATCATCTAAACCATATTTCAACATCACGAGTCTTTCCAATCCCATACCAAATGCAAATCCTTTAAAATCTTTTATCTCATCCTTATTCATCTGTACATTATCTTTCAAACCATTTTCTATAACTTCTGGATGAACCATTCCCCCACCACAAACTTCTAACCATCTATTTTTCCAATATATATCAACCTCAAATCCTGGCTTAACAAATGGAAAATAACTTGCCCTAAATCTAACTTGTATATCATCACCAAAAAACTTTTTGAAAGCAAAGGTTAAAGTATTTTTTAAATCATTCATATCAACATCTTTATCTATATATAAACCCTCAAGCTGATGAAACTCCGCCTCATGTGTTGCATCTGTAGCCTCATTTCTAAAAACTTTACCAGCTGAGATTATCTTTATAGGAGGTAAATTTTCATTCATACATTTTATCTGCGCACCTGATGTATGAGTTCTAGGTAAAATATTATTTCCATCTCTTTGATATTTTGAAGGTAACCAGAAAGTATCTTGTGCATCACGAGCCGGATGATCTTTAGCAACTCTCAACGCATCAAAATTTTTCCATTCTGTCTCTATCTCAGGACCATTGTACATGATAAAACCAAGCTCTTTAAATATCTCTGTGAATTCATATACAGCTTGTGTTATTGGATGTAAACTCATATTTTATCTTTTTATTTTTGTTGTACTAGTTGATGTTGCTGGTTTTATAGGAGTAGTAGTTGTAGCTTTATTTTTAGCATTTTTCCAAACTTTTATTTCTGGTATATATGACTCAATCTTAGCTATATCTTGAAAACCTGTGTATGTTTTCTCATTTATAACCAATGTTGGACTTTCTTTTATTTTAAATATTGAAGATAAGGTATCTAAAGCGGGATTATATGTTTCCATATCTAAATAATAAACTCTTATCTCTGGGTAATCTGATATTATCTTATCTAAAATAATTGACTGTTTCTGACAATCTACACATGAAGTATCATAGAAATACAATATTGAAACTGTACTCTTTTTACATCTATCATGAAATTCTTTCGCCAAGAGATAATCTTTGATTTGAAGAAGTGAATAATATTTTTTTAAAGATATAACATCAGCATTTTCATAACCCAATTGATATTCAAGTGATTTTATCTTCAGAGCTACATTATTAAGATCTTCATTAAAACCTATTTCATTCTCTTTGTTATTATTTACAACATGTTCACATGAAGTCTTTTGCAATAAAGAGAATCTGGTTTCTACTGACAATATATCTAAATTGATACGACTTTCTAGGTCACGTAATGATTGAACTTTCTTATCATTAAAAGTATTACTCAACCATATAGAAAAGAAAAATATGGCTAAAGTTATTATAAATGTATATATATATCTTTTTTTATTCATATTAATTTTAGTTTAACTTATTTTTAAAATTAAGGCTATTCCCTTATCTCCAAAGAACTTTTCTCCTTGTTACACTGTTATATATTGATTTTATAACCCATATAGGTGCCAGCACAGAGAACATCAACAGAAAATATGGAGCATTCCATATATTTACTTTTTTTACTTTGGATATTTTTCTACCTACAAAATATTGAAATATTACAGATACATACAAGAACATGGCCATGATCACATATATTTTTGTATTTATAAAGAAAGCATCAAAGGTTGGCAATTCTATTCGTCCTAGACCTACTAAATATAGTTTATACACAATCTCCCAAATAGATAATATTAATTTATACAAAGAATAGAAAAACACGAATAATAAAATTATATAAGTAAATACGGTCATAGGTAATGTAAATACTCCAAAGTTCTTATATTTTTTATTAAATAACATCGCCTTATAATCAAGCATATTCATTATAAATCCATAACTCCAACGTAATCTTTGCTTATATAATTTCTTAACTGTATCAGGACCCTTTGTCCAAACTATAGCATCATGTGCATGCGACACTTTCAGACCATGTTTTTGCATACGTATAGTAAGCTCTATATCTTCCAAATTATGTGCATTTTTATATCCGCCAACTATATCAAATACCTCTCTTCTAAAAATAGAAAAAGCTCCAGGTACAACGAACACCGCATCAGCAAACCCCAACATCTTTTTAGTAAATGAAAATATCTCATACTCTATTTCCTGAGCCTTTTGTACAAAAGTTTTCGGTCTATCTATAAGAACAGTACCTCCAAGTGCCATAAGCTTTTTATCTTTAATAAAATAATGAGCTGCCTTTCTCATTGCATCTGTATTTATCTTTGTATCCGCATCAAAAGATACAACTAATTCTGTTTTTAGAAAACTCATAGCATGATTCAATGCTGAATGTTTTCCCCCATTCTCTTTAGTCAATAAAGTAACCTGATTATGATCACAATAAGCCTGCAAATTTTTCCAAGTATTATCAGTTGAACCATCATCTATGGCTATAATATGAAATTTATCTTTGGGATAATCTAAAGATAAGACTGATTCTATAGTATGTATAACTGTAGCTTCCTCATTCCAGCATGGTATTAAAAAAGTGACAGATGGGTATTGATCATCTGTATATTGTTCATTATCATTTTTATCTATATCTCCATTATTCTCAAAAAAGACTATTAAGAAAAACACCTGAACATATATAGCGATAAACAACAATGTTGTGTATATAATATCGAAAGAATTCAACATAAATTATATATGACTATATCACATATTTCTATTTATAACAATGAGGTAATCTGTCATATCATGAACTCTTTGATATTGATCTTTATATGAGATTTGATACCTTATTAGTCTATTTTCTTCTGTAAATTCTATTTTTATATTCTCTATTTTTATATTTTCCATGGGTTTAAACTGCAATCTTGAATTATATATATTTTTGTATTCACCATCTTCTAATATCTGCTCAAATATTATATTATTATTTCGATCTAAAATGGATATATGCTCATCAACAACCTCAGCACGATTGGACAGTAAATACTGTTGTAATATATTCAAATTATTATAAATTTGATTTTTTATATAATAATTTTGATTATTATTTTGTATTATTTTTTGTATATAAAATAAAGATTCTGTAATCATTATAGATATTATTGAAAATATACTTATATATATTATAAGCTCTATCAAACTTATTCCTTTTTTATGTGAGATGATTATTTTATCCATAAAATGAAAGTATGCATACTATTAATTGTTGCTATTACTAATTCTTGATTTATACATGTATATGCATTCACCCTGTCTGGTAAATCAATCTCCTTCTTTCTTATAAAATTATGATCATAAAATTGTAGATATTTATGTAATGATGTACTCAATAAAATGAAACTATCTATAGGCTGAATAAAATCAATTCCATTAGTCTTATATTTATTAATAAAATTAATAACATTATTCTTAAATGATAATATATTAAATTCAAAACTTGATATTGTACGACCTAAAAATATATTTGGAAATAAATAGAATACCGATTTACCATTTCCAGCAGATAACGGTGCATCATATGAATTAATTAGATCAAAATTATTATCTAATATTAATAATTCTATATCTGATGCATTTGCAATATATAAATACCCCGAATCAGAATACAAACTATTAACCTGTCCGCCGATTTCGATTGCTTTTATTAATTTACTTGGCAATCTATTTAAAAGTTGAAATACAAATAACTCTCCACCATAATTATTTTTTTCTGTACCAATAAATAAATTATCTTTATCTATATATATCTTTTTAGGTATAGAATATGATGATAGGAGTTCATCTATTCGTACATCATAAATCATGGATAAAGTTGATCCTGATATGTTAAATATTTGTATATGACTATTCACGCTTGTGTTGGCAGTATACAAAATACCGTTAACAAGTATTGAATCATTTATACCAGGTCCTGTATCATATTTTGATAATAATTCATAATAAGGTGTTGTTGTACTATTATCTATCTTAAATATGAAAATATCAGCATCGGATGTTGTAGCAGAATTAGTAGTTACTATTAATTTATTCTTATCAAAGATATTAATACTAGTTATAGGTGTGTGCATGGGGATATATTTTGTTAAAAGTATTGTCTTGTTTATTTTTATATTCGATATGTCATTTTTAAAGGTGCAGAATTTATCTCCATAATTATACCCTTTTAACAAATAAGGTTCTTCCGATAAATTTTTATTTAAATTTATGCTAGATATAAAATAAAATGAAAACACAAACACTATGGCTAATATAGCTAGTGCAATTATTATTTCTATTAGACTAAAACCTTTATTTTTCATATTTATTTATTGAAATGATTGAGTTAATTGATACATAGGTAATATTATTGAAATACATATAATCATGACGACAATCCCTACGATAACTATAAGTAATGGCTCTATTATTTTTTGAAATCGGTCAAATAAGTGATCTAATTTTTCTTTTATATTCAAATGGCATATTTCAAATACTTCTACTAATTTACCTGTTTTCTCTCCTGAATCTATTATAGATACCCATTCTTCAATCTTTTTATATATATTTTTATTAAGTAAATGTAAGCTATTTGTTATAGTGTTACCCTTCTCTATATTTGAATATATTTTTTCAAATTCAGACTTAATAGATTCATTATTTATTGATTCATATGCAAATTTTACAGAATCTTTTAAAGTTACTTTTGATTGAAGTGACATATAAACAATATTTAACCACTTTTCTATATACCAATATAAATATATATCTTTAATTAAAATAAATTTAGAAAATATAAAATCTCTAATTTTATTTTTAAATCTGACAAAGGCCGATTGATCTTTCATAAATACATAAATCAAAGACATCACAAAACATATAAATAAATCAATATACCAATATGACAGCAAATGATCACTCGCTCCCATAACAATCTTAGTTATCATAGGTAAATCTTTAACGTCCTTAAACAATACACCGATCTTGGGAATAATAAAAATCAACATCATTAATAATAAAGAAAATGTCATGCACAAAATAATAATTGGATATATAAAAGCATTTATCATTTTTTGCCTTTGTTGATGTTGAGATTTTAATAATTCACTTAGATTTAAAAAAATATTTTCCATATTACCTGTCCTTTCGGCTACTTTTATAAAGGAGATTTCTGTTGGACTAAAAAATATATTTAACAAATCATCTGACAATATTTCAGATAATTTTAAACCGTCATCTATATCATGATGTATTTGTAAAGTCTCTTGGCAAGATGAAGCTATCTTTGTCGAAGCAGACAATGACTGCCCTGCTCTAAGATAATAAAAATTCTTCTTATACCAATTTGATCTATATAAAATGTTTTTAATCTTAATCATAAATTATAAATCTAAAGCTATTTTATTAATTTCTTCTTTTGTTGTGACATGTCGACTATACATATCCTGACAAGCATCTCTTATAAGCATGTGACCATTTGATGATAAATACTGCTCTATTTCATATGGAGTCTTTTTGTTATGTATCATTTCTCTTATCTCTGTATCTATGGGCACTATTTCAAATATTCCTTTTCTATCACCATATAAACCAATGTCATAATCAAAAACACGTATTAATCTTTGACTTAATATCATCGACACAGATGAAGATAATAAATAAGGCTCTATACCCATATCTATAAGTCTCGGAATAATAGAAGATGCATTTGGAGCATGTATTGTTGTTAAAACAAGATGACCGGTTAAGGCTGTTTGTATAGCCGCCAAAGCTGTTTCTTTATCTCTTATCTCACCTATCATTATCACATCAGGATCTTGCCTAAGAATCCCCTTTAGAGCATCTTTAAAACCAAAATCTTTGTCATTTTGCACCTGTATTTGTCTGACACCCTTTATAACAGATTCGACAGGGTCTTCTATTGTCACTATATTTTTTCCATTATCTTCTTTTGATAAATATTTTAATGTTGTATATAGAGTACTGGTTTTTCCAGATCCTGTTGGGCCAGCAACTATAATCATCCCAGAGGTTTTTTTTAGTGATTCTTTATATGTTTTCACCTGTTTATTAGTCATACCTAATTCGGAAAAATTATTATATTTATTATTATCCGGACGAAGTATTCTCATAACACAATTTTCGCCATAAAATGTAGGTGCTATAGACACTCTTATATCTACCCTTTCACTATATTTATCTGATAGATAATAAAATCTCCCATCTTGAGCTTTATCATGGATATCAGAACGTAGATTGGCCAATACTTTTATTTTACCAATACACAAATCTAATAAATCATTATCAAATGACCCGCTCTCATGTAAATACCCTGATATTCTCATACGTATATATACTTGAGTATCCTTAGGATCTATATGTATGTCAGAGGCATTCAAACTAATAGCTTTTTCTATTAGATTTGAAATAAATATATGTATGTCTTTTTGATATATGTTTTTATCTTTTTCCATGAGGAAAATTAAAACATATACTACTTAAAATAATTTAAAAGAAATTATAAAGATTCGATTAAGAAATTATAAAGACTTTCTGAGTTTATTTTTGAAAAATTTAATTATAAAAGGTAAAAGACTTATTATAACAATGGTTACAGAAATTAAACTAACATTATGTTCTAAAACAGGAAAACTATTTCCAAATAAGTAACCTGTAGTGGGTATAAATATTCCCCAAATAATACCGCCGATGATGTTATATTTCCAGAAAGTAGAAAATTTCATTTCAGAAAAACCTGCCACCCATGGAGTAAAGGTTCTCGCAAAAGGTATAAAGCGACAAATCAATATAGCTTTATCTCCATTTGTATCAAAAAATATTTTTACTTTATCTATTTTATCTTTTGGAAAAAATCTTTTTAAATGCCTATATTCCATTATCTGTTCTAAATATTTACCCAGAAAAAAACCAACATTACCTCCTAATATACCAGCAATAACTATAGTTGTTAAAGCAAGAGTAAAAGATATATAACCCCTTGAGGCTAATAATCCAACAGCAAATAATAAACTATCACCTGGTAATAAAAAGAATATGCCACATTCTAAGAAAACTATCACAAATATACCTATATAACTATATTCTTTAATTATTGAGATTACATCTAACATTATTGGGATATTATAACATATTTAAAAATATGTTATATTCTATATATGTCAAAGCTTAAAACTGAAAATTATAAAGGTACAAGAGACTTCTATCCAGAAGATAATTTTGCACAAAATCATATATTTAAA
>CAYZIG010000027.1:0-8950 GCA_964478465.1 uncultured Candidatus Saccharibacteria bacterium | reverse complement strand
GAACACTAGGTATCAATCCCACAAACAATAAAGAGGTTATCGCCAACAAAGGACGTTTTGGTCCATATGTTGGATGTGATGGAGATTTTAGATCATTGAAGACTGATGATGTTTATACAGTTACATTAGAACGGGCACTTGAGATATTGAACACACCGAAGAAACCTAGAGGTTTTCAGAAGAAAGCGACTGCATAAAATTTTCATAAAAAATAAGGTCATTCAAAAAAGAATGACTTATTTTTTATTCAAATTTGATAAAAACTACACCGAGAAATTCATCACACTATATATCTCTTGATCTTCCTCTTTTTCATCATCTTTATTCCCTTCAATCACTATGGTATCCCCATTTTCATTTACCAACACCTCAGCCCTACTTGTATCATGTTCGGCCTCAAGAGCTTCACTTTGCTCATTTTGGAGTTTATCAAGTATCTTTTTAAGATCTACGAGATCATAATAATCTATAGTAATCTTTCCACCGTGTTCTTTTGTCTCTATATGAACTTTTGTACCAAGAACTTCATTAAACTTCTGTTCAAACTCTATTATTTCAGGATTCAAATCTTTTTCTTTCTTTCTTGCTCTATCTTTAGCAATACGACGAGCAATCATTTCTGACTCACGAACATTAAGCTTACGCAAAAGTATATCTTGGAACAAAGCCTCTTGTTCTTCTGGTCTATCACTCAACATCAAGAGTGGACGTGTATGACCCTCTGTTATCCTCTTCTCACCTAAAGCTTGTAACATATGTTCCGGTAAAGCCAAAAGTCTCATACTGTTTGTAACATACTCTCTACTTTTATTCATCTTCTCAGCAACTTCCGCATGTTTAAAACCAAATTCTTTAACTAACTGTTGAAAAGCCTTGGCCCTATCTATGACATTTAAATCTTCTCTTTGTATATTTTCTATAATAGCTAACTCTAATTTTGTTCTTGCATCTTCTTCTTTGGCACGAATAATAGCAGGAATCTGAGTCAGATTAGCAAGCTTAGCAGCACGTGTACGACGTTCACCAGATATAAGTTCATAATGAACAGCTAGCCCGCCATCTTCTTTTAAAGTCTCAACACGAGTAACAGTTATAGGTTGAAGTAAACCATACATACGTATAGACTCAGATAAATCTTGAAGGGCTGTAGGATCAAAATCCCTTCTAGGTTGATATGGATTTGGTTTTATTTTATCTACATCTATCCAAAAGATAGCGTCGCTATAATACTGTGACATATATTAATATCTTAACATATTCTTTATCAAAAATTTATATTTTCTTTATGAGAATTTTATGTGCTATTTGTTAATATTTTTTTATGCAAACAAAAAACCATGAAAATATATTATTTGACGCAATATATTCATCGACAAGAGAATATTTACTAAAAATGTGTACAGAGAATCAAGTTAGATATATCTTTGATACTGTTAGTAAAAATAAAGAGTTTTTAAAATCCATTTGTCTATTACCATATTGGTTTTATAGTTGTTTTGAAGATAATTATATAGATTTGGACAATGAATTATTTATATTAAGTAAGGCCAATCTACAATCAACAATAGCTTATACAATATATGATTATATAAGAGACAAAAAAATAGAGAAAGAAAACATAAACATATGTTTATCTGTGGCAAATATATTGATACAAAAATCTACAAATAGTTTCCATGATTTAGTGGGTTTTAATAAAAATAAAGTCAATATAATAGATGGAATAATAAATACAATGAATACATGTTATTTGGATAACAAAATTATCTCGGATATACATTATCATTTCAAATATCTATGTGATAATAATTATAAAAAATCTATAGGATTATCTATCAATTGTCTTATAGTCTTATGGTTACTGAGTGATAATAAAAACCATTACAATGAAATAGAAGTTTCAACTTTTTTTGAAAATTATCTAAATGCCAGACAATTATCTGACGATGAAGATGATATGTGTGATGATATGCTAAATAATATATATACACCTGCTACTTTTCTAATGAGGGCTCAATATAGTACTGACTATATACACAGTATTATAAGATCGAGAATAGATACATATATGAGATCGGCTGTGGATAGTCTTAAAAACATATCTTTCTTCAATTATGAAAAATTTATAGAGTTGTATATAAAAGATTGTTAAATAAAAAAAAGGGGTCGACCCTGTTACGGGTCGACCAAATCTTTCACTCTTCTATAAGGACGAGGTGTATGCCCCAAAAATTGTTGCATACCAGGAAAATCTATATATGCAGATCTTGGATTTGAAGGAAGCCTAGGATCATGATGATACAGATCACTGTATGATGTCCAGGATCTTATTCCCAAAATTACTGCAGCCTTTCCCGCTTCTTGCCAAGTAGGATATATGTTATTGCAATTCCGTCTGGAATGACCCTTTTCTTCCCCCAAGAAAAATATAGAAGCTCCTGGAAAATCCTTATATATGATTCGAGGATCACTCGGCAGACGAGGGTCTTGATAACGATTTGCTTTATAGCCACTAGTGCTTTGTATTCCCAGACTTCTAACAGCTTGAGCGGCTTCCTGCCATGTAGGATAAAAATTACCTGAAGGCTTATTCATGATTGATTGTATGTGTTTGACAAGATAACTATATGACATAGCTATAAAATAGTCAATAGAATATAATTATGATATATTAATTATATGTCATCATTAATATACATAGCGATATTAGCTTTTTGTTCAACTTTATTGGGTGGATATGTCGCATTTAAATATAAAAAACTAATACATATATTTTCCGGTTTAACTGCTGGAACATTACTCTCTTTAATATTCTTAGAAATAATACCAGAAATTACTGAATTAAATGATTCTCAATATATATTATTGTCAGTTGTAATAGGATTTATTATCTTTCATGTATTAGAAAAAATATTCTCATTACATGGACATCATGAAGATAATCATGACCATCATAATCATTTAACATCAAAAAAAATTGGAGCCTGGGCATTGATATTGCATTCATTATTTGATGGTATAGCTATTGGTTTAGCATATGGAGTATCATCAACTTTTGGATTAATAATAGCCATCGGTGTTATTGCACATGATTTTTCAGATGGTTTTAATACTGTAAATTTAAGTCATTCAAAAAAACTTTTATTCTTAGATTCTGTGGCACCAATATTAGGTATGATAATAGGTTTAATATTTATATTTCCTGATAAAATGATAGCGGTAATATTTGGATTATTTGCTGGAATATTATTATATGTCTCAACATCAGATATATTACCTGAGGCACACTGTGATAATAAAAAACACATGGCACAAAACCTTATTGCCATGCTTATCGGAGTATTATATATATTAGTCTTAGTTTCATTTTAGAAAATAAAAAGCGGGTGGGTAGACGTTGTGCTGAACTACGACGTCACCCACCCTTAGCTCCTGGCCCTACCCCCCGGTCGGACACTTGAAGCATGAATCCAATACTACAACCAACGATTTGTAAAGTCAACTGTCTTATTTATGTAGTAAATAATACAATTATCTACATATGATTAAATTCATACAAAAAAATGCAATAAATATAATATTAATCCAAGTTATCTTAGCTATATTTGGCAGTTTATATTTTAGTGATATTAAAGGATATGAACCATGCGTATTATGTTGGTATCAGAGAATATGCATGTATTCCCTATTTCCAATAATAATAATATCTACAATCAGAAAAGAGGAAAAAATATATCAATATATACTACCTATATCAATATTGGGATGGATTATAGCTTTTTATCACAATCTATTATATTACGGATTTATCAAAGTAGCTTTTTGTAGTACAGGTATATCATGTACAACAAAATATGTAGAATATTTAAATTTTTTAAGTATACCAATGATGTCATTCTTAGGTTTTACTTTCATTATTATAATGTCATTAATAGATAAAATTCATTCAAATAAATAAATGCAAACAGAAACAAAAATAATAACAGCTATAACAGTCTTTACAATATTAGTCATATTAGGTGGTTTATTTTATGTAAATAAAAATTTCCAAGGACAATCAAAAAATACAGATTATTCAAAATATATAGTTACTGATTTAAATCTAGATAAAACAAAAATAGCGAGAGATTATAATCCAAAAATTACAGACGTAGGAAAAGGGGTTGATATCACAAGTACATCAACTGTGCATATAACAGAATTTTTAGATTATGAATGTCCAGCATGTGCCACAAGTGGTGAATTGATAACTAAAGCATTATTGGAAAAATACGGATCAAGATTGATACTAACAAGAAAAATATTCCCTATACACGGTCAAGCTTCTATAGATGTAGCTAACCTAGTTTTATCATCACAAATATTGGGTAATGATGCTTATCAAAAAATACATAATAAAGTTTATGAAAAATTTTCAGAGTGGTCTATATTGGGCAAAAAAGATAAAGATGAATATTTGAAAAAACTTATATTAGATCTAGGTTATGATTATGAAAAGATTTTAGCAGAAAGTAAAAATACTAAATACAGAGATCAAATAGCTCAAGACAAACAAGATGCATTAGATCTTGGTATAGAAGCTACACCATCATTTATTATAGAAAATCATACTCGTATTACAGGTGGTTTACCGATAGAAACATTTAATACTTACATTGCTAAATAAGGTTTAAAAATATATAATCCATATATGGACCTTAGACAACCTTCCCAAGTGGCATTTGAGAGGGTTTTGCTTTATGCAGTAGAAACCCTAGATAATGGATATACGGTGTGGAGTTATTGGACCACCCATATTTGGCATCCGAAAACCAATATTTTCATTGCCTTGCAACCCAGACCTAAAATGATAAAGACCGAAGAATACGATAACCGTCGAAATCATCGTCATACCCACATAGGAAGAGGCTGCATAGATTAAAAAACGACCCGGGGAGCTAAACACTCCCTAAGGGTCGATTTTTATTTACTATTTTTAATTGCATTAAATATATCAACTAAATCCTGCCAAACCAATATCAACATATCTTTAGTATATGCGATAAAATCTTTAACCCATTGCTTAGCTAAAATAGCATTTATATCTATATCCAAAAATTTGAGTAAAATTAAAGCGACCAATACAATAACAATCAATTCAAGAAAACCTTTCTGTTTATTTTGTTGAAAATTATTTTTCATCATTTATAAAAGTATTATACCACAGAGCAAGCATTAATAAAGTGAATATTCTTCTGCCAACAAATTTATCTTTTAATTTATTTGAACTAAACAATTTCTCTATATAATTAATATTGCAAATGTTTTTTATAAGTTCATTTTCTAAAATAATTGACTTTACTTTATCAGAATCTTTTTGAAGCCATATATGCCATGGAGTCGGAAAACCAAGTTTAGGTCTATCTTTAGTTTTCTTAGGTATATCATAAACAAAAGCCTCACGTAATATTTTCTTAGTGATACCATTTTTATATTTCCAATCATCTATCAAAGTTTCAGCGACTTTAGATACCTCTATATCCAAAAAAGGAACACGTAACTCTAATGAATTTGCCATAGTCATCTTATCAGCTTTTTGAAGTATATCCCCTCTCATCCAATTATGAATATCGACAAATTGCATATATTCTGATTCTGACAACTTAGAAATATCCTTATTTTGTAAGTCTAATTTTGATGTCAAGTCTTGACTTTTATAACCCTTAAATAATTCTTCTTTTTCTTTTTCTTTGAAAATATAAGCGTTACCTATATATCTATTCTGTACAGGAGTTAATGCTCTATTCAAAAATGATATGCCCGGAAAATTTTCTAAAAATGGAAATAATTTTACCTTAAAGTTAACTATAGCGAGCATAGGTCTCAAAAAATATTTTTTAAACCATTCCGGTTGATGAGATATAAGTTGTATATATCTATTATGTGGTTCTTCATATATTCCATAACCACCAAAAAGTTCATCAGCTCCCTCACCTGACATAACAACTTTAACTTCTTTGGAAACTTCACGGGACAATAAATAAAGAGATATAGCAGAAGGATCAGCTATAGGCTCATCAAAGTGCCAAACACATTTCTTTAAAGAATCAAAATAATCATCAAAAGTAACAATTATTTCTTTATGATCAGTCTTTAAAAAATCAGCATATTCTTTAACATCTTTTATTTCTGAATCTATATCTTTAAAACCTATAGTAAATGTTTTAAGGTTTAGACTTTGATTTCTCATCTCTTTCTGAGCCAGCAAGGCTATAATCGATGAATCAACCCCTGATGACAAAAAAGAGGCTACAGGCACATCTGCAATCATATGATGTTTTACAGAATCAATTAAAACATCTTTAATATCTAATCTGGTTTTTTCATAATCTGTAGCTCTATGTTCTTTGGATTTGAAATCCCATTGCCAATATTTAGATATATTATATACACCTGTTTTTAAATCTATCTCTAAATAATGACCAGGTGATAATTTGAAAATATTTTTGAAAAATGTCTCTGAATTTGGATTATATTGAAAAGAAACAAAATCATATATATATGATTTATTTATCTCTTTTTTTATATTTTTATCTTCAAGTATAGATTTTATTTCTGAAGCAAAAGAAGTTATTTTATTATCTTGTAAATGATAATAGAGTGGTTTTATACCAAAGTTATCACGGACAATAAATAATTTATCATCTTTCTTATCATATATAGAAAATGCGAACATACCGCGAAGCCTTTGTGGTAAAGATGCTCCCCACTCTTCATATCCATGAACTAGAACTTCTGTATCACTATGAGTTTTAAAAATATGACCTTTATGTGTAAGTTCGGCACGAAGTTCAAGATGATTATATATTTCACCATTAAAGACAACTGTGACAGTATCATCCTCGTTTGATATAGGCTGCTTGCCTGCAGCTATATCAATGATGGATAAACGTCTCATACCCATAGAAAATGTATCAGCATAAAAAGCACCTTCGTCATCTGGTCCGCGATGAGTGATGATATCTAAAGACCTCTTTAAAAGCTCTTTATCTTGAGGGTTTTGATAATTTATGAAGCCAGATATTCCACACATATGGGTAGTATTTTAGCATATTTTTTAATGGTTTTTTGTTGACATTTGACAGTAATGTATATTTTGATAAACTATAGATACAAATGGGTTGTCCCACACGCCAGGATCATAAAGGTCCGGCCAAAATCATCTCCGTATAATATCAATTATACGGTTTTGAATTTTTATAAAGAAAAAATAAAAAACTAATCTTAGGATTATCTTTAATTAGCTTTTTATTTTAGTGTTTTTAAATTATCTACTTCACCTCCGCATCCTTGATATCACCCTCAGGACCATGGTTTTCACCACCTTGACCTCCCTCTTGACTTGGGCCAGCCTCTGGACCGCTTTGGGCAGCTCCAGCTTTTGAGATCTCATCATGAACTTTTCCAAGTTCAGTAGACAGTGCATCTGTATCTGTTTTTATAGCATTAACATCGTCTTTATCTTTTGTAAGTCTCAAAGCCCCAACCTTAGTCTCCACAGAAGATACAAGTTCGGCTGACAATTTATCTTTATTTTCTCTTATGGTTTTTTCTGCTGTATATATAGCTTGATCAGCAGTATTTCTAGCATCTATAAGCTCTTTCTTCTTTTTATCGTCAGCATCATGCATCTCAGCATCCTTTTTCATACGCTCTATATCATCTTGCGAAAGGCCGGTATTTGCCTCTATACGTATAGTTTGCTCTTTACCTGAGGCTTTGTCCTTAGCCTTAACATTTAAGATACCATTGGCATCTATATCAAAAGTGACTTCTACTTGTGGTATACCGCGTGGTGCTGGTGGAATACCATCTAAGATAAATCTTCCTAGAGACTTATTGTCAGCGGCCATAGCACGCTCGCCTTGAACTATATGTATCTCTACAGATGTTTGATTATCAGCTGCTGTTGAGAATACCTGTGAACGTGATGTTGGTATAGTTGTATTTTTCTCTACTAGATGTGTCGCAACACCTCCCATAGTTTCTATACCAAGTGAAAGTGGTATAACATCGAGAAGAAGTATGTCTTTAACATCACCTGCCAATATACCACCTTGTACTGCGGCACCTAGGGCCACAACTTCATCTGGGTTTATTGATTGATTTGGTTCGCGACCAAACAGCTCTTTTACAACCTCTTTGATCTTTGGCATACGAGTTTGACCACCAACCAATATAACCTCTTGTATATCAGCTATCTTAAATGGTGACGCCTCTATAGCTCTTTTTGTTATCTGTATAGCCCTTGTAATAAACTCATCTGCAAGTTCTTCAAGTTTTGCACGAGTCATTTTCAAAACAAGATGTTTTGGACCTGTGGCATCTGAAGTTATGAAAGGAATGTTTATCTCTGTTTCAACAGCTGATGAAAGCTCTATCTTAGCTTTTTCTGCCGCCTCATCAAGTCTTTGTAATGCCAGAGGATCATTTCTAACATCTATACCTGATTCTTTTTTGAATTCATCGGCAATCCAGTGAATAATCTTTTGATCTATATCTTTACCACCTAAGTGAGCATCTCCATCTGTTGATTTTACTTCAACTATATCAGCACCAACTTCAAGTATAGATATATCGAAAGTACCACCACCAAAGTCGAATACCGCTATCTTCTCATCAGCTTTTTTGTTGAACCCATATGCAAGAGCTGCAGCTGTAGGTTCATTTATAATACGTTTTACATCAAGACCTGCTATACGACCTGCATCTTTTGTGGCTTGTCTTTGTGCATCATTGAAATATGCAGGAACTGTAATAACAGCCTCTGTTATCTTTTCGCCTATACGAGCTTCAGCGTCATTTTTAAGTTTTGTAAGTATCATCGCTGATATCTCTTCAGGAGAATAGACTTTCTCAGCCATAGTTATACCCACTCCACCGTTATCGGTTTTTGAAATAGCAAAAGGTA
>CAYZIG010000026.1:6565-9544 GCA_964478465.1 uncultured Candidatus Saccharibacteria bacterium | reverse complement strand
ACGAGGTGTTCTATCTAAAAAACCTAACTGTATAAGATATGGTTCATTGAAATCTTCAATAGTAGCCTCATCTTCTGATAAAGATGCTGCTATAGTAGATAAACCAACAGGACCGCCATTATATTTTTTAATTATTGTTTCAAGTAAATCTATATCTGATTTATTTAAACCAACACTGTCTGTGCCAATCATATTTAGAGCTTCTATTACAATATCTTCATCAAGATCTTTTTCATAAACCTGAGCAAGATCACGACAGCGTTTTAACAAATAGTTTGCTGTTCTTGGGGTTTTTCTACTTCTTTCTGATATATACTTAGCCGCATTTTTATCAAGTCTAATATATAAAATATTTGCAGACCTCTCAACAATTTTTTGTATCTCTTCATTTGTATAAAATTCTAACTTAAAGACACCACCAGAAAAACGTGATCTTAGAGGGGAAGATATCATTGCTACTCTTGTTGTTGCAGCTATTAATGTAAAAGGTGGTAAATCAAGTTGTATGGTTCTCGCTGCTGGTCCTTTACCAACTATAATATCCATTTGTCCTGATTCCATCGCTGGATAGAGTATTTCCTCTACTGCTTTGTTGAGTCTGTGTATTTCATCAATAAATAAAATATCTCCAGGTGAAAGATTGGTTAATATAGAGGCAAGATCACCAACTCTCTCTATTGCTGGACCAGATGTTATTTTCATCTGTACACCCAATTCTTTGGCTATGAGATGTGCCAAAGTTGTTTTTCCTAGTCCTGGAGAACCATAAAAGAGTATGTGTTCCGGTGCATGATTTCTACCCTTTGCGGCCTGTAATAATATTTTAAGATTATTTTTTATATTTTCTTGACCTATATATTCATCAAAAGAAGACGGTCTCAGTGTTTGATCTAAAACCTTATCCTCAGGAGCCTTATTTTTGTTAATATTTAGGTCGCTTGACATGGTGATAGCAATATGCTATACTTGTTTTAGTTGTTTGATAAATATGTAATAGCTTTTTAAGTCTCCAAGCAATAAACCCCCTGGGTTTTTGGTGTACTCTAGAGGACGCTTTGGTGTATAGCTTTGCTATATTCCTGGGGCTATCCTTGAAAATACATTGAGCTTCTTTCTTAACGAAAGAAGTTTTGCTTGGAGATTTAAGGAGCTATTCTTTTTTTATGATATGTTTTATTTATTTATTAGTCAATTGACTAAAATTTTTTTTTAATATATATCAACGATTCTCTCTAATTCATCTAATGTGGTTATTCCTTTCAAAATTTTTAATACCCCATCTTGTTTCATTGTTAAAAGTTTTTGATCAAGTGCAGCCTCTTTTATTTCCCTTTCACTTGGATTAGAAGATACAACTTGCTCTATCTTTTCTGTTGCTAATATTCCTTCGTGTACACCTATACGACCTTTATAACCTGTGTTGTTGCATTCCTTACAACCTATTGCAGCATAAAGTTGTTTTGGTAACTCTGTTATCTCTGATCTCTCTTCATAACCATCAAGTGAGTTTATTGTTTCTTCTAGTATTTGTTTTTGTTTTTCATTAATATCTTTTAGTTGTTTACATTTAGGACAAAGAGTTCTTACAAGTCTTTGTGCTATAGCAAGATGAAGTGATGATGTTAATGTTTTTGGATCAGCACCTAAATCTATAAGTCTTATAAATGTTCCAGCTGCGTTATTGGTATGTAGTGTTGAAAACACTAGGTGACCAGTTAATGATGCTTGTATAGCTGTTTGTGCTGTCTCACTATCACGAATTTCTCCCACAAGAATTATATCTGGATCTTGTCTAACAATAGACCTTAATCCTTCACCAAATGTGTAACCTTTTTTTTCATCAACTTGGGTTTGTACTATACCAGGTAAATGATATTCAACAGGATCTTCTATTGTTATTATTTTATATTCAGGGGACATTGTTTTCTTTAAAAAAGCATATAGTGTTGTGGTTTTACCAGAACCTGTTGGACCGGTTAAAAGTATCATACCGTTTGGTCTATTTATTTCTTTTATTGCTATATCGTATAGTTTTTTACTAAAACCCAATTCCTCCAAACCTGATGCTATTGATTTAGGGTTCAGTATACGCATAACAACAGATTCACCATATGATCCTGGTATTGAAGACACACGAATCTCTATATCATTTGTATAAATTTTTATAGTAAAACGCCCATCCTGTGAACTGTCTTTTATATTGAGTTTTAATCCAGCTAAAAGTTTAAGTCTTGATAATAAAGAATGATATGTGTCTATATCAAACTGTGTTGCTTCAATGAGAACACCGTCTATTCTGTATCTAAGTTTTGCATAACTATCTTCTGCTTCTATGTGTACATCTGATGCTTTTGTAGCCAAACCTCCGGCCATTATCACAGCTAATAATTTTGAAAGCTTATGACTCTTTTTTTCTTGCAATGCCTCATTTATAAAAACCTTAACATCATCAAGGTTTTCTGTTTTTTCAACAAGTTGCTCTATTTCATTATCAGAAATATCCAAAGAACCCGCCTCTGTCTCAACAGCAAAAGATAAATCTTTATATAAACCATAAGCTTTTTCAAGACTGTTTTTTGAAGTCATATGAAAAATAACTTCATATCCTTTTCTTTTTAAACCATCAACGGTTTCTTCTATAGATGTGTTTGTGGGATTATATAAAGCTAGATGTATTTTTTTTCCAACTATATCAAATATCACACACTCTGATTTTTTTGCTTCTGTTTGATCAAGTAAACGTAAAGCATCTGTGTTTATAGATACAGTAGATAGATTGATGTATGGTATAGAATATTTATCAGACAACATCATAACAAGTCTCTCATCCTCGTCTTGCTTCATTTGTTTTAGTTGTTGATTTTTTTTCTCTTCATCAAAAATTACATTCATGTGTTTATTGTAAATGTTTATTTGTTTTTAGGGAAGTGTGGTTGTTTTGTCTTTATTATTAAGTTGTTGTGTAGTATTGACTTTTAC
>CAYZIG010000026.1:0-6465 GCA_964478465.1 uncultured Candidatus Saccharibacteria bacterium | reverse complement strand
AATAGCCGGCCACCACAACCTTATCGTGAGGACCCAAATGGGTTCTACAACGGTTTGCAACGGGGTGGTGAGGAGCGGTATATCACCGGTTATACCAAACAAGCTCACACTACAACCCTCCGGGCTTTTGTGAAGCTCGGTGCTGATGCACCGCAGGAGGCAGTTGATCGTGCTGAGCAAGCAACAGCCAATCAGGTTGGATTCGAGTACGCGCAGTCGTTCGAGTCTGGCGGTAAGCCGACTTGGCCGTCGGTTTCTCGGGTTACCGAGATTGCTAGGCAAAAACTGGCTGCCAACGGCTACAACCTTAGTCCTGGTCAACCAGGACAACCTGGTTGCTTCAAGGTTATGGAATATCGATCTGGTATTCGCTGAAACCTTAGGGTGGGTTAAATTCCTGCCCGGCCCCGTGAAAACGGGGTTTTTTCTTTATATTATAAAGGTTTTGTGTCATACAATACTTGACTTTGTATGTGTTGTATGATAGACTATGATAGTTAAACACTTAAAAAACTTATGAAAAAACATCAGATTATCTCACTTGTTGTCTTCTTTTTCATCCTTATTGTTGGAGCATCGTGTTTTGCTGAGGTAACATTTTCAACCTTTAGTGGTCAACTTGTTGATGTTCAGTTTTCAGGAAAAGACTTCAACAAAAAGGCTACCGATGAAGTTATCCTCTCAAATATCAAAACTGTTAATAAGTCCAAGATTCAACCTCTACTCGATGCCGCCGGTTCCGGAGCTGAACTTCTTTGGAAGGTTGATGGACCTCTAAATCAGATTTATAAAGAGATTGGCAACACCAACTCTTCATGGATATGGTCAGAAGCCTTGAAAAATAAGCTTTCTTTGAGGGTTGTCCTAAAACAAGATGGTTCTGGGTATATTGACTTGATTCAAGATCAAGACCTTGTTGGACACATTCGTTGTCAATCATCTGCTCTGCGTGATTCTGAAGGTGGTCAACCAAACCAAGGAAAAACCACTGTTTGGCAGAAAAAAGCCGACTATGAGAATTCCAAAGGTGTTAGGATGCCAAACGCCATCTTCATTGATAAACCAGGTAGGAAACTGGCTATCCACGCTGGAAATCTACTTACCAAATCTGGTGGTTGTGTAAGAATCGGTATTTTTGCCTCGAAACAGTTATATAACCTTGTCTCAGAGGGTGACATGGTCGAAGTTGTATGGGAGTAATCCCTAAATAACCCTCAGTTTTCCAATGGTTTGGTGTTAAAAACACCAAACCATCTTTATTTTATAAGGTTTTTAAGTTATTTATTAACATATTCATTTTCGTATAAATGCTTGACAAAATATATCAAGTATGCTAATATATATACACTATGTTAAAAACAAACACACAAATCAAAAAACTAGTATTTATTGCAATATTTGCTGTATTTATGGTTCCTGTAGTGGCTTCCGCTGGAGGTGATAATAACTATGGTGGATATTCTCTAGGTGGTTGGAATTATGGTTCAGGTAGTTATTCACAACCTGTATCATATACAAGTTACTCATACACACCTACATACTCATCAGGTGTATCATCATACCGTCCTTCATATTCATCAGGATACTCATATCCATCATATAGTTCATATGGTTATACATACCCTTCATATTCATCATCATATGTTCCATCATACGGCGGATACTATTCAAGCGGTGGTAGTTATGCAACACCTTCATATTCAAACACTTCAGTGAAGAATAACAATAAAGTTACATCAACAAATACAAATACTAACACTTCTACAGCCACAGCTTCTGCTTCAAGTACAAATATAAATAATAATATTAATAATAATAACGTTTATGTTTATACAAACCCAGGTGGTAATGCTGTTGTTTACAACCCATCACATGTTAACCTTTCAGGTTATTGTACTGTTGTTCCTACAAACCCTAGAGTTGGACAAACTGTCACAGCTACAGCCTATGCTTCAGGTGGAGTAGGTGACTATACATATGTTTGGAGTGGTGATATCAACTATACAACAGGTTCAGCTACTTCATTTACATCTTATACACCAGGTACAAAAAACATAACTGTTACTATAAGATCAGGTCAAGAGACTGTTACAAGAACATGTGAGGTTACATTTTATGCAAATACTTATGTAAATAACTATTATGGATCATCATATTCATCATATGTACCAACAGGTACACCTGTATCAGGGGTATTTACACAAAGACTTACATCAGGTACACCTGTATCAGGAGTTTATCTAAACGACTTACCAGCAACAGGTTTATCATTAAACTTCATACATTACATGATTATAGCAATGACTCTTATACTTGCTGCGGTTGCTACATTTGTATATCAAGCAAGAAAAAGACTAATATCTGAAAATATATAATCTAATAATTATAAAATGTTTTTAACACAAAAATACCCTTGTTAAATGGGGTATTTTTGTTTATTGTGTATATATGGATATTAATATATTTGATAATTTTATTCAAAAACTTAAAGAAAAGAGAAATCAAGATAGAGCCACGGTGGTGTTTTTATCCGGTGATCTTGGTTCAGGAAAAACCACTTTTACCAAAAAATTATGTGAATATTTAGGTCTTAATGTAGAAATACACAGTCCAACCTTTGTCATATTAAAAAAATACGATTTCAATATATTGGATTTTAAAAAATTGATACACATAGATGCATACAGATTGAATTCTTTTGAAGATTTAAAAAAAATAAAATTTGATGAATATTTAAAAGAAAAAAATAACTTAATTTTTATAGAATGGCCTAATATCGTTGCAGATGAAAATCTGATTGCTGATATAGAAATATTTTTTGAATATGGTAACAACGAACAAGACAGGATTATAACTGGTATTTAAAAAATATTTAATATAAAATATATATATGAAAAAAACATTTTTATATTTTGTTTTATTATTAACTATTTTTATAAATAATTCTATAAAAGCAGATGAATTAATTCTGTCTGTTAAAGATGGTGTAGAAGTCAAATCAGATTCTTTTATACAAGTTGATAATAAGATTAATTTAGTTAAAGGGTCCAACTTGTATATAGATATAACTGGTGGTCTTAAGGATGATTATGAAAACATTGAACCGAAATTAAATATCGAAATTTTAAATAAACAAAATAAAATTGTCTGGTCAGCTTCAAGTCCTAAAACAAAGGCTCCTGATACACAAACTGATGCTTTTGAAAAATATTTAGATTTAAATAAAAATTTCTTTACTACCGTATCTTATATAAACAATAAAATAAATATAAAAATACCTCTAAATATAGAAGGTGGTGAATATAAAGTTGTTATTAATTCATCAAATTATAAAAATATATCCGTAGAACACCCTTTTATCGTTTCTAATTCTCCATATAATTTTACTAACTCAAATATAATGATAGAGGATGCAAATGTCTTGGCTAATATTGGTTACACCTCTACTCTGAATACAGATGAGACATATAAGGTTGTCGTAACACTATCTCAAGATCAAAAAGAGTTGTTTAAAAAAGAGATAAATAAAGTTATGTACACAGAGGGTGTTATATCTATAAATGAAAAAATAGATTTACTAAAAGATTTAACAGGCAAGGCTCAGTTGAAGGTTGAGATTATAGATAAAGATGGATCAGTTTTATTGTCTACTGTCAAAGATGTTGATGTTTTAAAATCAAGTAATAAATACATATATTATATGATATTAACCATATTAATATTATTATTAATAATAATATTTATGTTATTGAAAAAAAGGAAAGAAAAAATATTGGCTGTAGTAATGTTATTGTTAATGACATCTATAACTTTAATTGGTTTTAGAACAGCTTTAGCTCTTACTGATATTGAAGTTTGTGGTCCTAAACCTAACCCTGATAGTGTTTGTGATGCATCTACTGAGTGGATGTGGAAAAAATATGCATGCAAGAGATCTCTTAGTGATTCTTGTACACAGAACGATGTTAGAGCTAGGAAATATTTTTCATCAGGTAAGGTTTTAAATATAACCTCTGGTACCAAAAATGCTGATGGTGCAAATAATGCAGCTAAAGCATCTGTTAATGTATGTAATCAAATCGCAAAGACTTTTGTAAGTGGTGATAATTTTTATGTTATTTCTAGTTCAGAGGGTTCTTCTTGGGAAAATAAGAGATTTCATATTTTTAAATTTACTAAAGGTGTTTCTGTTGCATCAACAACCAGTGCTGGAACATTTGATGAATTAGGTTCTGGTAAAAGGAATGTTAATAAAGCTGATTATAACGGTGGTTGTATTGTTAATGTTTATAGTTATTTTGATGGTCCGGATAGTAACTCTGAATATGGCGCAACTAGAGTTGTTGAAGTAGGTTATCTAACACCTAGTGTTTGTAAGTCAAGAGTTGTTAATGGTGATGTATTTGAAAGTAAAGGTGATTTACTTAATAGACAAAATTGTTTAGCAGATGAGGATCTCAGAAATACATATATTGCCGGATCTGTTTATTTTCCACCTATTACAAATATTGATGGCACAAATAGATCATCATGGCATGATAAAAGTGTAGATATATGTAGTTTGTTGGGGTATACTTCATCCAACAAACCTGTTGGTGAAAATTTTTATGCCTTAATGAAACAAGAAAGTTCATGGTGGATGATAAAATATCCTATATTTAAATTTAAATTTGGTACCGCTGAGAATAAAATATATAGAGAGGCTTATGATATTAAAAAAGCTCAAGGTTTAAGTGATGATGATTTTCGTACCTGGGCCAGGAAAAATCTGTATTACTATGGTACAAAAAAAGAGAATGTTCCAGGTATGAAATATGATGGAAATTGTAATATTACTTTCAGATTAGATAATAGAGGGGAGGACACAGATTCGTGGACTAATGGTTATGATTTAATAGAGGTTGGTATGGTGCAAGATGCAACTTGTTATGATCCAACCATAACTAGAGATTCAACTTATAACTCAACAACAGGTGTTACTGTTACAAATGCATACCGCTATGACACCAAAAGTGCAAGACCTGGTCAAATTCAGTATCAAACTAAAGTTGATTCTGATGGTTGGCCTGATGAAAATAATCCTCCTATTGATGGTGGAAAATATAGTTTTATAGCACCTTTTTTGAATAGTTTACCTTTTTGTCAATCCGCAACTGTTTGTTCAATAGATAGGTCTACAGGTACTTGGATTCCGTATTATGATGGTTCAACTTGTACACCAACAATTCCTGTTTCAGTGTGTGAGGGTAGTGATTATGTAACAAGGCAAAATGGTGTAGAAACAGGAAGAGTTGTTAATGATTTGGCACATTGTAGTTTATCATCAACTTGTATTGCTAAATCTGATTCTTCTAATACTATATTTACAGTAACAGCTAAAAATGCCGTAGGTAATATTAAATATACAAATAATGGTGTGTCTACAACATTAGCCAAAACAACTTCTTATGTGTATACAGTCCCAAAAACAAACACTGTTCAATCAATATCTGTAACATTACAAGATCTTACAACAAATCAAACAGCTAATGCTTCATGTAGTATTGATAACACTCCACCTGTGTGTGATCCTCAGGTTGATCCAACATGTAACCCAGGTAATCCTCCAACAACTCAACCGCCTACTATTAATCTAACTAAACAACCAAAAGTTTCTTTAAACAAAAACGGTGCATGTACTATAAACTGGGATATCGCAAACATGCCTTCAGGTACAACCTGTTCGTTGTCTGGATGGAAAGCTGGCGGTGTGGTCGGTAACGATCTAAAAAATATAGATCTTGATCCCGCAAGTGGATCTGGTAATGGTAATGTTCGTGTTGAAGGTTTGGAATCAAATCAAAAATATGTATTAACCTGTTCTGGTGGCAGTCTTGTTACACCACTAACAAACTCTGTTATCTGTCGTGTAAACTCAACTATAAAAGAAAAATAATCTAAACAAAAAACCACCTGCGAGGGTGGTTTTTTGTTGTTATAGAAAATAACCCTTGCGGGTTATTCCTGTTATGTGGAGATGGTGGGAGTCGAACCCACGTCTATATAGTTTAAACATGTAAATCTACGTAATATAGATATATTTTTAAAATTCATTATATGACTCAAAATATATATCGAAACATCATATAATATAATCTTGTATCTCGATTAAGGATCAAGATTACCAACCTTAATCCAACTTTGTTATATTACACCCTATCCTTTACACAAAGTAGATAAAAGTAAGATGCGCTACCAGAGGTTATGCTCTAGCTGTTGCGAAAGACATGTTGAACGCGAAAGGCGATACAACAGCTTTTTGTGCTTGTGCACTTAAGATTCCTCAAAGTTTTAAGAGATTTGAGAATACTCTATTACGCATACATGTCAAAGTTCTATATATCGAATCCGGTCATCCCCGTATTGATATAAACGAGTATACTTTATATATATTACATAAACAAGTTTTAATTCGAATCTATTATA
>CAYZIG010000025.1:5022-10339 GCA_964478465.1 uncultured Candidatus Saccharibacteria bacterium | reverse complement strand
ATATGTTCGGTGATGATGCGATGATATTTTCTATGGATGACTATTATCGAGGTCGCACATATATGGCCGAAGAAGCGGCAAAAGGTAATGTGTTAAATTTTGATCAACCTGAAGTTATAAATATTCCTCTGGTTAAAGAACATATAGCAGTGTTAAGATCTGGAAAATCTATACAAAAACCGGTATATAGTTTTAAAGAAGGTGAAGCCATAAGTACTGAAGAAGTTAAACCGAAAAGAATAATTATAGTGGAAGGATTATTTGCTTTAAATGATGAACTTGTATCAGAAGCCGATATAAGAGCTTTTGTTGATATTGGTACACACGGTAGAATCTTGAGAAGACTACTTAGAGATGTAGAAAGAACAGGTCAAAGACCAGAGGACATATTAAGTTATTTTTCAGAAATAGTTGAACCTATGCATGAAAAATATGTACAAAGTACAGCTAAAAATGCAGATATAGTTATAAGTAATGAATATAATCCGAATATCGAAGCTGACAGAGCCAACGCCGAAGAATTACAAGTTAAATTTAACTTATTAACTGTTGATTATGAATTATTTAGAAAAATAGGTGCAGAAAGATTGGCTTCAGCGACTCAAATAGATAGATATTATAATCCAAAAGATAGAGACTTAAGTAAAACAGGTGAATCATTAAGAATACGAGAAGAAGGTGATAAAAGAGTTTTGACATATAAAGGTCCTAGAAAAGATTCTGAAGTTAGACAAAGACCAAAATTTGAATTCGAGATTGATAAAGATACAGAAGATAAATTTCTTGGTATTTATGGGGATAAAGTTAGAACAATCAAAAAGCAAAGAACATTATATGTTTTAGATAACATAGTATTTACCGTGGATAATGTTAAAGAAATATCTGACGATGGTGTAGATAAATATATTGGAACATTTTTAGAGATTAGATTGTCCAATAATAATCTAGATAATGAAAAAGTTAATAAAGTATTAGAAAAATTGGGGTTGAATAAAGATGAGGTGATTACTAAGAGTTATTTGGAGATATAGGATTAATCTTGTTAAACAACATATTTATCTATATAATCAAATATATGTTTGAAAAAGAATTACAAGACTTAGGTCTAAATGATAAAGAATCAGCTGTTTATTTAGCTTTATTGTCAGTGGATAATGATTCTGTTGTCGACCTATCTAAAAAAACTAAGATAAATAGGACTACTATTTATCCAGTATTAGAATCATTGATGGGCAAGGGTTTGGTTTCAGAAGTTAAGGTGGATAAAAAAATTAGATTTGCCGCCGAGTCTCCAGAAAGACTTTCTACTTTTGTTGATAAGCAAAAACTCATGTTCGAGGAAAGATCAGAAAGAGTTAAGGATCTTATACCAAAACTTAGAACTGTACAAAGGGAATCAGGTGAGAGGCCTGTGGTTAAAATATATGAAGGTAAGGAGGGTGCATTGAGTGCTGCTATTAGATCTTTTGAAAATGATAGTGATGATGGTTTTAGCTATGCTATATATTCCAAAGATTTATTAGATGATATGTTTGCAAATTCTGATATAGAAAATGTTTTTAAGATTAGAAAAGATGTTAAAAAATTAAAATCTAAAGCTATATATACTTATCTTAAAGGGGAAATGGAACCAGATAATATGTCCACAAGACAAAGAATAGATGAAAAAAAATATCCTATATATTGTGATATTGGAGTAGTAGGAGATGAGGTTCGGGTATCAAACCTTAGAGGTAATCCAACGACAATGTTGATAAAAAATAAAGATTTAGCTGAGTCATTGAAGAGTTTGGTGAATTACATAATTGATAAAAAATAGGATAAAAAAATTAGGTCTGGCAACTTGTGAGGTCGCCAGACCTTTTTGATTTTGAACAATTTTGACGGTTAGATCGCGATGGTTCAAAATGTTTTTTTATGATGAGGCGCAGGCTGTTTTATACCAGTAGCCTCCTACTTACCAGTTCCGGCATCGTTCACAATGTACTCCTTTCCGGTTTAGTTTTTAGTACGAGAATCCAATCTTTTCCTTCAAGTCAGCTAAGACACATGGTTTGTGCCCGGGTTTCCACCCTGTCCTGGACCCTATGGGTAGAGCCAGGACAGGGTTTCCGCGCGGGGGTTTACCGTGCGTCTCCCATAGTAGCCTCCTTTCTAGTTAAGGTTGGATAGCAATAACTTTACGTTTTCACGTGGTTTGAGCCACCTAGCCCATTCCTTATTACATGTTCTGTATATTAGCAGGTTTGAGTTTAAATGTCAAATATTATTAACAATATAGTGTTTTATATGTCAAATTATATGTGGATAAGTCATATATTAATAACATAAATATGTATATAAAATAAGGATATTTAATATAAAATAAGATATTATGTCAAAAATGCTTGACAAATAAATCAAGATATGTATAATAAACGTCAAGCACACTAAACAAATAAAAAACATGCAAATAATCAATACCGAAATCCTGAAAGAAATCGCGGGTAATCTCCAGAACATCATGCCTGAAACGGTGCTATTCACCTCTGGGGACACCCAGAAGTGTTTGCCGAATATCGGTGAAGTTCAATCTTTCTGCTGTAGTCTTGCTACTCAGCTCCACCTTGTCGGCGAGAATGATTTAGCTAAGTCTGTCCTAAGAAGCGCTACTTACTATGTCATCCGTCAAAGTGGTGTATATCACCGGGATCCTGGGTCCATGTGGAGTTGGTACAAATCTCGCTACGGTGGAGGGTCACCATGCTGTTGTTGTGATTGGCAATCCGATCTTTCTTATGTCGCCAAGCGTATAGGCTTTGATGATATGAGTCGATGGGTGGTTAGTCATCAGTGTCCAGCTTCACCGTCTGGGTATAGGCGCGAGCCGGCTGGTTCAGCAGGTCCGATTGAGGATTGGGTTTGCAAGAGGGATGCGGATCGAATAACAGCCTACCTTGAGGGAAAACTGGACTTTTTCTCTCGCTAAGGCAAGTCCTTTTTTAGCAGGTTTTAGATAAACCGCCGGAGTGGTAGCTGCCATATGCGCTCCTCCGTTTCTGTCCGAGAATGTGTACTCTCGCTGATGATGGATCAAAAGATCCGAAACAGAAAACTTTCAAAAAACAATACAATAAACCATGACAACATATATCATGCGAATCCTAGGGTATCTGTTCGGCAATGCGAACCGTGCTCTCACTACAGCTCTATGCGCTGCAGTGATGTGGGGAATTATTGACCCCACTTCGGTGCGATCTCTGATAGCACTATGTTGGAATAACTTCTGGGAGGCCTTCGGACCCCTATTAGTTATGCTCCTACAATTAGCCATCATGGTAGGAGTTGGGTGGTTACTCATCCGCAAGTTGTTTGGTGGCAAAACTAGGAGTTAAAAACTCCCAGAAGTGAGAAAACACTTTGGAACCCAAAAAACCGGATTGGTGTTCAATCCGCCCTCTGTCGCGAAGTGTGTACTTCGCCTGATGAGTCAGAAATGACGAAACAGAAGAAATTGAACTTTTAAAAAAGTTTGTTGCATGCAATTTGTAAATAATTACTTGTTTATAGATTGCATGCAAACCAAACCAACAACCACCAACACCACCACCGCCATGAACACCACCGCCAAAGTCATTATCGCCATCCTCACCATCATCCTTCTTGCTCTCTGGGGTTATATCCTTGAGCTTCGTCAGGATGTGAAGCTTTCCCGAGGTGTCATCGAACACTTGTTTGAGGAACTTCACGAGTCGGATCTGGAGCTCCTCAAAACTCATCAGGATTATTCCTGGGGCTATAGCTCTTATGGGAGCGAGGAGTCCTCGAAAGAGGAATAGATCTGGAAGGGGGCGAAAGGTATCGACGTAATGCAAGTTGCGGACTGGGGTTCAAATCCCCACGCCTCCACCAATCTACATATACAATATCCAGAACTTCAACACTGTGCATCAAAATGCAAATAAGAACCAATGACCTACGTAATGGTCAACGGGCTCGTGATGTCCATCGAGGATTATCGCGAGTTCGTCCGCAGCTGCCGTCCGTAAGGGCTAAGCTCGGGTTCTGTTCATACCGTGAGGTGGTGGACCGGGGTGGAAACAACCTCCCTGTGAACAGAAGGAATAGCTGTCGTAAGATACCTAATCCATAAATTGCGGACCTTAAACAAGTCCGCCCTCTGTCGCGAAGTGTGTACTTCGCCTGATGAGTCAGAAATGACGAAACAGAGAAATTTTTAAAAGAGAAAAACACTCCTTGTGCAAAATTGCACTTAAATATTAGAGTTCAGTTTTGCGCAGGGAGTGTTGTTGAGACCCCAGAACGCATACGAGGTGTGGCACCAGC
Source organism: uncultured Candidatus Saccharibacteria bacterium (assembly GCA_964478465.1). Classification (GTDB taxonomy): domain Bacteria; phylum Patescibacteriota; class Minisyncoccia; order Phycocordibacterales; family CAIZLB01; genus CAIZLB01. The sequence goes on along the minus strand of CAYZIG010000025.1, from coordinate 6,013 downwards.
TACGATCTCTAATGGCTTGTCCGCCTCTGTTTTCTGTCGGTGCGCATTGGCGTGTTGAAAACAGTGGACTAAGTCAGGTATCTTGTATATCATCTCAACTTTTTTTGAGTTGTTGGTCTCAAAGCCGGCATATAGCTAGTACCATTTTGAGTGATGGTTGTGCATGGTGCACAATCTTAAAAACTTGATTTGGGTACGACAGATATATGAACAGGGCACATTGTGGGCTAGTTGGTAAATTGGAACAGTTCCAGTTTTCAATGATGCGGCTATAATGCAAAAACCACTCATAGGACAACAAACTATGAGCGTATAGGTGACAAATGCGTTATGTAAACAATTTAACTCTCGAACTCATCAGCCGAAGAGGCGAGATGGTTCCTATGTGAGGGAGACCTAATGTGTTTGCAATATGTCACAAAACTTTTCAGCAGGTTTTAGATAAACCGCCGGAGTGGTAGCTGCCATATGCGCTCCTCCGACACTGTCGCGAAGTGTGTACTTCGCCTGATGAGTCAGAAATGACGAAACAGAAAATGGTCATAGTTAAAAGATTTTTTATTTAAGAAATTTTCTAACTATGACCAAAAACATTGAAAATATGATTGTTGAAATTGCTTCTTTCTTTAACGACCCTCAAGCTGCTATTGAAATTTTGAAAAAAAATAAGATAGCAGATAGAGGTGTTGGTTATCTTCAACATATGCTCGACAGGGAAAAGAAATTCTTTTTACAACGCTTAAGGTATGGAGGCGGAAATCTCCCTAGTGTTGAAATCCTTGAAAGCCGACTGGACGAAGGTGGCCCAATTAGCCACATGTGTGGTCACAGCTTGAGGTTTCCGGCCTATGAAGCTGAGTTGTATTATCAAGGCTCCATGAGGTTTTGGTATGAATAGTGGTAAGCCCATTAGGTTATGAGTTAACCTTGAAACTCTTATTCATATAAAAGTGTGTGCTTTTACTGACGAGTCAAAAATGACGAAATGAAT
>CAYZIG010000025.1:1442-4922 GCA_964478465.1 uncultured Candidatus Saccharibacteria bacterium | reverse complement strand
TGCTATAATATACTCAATGCAAATAGTTTTTCTTATCAAACCATATGCAATAAATATGTATTCATTTGAAAATGATACATACACTCTTTTAGGTGTACAAAAAGTTTCTCATATAGAAAATGAATCAAATATTGATTATGAAAATCGCGTCATCTATGTTTGTAAAGATATATGTCAAGATTATATAAATACTGATTTATATAAAAATAATAAGAGAAATATTTCAAATATAAAGGTTATATTAACTAATCCATGGTGTATATATGAGATTATAAATCTAGAAAAAAATCTCGAGAAAAAACAAGCTATAAATCAAAATTTTATTAATAATCTTATTGTTCATAAAGAGCATGAAAATCTATCAATAATAAGAAATAATGTTTTTAATATAACTTTAAATGGTTACAATGTCGATAATATCAATAATCAAATAGCTCAAAATATACATATACAATACTTAAGTATATATTCCTCAGCCAATTTTCTAAGTAAATTAAAAAATACTTTAGAAACCATTTTTCACTTACATAAAATAGAAATAGACTCTATCTATTCATTTATTAATGATTTAAACTTTAATAATTCTGAACCAAATGAATTAAGAGTGGTGATAGAGGATAATAATTTAGATTTAACTTATATACATAATAAGAAAATTATCTCTACATTTTTCATACCATGTGGTTGTGTAAATATAAAAAATAAGTTAAAAGAATCTTTACATATAGATGATGTTATTTTAGATAAAATATTAAAATCTAAAGCAACATCTAAAGATACTATTTGGAATGATTTATCTTCTGATATTAAAATAAAGATAGATGAGCAAATTAATATAAGTTTGGAATTTATAAAAATTCAAATGAGAAATTTCGTGGATGATATAGATAATGAATTTCTGGTCAAAAATATAAAGGTTAATATATATAGTTTGGATGAAAATTCTCTGTATACTTTAGGTTTTATTTTATCTGACAATCTAAAATCTGATGGCTATATGTTAGATCGATTATTAACAAATGAATTAAACATATTTACTAAAAAAATATTTTAAATTAAAATATAATTATGTATTCAGATATAGTACCACCTAAAAAAAATAGCTTTATAAATAAACGTAGTCGTGGTGATAATGAGGTACGTATATTAAAAAAAGAACCTGCCTTTGTAAACAAAGAAATCTATCATACTATAGATGGCAAAGACAAAAAGAGTAAATTACCTTTGATATTTTTGATATCAACTATAGTGATTCTATCTATAGTTTATTATTCAGTATTTAATAACAACACATATATATCATTTACTTCAAAAACTATTATTCTTGAGGTTAAGGATAATATATCTATGATATTATCTGAGAAAAACTCAAATGCTAGTACAACTTTGTCATATAATTTGATATATGCCAATGAAAATAAAAATAGGAATATATTTGCTCCGATTGAAGAAGAATCTACCTCTACGACTTTAGTTGCGGATTATTTTATTTTGAATGCAACAACAACCAGTCAATCAGCTCCAAAGAAAGTTGTTTTCATAAATAATACAGGTGCAGATATGCCACTTAGAGAAAATACCAGATTTGATGTTGCTGGCGAAACATATTATTTACAAGGAAAAACAAATGTAAAACCATCATCTAATAATGATATATCGACTGTTAAGAATCAATATAAGGTTATAGGTTTGAAGGGCACGTCAGCCTATGATAAATTTTATGCAATTGATTATACAGGTTCAACTGAACAAGATACTAATACTGCTATTGCAACTACTACTGATAATAAAAATGTTCCAAATGATGATATCTTATCTTTAATACCAGAAAATTTTATACCACTTAAAAAAAGTTATGTTTATGATCAAAGTATAAATCAAAGTGCATTGGTTGTAATAGATAAAAAAGATTTTGAGAGAGCTTTGATTAATAACAGTAAACTAATACAAGATTATATAAAAGTGTTTACTCCTATAACTGATTTAATAGAGTATGAAATCAATATAAATGATTATGAAATGATTTTATCTCCTGAGACAGGTTTACCGATGTCATTTAAAAATTTAACTCTAGAAATAACACCACGTATTAAAAAGGATAAAGCGGCTTCAGTGTTTAAAGGTTTTTCTAAAGAGACAATGAAAAAGATTAAGAGTGAAATAGCTAAGAATATGGAAATGGATATAAAATATTCACCATTTTGGATGAGTAAGGTTTCTGATGAGGATCATATAAGTGTAGAGGTTAAGTAGTTTTTATGATATTATCAACTTCATGAGACATACAAATATTTTCACCAAAACTCGTAAAGAGTATCCTAAAGATGAGTTGGCTAAAAACGCTCAGATTCTTATAAAAGCCGGTTATGTTCATAAAGAAATGGCTGGCGTTTATGCATATCTACCTTTTGGTTTAAAGGTTTTAGAAAATATAAAGTCTATAGTTAGAGATGAGATGAATAAAGTTAATGGACAGGAGATGATAATGTCTTCTCTTCAGAAAAAAGAAACTTGGGAACAAACAGGACGTTGGAATGATGAAACTGTAGATATATGGTTTAAAAGTCAGTTAAAAAACGGTACAGAAGTTGGTTTTGGTTGGTCTCATGAGGAACCTATAACAGAAATGATGAAGAATTTTATAAACTCATATAAAGAGCTTCCTATATATGTTTATCAATTTCAAACAAAACTTCGTAATGAACTTCGTGCTAAGAGTGGTATTATGCGCGGAAGAGAATTTTTGATGAAGGATTTATATTCTTTTTCTGAAGATGAAAAAAAACATGAAGATTTTTATAATAGTATGATAGAGGCTTATAAAAATATTTATAATAGATGCGGTCTGGGAAAAGATACTTATGTTACAGTTGCAACTGGTGGTGTATTTACTAAAAATGTATCTCATGAATTTCAAACTATATGTGATGCGGGGGAGGATATTATTTATATTGATAGAGAGAATAATATCGTCTACAACGAAGAGGCTATAGATGAATCTGTGGATAAAAGTAAATTAGAAAAACATGTTACTGCTGAGGTTGGAAATATTTTCTCTTTTGGACCCGATAAATGTGAACAAATGGGTTTAAACTTTATGGATAAGGAGGGTAATAAAAAGCCTGTCATACTTGGTTCTTATGGTGTTGGTATAACTAGAGTCATGGGTGTTATAGTTGAAAAATATGCTGATGATAAAGGTCTTATATGGCCAAAAAATATTGCACCATATCATATAGAAGTTGTGTCCTTACATAAAGAAGATGGTGATAACACTTTCAGTGTAGCTGAAAATATTTATAATGAGTTAAAAGATAAATACGAAGTGTTATTTGATGATAGAAATAATATCAGTCCAGGATCAAAATTATTTGATGCAGATCTGTATGGTATGCCAATACAGATTATAGTAGGTGATAAAGGTTTATCTAAGAATGTGGTTGAAATAAAAAATAGACAGACAGGAGAGGTGATTGAAGT
>CAYZIG010000025.1:0-1342 GCA_964478465.1 uncultured Candidatus Saccharibacteria bacterium | reverse complement strand
AACCCTATTCTAAAGCATATTTTTATGCTACCATACTCTCTATATGTCAAATCAAGATAAAATAGTCCTAATCGGAACAGTTATAGAGGCTTTGCCAGATACTCATTTTCGTGTACAGCTTGAAGATGATAATGTTTTGATTGCCTATATGAGTGGTAAAATGAAATATAATCGTATACGTATATACGTAGGTGATAAAGTCGAGATAGAATTAGATTCTTATGGTGGTAAACCAAAAATAATAAGAAGAAAATAGATGTCATCTTTAACTCCTCGGTTTGGAAACAAAAGTGGAAACACTTTTATTTCTCTCGCCCTACGTCGTTGATAAGAAAATCTGTGATATAATACAATATATGATTGTTAAAAGTCACAGATTTTTTTTATTGATGATTCTTGTATTAGTATCAATAATAAGTAATTCAACATATATATATGCAGAAGAAACTTCTGCTGAGTTACAAGCCAAGATTAATGAGAGAGCCCAATTGATCAAGAAACTTGAAGAAGAGATTAAAACATATTCAGACCTTGCTGATAAGACCTCTAAGGCTGCTCAAACTTTGAGTAATTATATAAAAACACTTGATAGTCAGGTCAAATCAATAGATGCAGATATTAGAAAAAGTCAGGTGTCTATAGATAAGACAAATCTAGAGATAAATAAAATTTCAACACAGATAACAGGTAATGAAGAAAAGATGCTTAGACTCAGGCAGGGTATAAGAGAAAGTCTGTATAATCAACATCTATTAGATGGAACAAGTATAGTGGAAAATTTTTTAGCCGATAAAAATATTCTAGCTTCCATAAAAGATATAGAATTTCTCCAAATAATACAAGAGAAAATACAGGAAAGCGTAAAAGAGGTTGTGCAAATAAAGAAAGCTTTAGAAAGTGATAAAACTGAAGAGCAAATAAAAAAAGAGGCATTAGAAAAAGAGAAAGCTATATTAAAGACTAAACAAACTTCTTTAAATATAGTAAAGGCTGAGCAAAAAAAAGAGCTTGATATAACTAAAAATCAAGAAAGTATATACAAAAAAATGTTGGCTGATAGAAAAAAACAAAAAGAAGCTTTTGAAAAAGAGATGTTTGATTATGAAAATAAATTGAAATATATATTGGATCCAAAATCGATACCAAGAGCAGGTTCATCACCTCTTGACTGGCCGGTTGACGATGTGCGAATAACTCAACAATTTGGTGTTACCAATGCATCTAAACGTTTGTACAAATCAGGTTCTCATAACGGTGTAGATTTTGGCGTAAAAATAGGTACACCTGTTAAAGCTATGGCATCAGGTACTTTGGTGGCTCAAGGGGATACTGATATTGTGTG
>CAYZIG010000024.1:0-10550 GCA_964478465.1 uncultured Candidatus Saccharibacteria bacterium | reverse complement strand
TATACGCACCAATTATATATTAAATAATAAGACAAACATTATTTTAAAGAATAGGTACGGGTTATTGGCATGAAAAACAAAACTTAGACAGTATTAATAATTTACTTTCATTGATGGAAAATAAAAGGGATTTACTCTTACAATATGCCGAGAATCCACAATCTGTTTCTGAAGAAGTGGAAGCCCTAGATCAATCAGATAGAGAATCTTTGGCTATATTTATAGCAATGTATAATAAATTTGCTGAGCAGAGATATAGAACAAATGCAGGTAAATCAGAAGCAGAGAGGTTATTGAAACAAAACATAGACACCTCATCATTAGAATCATCAATATCAAAAGATGAAATATTCTCAGATCTAAACCCATCAGAATTAAAGCAACTAGAAAATAAAGCATTATATGAAAATGCATTAGAATCATTAAACAAATTAGGTCATCAAATAGACACTTTTCCAAAAACAAAGATCGACAGTAAATTTACCCAAAAAATATCCGATACCTTTGATTTTGTAGAAAAGACATTAACAACAAGTGATTCATTGGCAACCGAAGCTGATTTACTAAAACTAAAAAAAATAAAAATAAAAATATCTGAATTGATAATAAGACACACAAACAAAAACAACTTCAAAGAACTATCTCCATCTTTAATACAATACGATACAGTATTTGAGGCAGATGAAGTACCTGATGAAAACAAAAAAGAATTTGCCAATTCTTTAGTAAAAAGTCTAAAAGCACACAGAGATAATCCAAAAAATACCACATTCCAAAATGCCATGTTGGATAATTTAATAGAAACTTATTCAAAAAAATTATAAAAATATGCAAACAAAAATATCAAACCCACAAGACTTGGCACAAAAGACAACAGATGAGATAATGAAATCTCTGAATGCTAATTCTACAGACAACATCCTGGATTCATTACAAAACCATTATGATGTTTTAAACAGAACTCAAGAATTACAAATAGAATTTTTATCAGAATTCATAAAAAATCTAAAGCATTTGCAACAAAAAAATAAAGAATCATTAGATTTTCTAAAACAAAGAGTTCTAAATCACGTATTAAATAATAAATAAAGATGAATAACTACATAGATCAATTGAATACCGCTCAGAAAAGGGCGGTTATTCATATAAATGGACCAGTGTTAATAATAGCAGGGGCTGGTGCTGGTAAAACTAAGACTATAACAACACGTATAGTGAATCTCATACAAAACAATATTTTACCAGAAAATATATTGGCAATAACTTTCACCAATAAAGCTGCTAAAGAAATGAAAGAAAGGGTTCAACACATGTTGGAATCGGATCAATCATTAAATGAGACATTGAGAAATAGAAGGCCTTTTATATCCACATTTCATAGTCTAGGTGTCTATATATTGAAAAATTTTGGACACACCGTTGGTATAAACAAGAATTTTACTATATTAGATAGAGAAGATAGTAGAAAAAAAATAAAAGAAATACTTATAAATAAAGGTCATGATCCAAAAAAAATAGAGCCTTCAAAAGTTTTAAACATAATATCAAGAAACAAAGGAGATAATATTTCACTACAAGAATATACTACAAAAGTCTTGTCTGGTCATGATGGGTTTATAGGAGAAACAGTTCAGGCTGTTTGGGGTATTTATGAATCACAATTAAGAAAAGAAAAAAATGTAGACTTTGATGATTTATTATCATTGCCAGTAAAAATAATAAAAGAGAATGCAGATATAAAAAATAAATTAAATAATCTATGGAAATATATACATGTTGATGAATATCAAGATACAAACCCAATACAATATGAATTATGTAAATTATTAGCAGGTGAAAACAAAAATATTGTTGTGGTGGGTGATGCAGATCAAACCATATATTCTTGGAGAGGTGCCAATATTTCACATATATTAGAGTTTGAACATGATTTTCCTGGTACAGAAGTGATTTTATTAGAAGAGAATTATAGATCTACTGCCAATATAATAGAAGCAGCAAATAACGTAATTGAAAAAAATATTTACAGAAAAAAGAAAAATTTATTTACCCAAAAAGAATCTGGTGAGCTGATAGAAGTCTATACAGGTTTTGATGAAACAGATGAGTCTAGGCATGTTATAGGAAAAATAAAATCATTGATACAAGAAGGTGTTGATCCTAAGGATATTGCTGTATTGTACAGGGCCAACTTTCAATCACGTATATTAGAAGAATCTTGTTTGTTGTTTAATATACCTTATCAAGTTTTAGGTGTTAAATTCTTTGAAAGAAAAGAAATAAAAGATATGATTGCATATCTTAAAGCTGCAATAAATAGAGATTCTATAACAGATATAAAAAGAACCATTAACACACCAGCAAGGGGTATAGGTCCTGTAAGTGTTTTAAAAGTCGTAGAAAATAAGGTAAATGAATTAACACAAAATACTCAAGTCAAAGTAAAAGAATATTTTACATTACTTGATATTATCAAACAAAAATCAACAACAGAAAAATTATCTGAAGTATTTAAATATATTTATAAAAATAGTGGTATAGAAAAATCATTATTAACAAAAAGTGAAGATGATTTAGAAAAAGCAGAAAACATAAAAGAACTTATATCATTAACAACAAAATACGATGTGTTTGAACCAGAAGAAGGTTTAAATCTATTTCTAGAAGAAACATCATTGATGTCTGATCAAGATGAAATGGATAAAAAAGATGAACAGAATAAAGTTAGATTAATGACAGTACACGCATCAAAAGGTTTAGAATATGATTATATATTTATAGTTGGATTAGAAGAAAGTCTATTTCCATATGAAAGAGCAGGGGATAATATAGCGGATACAGACGAAGAAGAAGAGAGAAGATTATTTTATGTGGCTATAACCAGAGCAAAAAAGAAGCTACACCTATCAAACGCTGTCATGAGAACAATATTCGGTGCAAGACAAATAAGGACTATTTCAGGTTTTATAAAAGATATAGGTGATCATCTATTAGAATACATAGATAATACAACATTTTATAAAAATACAAACAACAATAATGGCGGTAAAAGAGATTTACTGGACTTATCTGAAATAGATTGGTAAATTTAGATTAAATGAAATACAATCTAGAGGCAAAAAAATCATTGGGGCAAAACTTCTTGAAAAATAAGACTATTATAGAAAAAATAGTACTTGAATCTGAGAAATATATAAATAAAAATACAAATATATTAGAAATAGGACCAGGCACAGGGGAATTAACAGAAGAAATAATCAAAAAATATAATAAAAATAAAGTTTTTTGCATAGAGGCAGACGATAGAGCTATACCAATACTTGAAGAAAGATTCTCTAAAAACATAGATAAAAATCTAGAAATAGTACATAAAGATATAAGGGAGTATGATGTGAATAAATCTAAAATAAAGGATTATATAATAATCGCAAATATACCTTATTATTTAACAGGTTTTATAATAAGACAGTTTTTGGAATCAAAAAATCAGCCGAAAGCTATGATTTTAATGGTTCAAAAAGAAATAGGTGATAGAGCTAAAGACAAGAAAAAAAGTCTATTTTCTCTAGGTATAGATACTTATGCTGAGTCATATATACACCTAAAGGTATCAAAAGGTAATTTTGTGCCGGCACCGAAAGTCGATTCTGTGGTTTTAATTATAAAAAATATTAATAAAAACATATTCAACAAGAAACCAAAAGGTTTTGAAGAAAAATATTGGGAAATAGCAAAAAAAGCATTTAATAGTAAAAGAAAACAGCTTGGTTCAACTTTAAAAATAACAGATATAAAATATAAAACCAAAAGACCTGAAGATTTAAAACCTGAAGATTGGATTTATATAACAGAATTATTATATAATAACACCAATGAGTAAAAAAACTTTAAACATAGCCGCGTTATGTGTGTTTGTATTAATAATTTCTTTTTCTATAACCCAAAAAAATAAATCCAATAAAGATCTTTCGGATAATATTATTGTTGATAAAAACGGTCAAATAAAAACAAAAGCAGATCAATACAAATCAAATATTCTTGAGACAATAAGTCAAGAAAATGAGAAAAATTTTAAAAAATTTGCTAACACTTTCGAAAAAAACAGTAATGATAATATAACAGATAGCTTATCTAAAGATGTTTTTTCTCAATACATAAAATACAACACATATGGTGAAATCAAAGAAGATGACATTGCAAACATAACCCAAAATGTATTGAAAAATAAAGTTGAATTAGAGAACCCTACAACATATTCAGAAATAAAAACCAGTGCTTCAACAAAAGATAATCTAAAAAATTATGGAAATAATATGGCTATAATAATAGATAGTATAAACAAGGGAATATTATCAATAGAAAACAAAAAAGATAAGACACCATATTTAGCAAATATATATAGAACTGCGGCTAAATTATTTAAACAAGTTGATGTTCCTATAGGTTTAGCAGAAAATCATATGATGATGATAAATGGTTATACAAAATATGCAGAAGGTTTAGACTTATTACAATATCAAAACTCTGATCCAGCAAAAGCTCTATTGGGTTTAACAAAAATGAAATCAGCTGCGGATGAAGTCACAAACGGTTTTGATAAAATTAAAAAAACTATTATACTTAATAAAGTAACCTACACAGAGAATGAGGATGGTATCATATGGACAAAATATAATGAATAAAAATATGAAAAAATATCTTAAAACAATAATATTATTAATAATAATTATATTTCAAATACAAGGAAGCGCTGCTACGGTAATAACAAACCCAACAGGAAATATGGATTCCAGTACACAAGGTGGTTTAACAGGAATACCTAGTTCAGCTGGATATAATACAAATTCTAATGTCATGTTAGGTGGAGGTGACAACAGCGGGGTTCTAGGTGCAGGAATAGGTGCACCTAATCCATATGATTCAAAAAATATAAATAAGGCAGAAGTTGACAAACGAATCAGGCAATCAATACTAACATCAACTTCATCAACAGCCAGTACAACAAACAATGGGGTAGTTGGTAAAACTATGGGTAACGTTGCAGGGTGTGGGGCAGGAATACTAGCATCAAATATGATTGCCGGTAGTATCAGTAAAGCAGTAGGTGATGTTGGTAATAAAGTTATAGAGGGGGTTGTAGAAAATATAGCTTATGTACCTGTAGCTGAAAAAGGGTTGGTAGGTGAAAATATAAAAGCACAAACATCGGCCAGTGTAGGTACAGTTGTGGGAACAGGAGGAATATCAAGTATACAAGGAGCCAGTTGGGATGGAGTAGCTTGGTGTATAGTAAATGCAATGATAGCTTATATAGCTGATTCAACAATAGAATGGATAAACACTGGTTTTGATGGTAATCCGGCTTTTTTAAATAACCCCGATATGTTCTTCAAACAACTTGCCGACGAAGAAGCTGCATCTTTTGTTCAAAATCTTGCATACGGAGTAACAGGAGCAAATGTTTGTGATGTTTTTAGATCAGCTATGGTTAACAATATATTAAATCAGTATTCACAACAACAAGGTTATGGATATGGTTATGATAATGGTGGATATTATAATCCAGGAATATCAAACGGATTTATGGGTTGTTCTTTTGACCAAAACCCAGGACAATTAAACTCATTTATGCAAGGTAATTTTATACAAGGTGGAGGATGGAATAGTTGGTATCAAGTAACACAGACACCACAAAACAATCCTTTTGATACATATTTCAGGACAAATGATCAGCTAGCAAATAGACTTGTGACAACACAAGCAAGTCAAGCAAGGGATTTGAACTGGAATAACGGTTGGTTAAACTACAAAAAATGTAAAGATCCAAAAGATAAAAATTCTTGTGTAACAGTATCACCCGGATCATTAATACAAAGTCAATTGGAATCAACTTTAAAGATACCAAAAGACAGACTAGCTTTTACACAAAAGTTTGATCAAGTGGTAACGGTATTGGTAGACAGATTAATATCTACAGCATTAAGTGATGTGTTGGGTTCAGGTCAACAAGGTTACTCTTATTAAAACAAAAAAATAATTTAATTTATTAAATTTATGTAGTATACTATATTCAAGTATGAGTATACATAAATCTTTTAAAAATATTTTTCTAGGAATATTATTTTTAAGTTTTTTTGTTATACCAAATGTGGTTGAGGCGGGGTATGATATTGCGGGAGATAAGTCAAAAACTATAAATAATTTATCCACAGGATCATTCTATTCTGAGATAACAACAACAGGAGGACCAATGTCACCGGCAGGAGGAACAACATACTCGGATGATCCATCAAAAGGTGTGGCGATAGATCTTTATAGTAAAGATGAGACTGTAAATGGTACACAATTAACAAGTTCAAGATTTAATGGATTAAAAGCAAAGTTAGATGCTGGAGGAAGTACGGTAAAAAATTTATCCATAAACGATGTTTATCAAATAAATACAAAATCTGGAAGTATTTTTATATTGAAAGGTGCTGATGGTAAAGATAAGATCTTGGCTATAGCAACTAGTGATAAAAAAATGTTTGTCCCTAAAAATCCTGTGCTAAAAGAAAGTGGTGATAAAAAATCACTTGATCCTAGAACTGGTTATGGATTTTTAAACCTAACAGATCAAGCTAGAGGGTTAGATATAGGAACAACATCTGGATACAAAAACGTAGAGAGTGACAAAATGCAAGAAAAGGAGGCTGCACAAGCAGAATTTGATAGATTAGATGCCATAGCTAAACAGAAACAAGAAGAAGCAGACACAATAACAGCTGATCCTTATTCGACACCAGATCAGGTCTCAAAAGCAATACAAGAAGCGAGAGATGCAAGAAAGGCTGCCGATGAAGCAGGTAGATCTGTTTGGCAAGCAGGTGGACAACTAGCACAAATAGAAGCAGCTAAAGCAGCCACAGGTATACCCCCAACCCCGGACAGATGCTCGGGCTGGTCATCTATAACAGATTTCTATTGTATTGCGATGGGTATTGCAAAGATTACCAACATAATTTTTAAACTTGCTTCATTTATAACATATGTTGTGGGTACGTTATTTGATTATTCTCTAGAACTATCAATGAACTCTGCTGAATTTTTCAAAAAACTAGGAGTTGTTGAAATCACATGGTCATTTATCAGAGATTTATTAAATATAACTTTCATATTTATATTATTATGGACAGCCATACAAATATTAATAGGAAATGACGCTCAATATAATGCAAAGAAAGTATTGATGAATGTTGTTATAGTTGCAATACTTATAAACTTCAGTTTATTTGCCGCTAAGTTAATGGTTGATGGATCAAACATAGTATCCCTAAAAATATACGAAGCGATGAAAGTCAGCACAAGTGAAAAAAGTGCAACCATATCAGAAAGAGTTATGAATACTGTTGGTCTTTCAGCGATGTATGATATCACACAAATATTTAATACAAACAACACACAAACCATGGCAGGAAGTGTTTGTGAAAAGGATCCAGGTGCTCTTATAACGATATCAGTAATGGGTACAATATTTCTAGCTATATTATCATTAGCTTTGGGATTGGCTGCAGTACTATTTTTAATAAGATTAATGAACATATTGATATTATTTATTAAATCACCACTATGGGTCTGGGGTCATGTGTTGCCAGGTAATCAATCAATGCAAAAGATTAAAAACAATTGGTGGAATGAAATGAAACATGTATTGACGTTTCCAATAATGTATATGTTTTGGATGTTGGTTGCTATTATAGTTTTCGATAAATTAGGACAAGTTAAAGCGGTATCAGGAGCAAATGGAACAAGAACAACTCTATTGGATTTGATTTGTAGTGGCCCAGGAACCAGTGGTAGTCTAAGTTCTTCAATATCATTAATAGCAATATTTGTAATAGTTATAATATTAATGATGAGAGCTGTTCAATATGGTATTAAAAATGCAACAACACCAGAACAATCATTTGGTAGTGGAATGGCAAAATCAGTTGCTGGAAAGTTTGGAGGTTGGCAAGATGCTATTACTAAAAATCTAGCAAGAAAAACAGGTACAGCTGTTGTTGGAGCAGGAGCCTTAGCAGCAGGTGCTGGTATAGGAGCTGCAAAATGGGGAACAACAAAGAGTTTGAATTTGGCGGGTGGTGTTGTCGGTGGTGGATTAAATAAACTAAGAGGTAAAGATTTCTCTGAAGGTTTTTATGGTGGTGCTGGCATGACCACAAAAGAAATGATGAGGGATTATGCAAGAACAGTCGCAGCAAATAATTCTAATAATTGGTTAGGTTCAAAAGCTGCACAATTTGCAAATAAACAAAAAGATCCAACAAACTCTAGAGGGGAAACAAGAGAACAGATGATAGAGAGACAGACAAAAGGGGCACAAGAAGATAGAAAACTTGTAGCAGAGGCGATAAGTGCTAAATATAAAGCACAGACACAGGATGAATACAAAAAAGCAAATAAAAACAGCACAGATACTGATTATGAAAAATACCTTGAAGATCTTATTAAAAAAAGAACAGAAGCCTTATTGGGTGCGGGTATAACAGGATTTGATTCTGACAAAAAAGACAACAAAGGAAACACATTATCCCATCTAGACAACTTGAGAACATCAATAGAAAGACAAGAAGTAGATGATGGTAAGGGTGGTAAAATAACAAAGATAAGATTAAATGAAGAAAAAATGGCAGGAGAAATAGAGGGTATAGTCAGATATCACACAGAAGGTGCTGGTAAAAACGTTCATGACCTAACAAAGGCACAACAAAAAGCATTAGATATATTTAGGGGCGGTAAGGGTGCGACATCAAAAGCAAGAATAAAGGCAATAAAAGCATCTGTTAGTGCTGATAAGAAAAAAGGTAGAGAATCAAATAACGAAGCAAACACTACACAAAACTATGAAAAGACAATTAAAGATCTTACCAAAAAACTTGAAAACTTACCCGCTGAGGATGATATAAAAAAACTTACAGACTTAACACAATCCGGTGGGCCTCAAATATTTAATGGTTATGGATCAAATAACAATAAGACAAATATTCCTAAGTTAAACAAAGCAATCATAGAATACAATATAGAGAATATGAATCCTAGCCCAAATCCAGCAAAAATAAAAAAATTAGAAGAAGCTATAAAAGAAGCTCATGATAGTTATATAGAATATTTGAATCAAACAAAATCTAAATTAGTTCAAGCTCAATCAGGCTACAGTGATCATTTACAAAGAATAGAAGATAAAAAAGCAAAAAAATAAAACATGAATCAATCATATTATGAAGAAAAAATAAAAACACTACCAGAAAACCTGCAGTATGCAGTGATGATGTCTGATTGGAAAAAAATTCTCATAAATATACAGAGTAAATTTAAACTCCATGTCGATCAAACACAAGTATTGGAAGACTCTGTTATCAAATTAATGTTTGGTGACATAGACGCACCTGATTTTATAGCTAATATGTTTAGTAATGGTCATGTAAATTCTGAAACTGCCGCAGATATATTATTGGATATTGATTTACAGATATTAAAACCAATAAGACAAAGATTGGAAGATATGGAAAAAGAGGAAACAGAGGAGGAGGGTATAGACACATCATTATTAAGTGACGAAGAAAAAGAGGATAGAGATAATGCAGAGGTATATGCCAAATTTTATTCAGACATGGAACAAGTTAAAGACGATGTAGAATCAGGAAAATTAGAATTTGAACCCGAAGAAACCGAAATCCCAACCAACATCGATCAAGAAAAAATAGACCTTCTAAAAGAAATAGAACAACCATCGAGAGCTCCATCATCAACCATATCAATAAATCCAACACCAGCAGCCACACAACAAGACATAACACCAATAAACCCAGATCATCAACTACAAAACATTGAAATAGAAAAACCTTATCACGAAGAAGAGATAATTTCACAAACAACAAATAAAGTAGAAATTAAAACTGAGACTAAACCCGAACAACCTCAACCTAAAAAACCAACAACAATAAATCTAAATGATATATACAGAGAGCCTATAGAGTAGTAAAATATATACATGAGATATCAAGTACCACAATTCATAGAATTCGAAAGTAAAATAATCGGACCGTTTACATTTAAACAGTTCGTTTATTTATTAGGTGGGGCAGGGGGAACTTATATATTTTATAAAATATTTGGAATATTCCCAGGTATAATATTTATTATAGCTTTATGGGTATTAGCAGGTTCATTAGCTTTCGTAAAAATAAACAACAAAGATTTTGTTGATATATTAGCTGCAGGTTTCTCATATGTAGTAAAATCAAAATTGTATATATGGAAAAAAATAGATAAACCAGCAACACCAGAACAGATAAATAAAGAGGATACATCGGCAGCTGATTCTGTTATAGCACCTTCTTTATCACAAAGTAGATTAAAAGACCTTGCTTGGAGTTTAGATGTAAACAAAAACGTATATCCTACAAAAAAAGAATAAAATTGAAAAATACTTATATTTCTGATATAAATATAGGTATGGCGACTATAGTTTAGTGGTAAAACTCAGGTTTGTGGATCCTGTATCGAGA
>CAYZIG010000023.1:0-11563 GCA_964478465.1 uncultured Candidatus Saccharibacteria bacterium | reverse complement strand
AATACCCGAAAGGGTATTTTTATTTGAATGATTGGTGCGTCCGGTAGGAATCGAACCTACGACCCTCTGCTTAAAAGGCAGGTGCTCTACCGACTGAGCTACGGACGCGTGAATTTTCTATATATTTATGTATAATACACTATATGAGTAAAAAAGTCCATATACTTAAACAAGTTTCATTTATTTTATAAAGTTATAATGCGTTATATGTATAAGAGACATAATACCAATACAGATAGATTAACAGCAGAAAATTTTTGTGTTTTATTGACTGCAACGATAAGGCCTAATGATGGTTATAAGGTATTAAGAAATGATGTATCCATTAGAGAAAGAGATTATATAGATTCAATAAAACTCTGGTTATCTAAAACAAATTTTAAAATAGTTTTTTGTGAAAATTCTGGTTATGATTTAAAAAATATTAGAGAGGTTTGTAAACCATATAAAGATAGGGTAGAGATAATTCAATATGTCTTTCGAGACACATTATCGAGTAATGACTATGGTTATGGTGAGTTTGATATTATCAATACAGCTTTAAGGGAATCATATTTTATTAAAAATACAGAAAATATAATAAAAGTCACAGGAAGGGTTTTTGTAAAAAATATTTTGAATATAATCAAGTATTATGAAAAAGATGTTTTTTTATCATATTCTGAACATGTGGTTATATATGAAGATCAAAAAAATATTTGGACTGTAATTTTTATATTTAAAAAACCGTTTTTAAATTATTTGAATTCGAAATTTCAATTGCTAAAATATATGAATTTTGAGGATTTTTTTAAACAAACAATGAATGATGTTGTGTTAGATAAACATAAAGTGATGCGTATGAAAAGACCGAGATATATAGGTTATTCTGCTTTTCTTAATATGCCTTATGATATAATATTTAATTATAATTTTATTCATAAATTTATATACAATATGAAAAAAATTGATTTTTTTAAAAAATTTAATATTATCTATATAATAGGTGTTATTGGTCAATTTTTGAGATATAATGTAAGTCCTATGTACAAAATATTAAAACCATTTTTTCCAGATAGAAAATAATTTTATGAAAAAAATACATCCAATATACTTCTCGTCAAAAAAACATTTCAAGTATTTATTAATGTCTGTACAGAGTCTATTGAGATTAAAATCAGAATTAATAGGCAATATTTATATTTATATTGATGAAGATGATTATTTAGATATTGAACAGATAAATACAATAAAATCTTTAAGAGATTGTATAATAATAAGAAAGACAAAATATATTATTGGATATGGTAAGGATTATATAATGTCTGAAATAAGTGCGTTTGAGCAGGTTTCAAAAGAGATAGATACAGAAGATTATATAGCAAAGACTGATTCAGATGTTATCTTTATAAAAGATAAAATATTTGAACAGGTTATTTATTCAAATAAGATATTAATAGGTTTTGAAGAGAATAGTATCAGGCCATCTTTTGTTCAAGGTGGATTATATTTTATAAAATCATATTTTATCAAGGAGATTATAAATTTTGATCAATCTGTATTTAGGGAAGTTGCAGATAATTTTTTTCATAAATTAGATAATAAGTTGATCACTGTCAGTGATAAATATCCTGAGGATGCTGTGATATATTCTATAATTAAGAAGAAAACGGATCAAATACTTTTCATTTCTTTCATGATGATACCAAAATATTATAATACTAAAAATCCAAGTATAATACATTTTGCAGGCACTAAGGATGCTATGGTTTTTTATGTATATATGGGTATTTTGGGAATAAGATTTTATCTTATAAGAGAACAATTATTTAGAAACATAGGTAAAATAGGTGGATTTATTAAAAATAAATCTCCCTTCTTATACAAAATATTAAAACCCTTTTTCCCAGATAGGGGATAATTTTATGAAAAAACAAGCGATTTTATTTAAAACTCATTTTATAACATCAGAAATACTAAAAGAATATGAAAATCTGAAATCATCGTGTGATAATTCGATTTATGATGTATTTTTATTATATGATAATTCTAGGAATGATTTTAATACAAAAAACATAAATAGTTTTTTATTTACTTTAGATGATATTAAAAAATTAAATTATCAATCAATAGAAGAATATAAAGAATTTCATAGTTATCCACAGTTTTGGTTTCATGCTGATTATCCTGTATTATTTTTCTTTAACTCTTATCCTGAATATGATTATTATTGGCAAATAGAATTTGACGTCCGTTTTAATGGGGATTGGAATTATTTTTTCGGGAGATTTGAAAATGATAATAGTGATCTTTTATCTACAAATATATGTTTTAAGAAAGAAGAAGAGGAATGGTGTATGTGGAATCTTCATAATTTAAATATTGATGAAGGTAAATTGATAAAGAATTTTTTTCCTATAATACGTATATCAAATAGATCTTTGCATCTTATTGATGAAAAATATAAAGAAGGTCTGATGGGGTATTGTGAGTTGATTGTGTCAACTATATTGAATTTATATGGATATACTATTAAAGATATTGATCATCGATTCTACACAGATTCAACCCTTAGATTCAAATATCCAACATCACCTTTTTTATATGGATTAATTAGATATATTCCTAATTATAGAAATAAATTATTTCACCCTATCAGAGAACAGACTTTTATGGAGTCATTATATTCTTTATTTCGTATACATTCTTTACTGGGTAAATTTGGTAAGGTTATTAAGGTAAAAATGCCATCTGTTTATAGATTTTTAAAACCCTTTTTCCCCGATAAAAAGTGATATATTACAATATGTTTTTGATATTGACTATGGTATTATTTACATGTGTTATATAATTTTTATTCAAAAATCATAGATATATTGGATTTAAGTTTCCAATTGGCTAAAAATAACTTCAAGCTTCGCAACGAGGGGAGTTATCTCGGAATAGTTTGGTATATGTTAGAACCCACTGTATCTTTCGTGACACTGTTCATAGTCGGTGGTATTTTGAATCAAAATACTATACCTTATTACCCTATATATCTTTTTATAGGATTGATTATGTTTAATCTATTTACAGCAACCACAAGTCATTCGGCTGGATCTTTGGTGGACAATTCTGGATTTATTAAGAATATTAAAATTCACCCTGAAGTCTTTGTTGTTTCAGGAACAATGCAATTTATATTTTCTCATTTTTTTGAATTTATCTTAGTAATAGCTTTGGGCTTATATTTAAAGATGAATATACTTTGGTTTATCTTTTATCCAATAATTATATTTTTCTTTTCTTTATTTATTATTGGAATATCTTTTGTTATATCAATTTTAAATGTTTATATTAATGATTTTAGAAATATTTGGAGTATATTTACTAGACTTTTATGGTTCATTACTCCGATCTTCTATATTATTCCAAATAAAAATTTCTTACATAATATAAGTATGCTAAATCCAATGTATCATTTCATAAATATAACTCGTGATATAATTATCTCTCATAAAATCGTAGAGCTAAGAACCTTTATATTAGCTCTTGTGTCCAGTATCTCTGTGTTTATTATAGGTATAATTATTTTTCAAATGAATAAGAGTAAAATAGCAGAAAAAATATGATAAATTATGATAAAAAAAGAATTCAAGTTAAGAATTTGTCAAAAAGTTTTAAGGCAGATTTTAATTCAAGGTTAGGAGCTCTTTTGACTATTATAAATTTTCTAACTTTTAAGAAAGAAAAAAGACAGATAGTCATAGCGGATAATTTGTCTTTTGATGTATATTCCGGACAAGTGTTGGGTATTATAGGTAAAAATGGAGCAGGAAAGAGCAGTTTACTTAGGGTTATAGCTGGTATATATAAGCAAGATAAAGGTCATGTTGTATCAACTGGTAAGGTTGTATATTTGTCGGGTATGGGTCATGGCATGATACATAAATTGACTATGAGGGAGAATATATTTCTTATGGGCTCTATAATGGGCTTGAGACAAAAAGATATAAGAAAAAAGTTTGATGATATAGTAAAATTTTCTGGATTAGAAGATTATGTTGATATGAGAATATATCAATTTTCTACAGGTATGATCTCTAGATTAATATTCTCGGTTTCTTTGTATTGTATAGATCATCATAGTCCAGATATTCTTTTAGTTGATGAGGTTTTATCAGCGGGTGGTGATGCAGATTTTCAGTATAAAGCGACTAAAAAGATGGATGAATTAATAAGGAGTGGGGCAGCTGTCATAATGGTTAGCCATGATATGGAATCAGTTAAAAAATATTGTGATAGAGTTTTATTTTTAGATAAAGGACTGATACAATGTGATGGTGATCCAAATACAGTAGTGAATTATTATTTAGAATCAATAAATGATTTAGATTAGTTATGAATATAAAACCTGAATATGAAATATATTGCTTATATCACAATAATGTCTTTAAGCGATATTACGGAGATCAAATAGATAAAATTACTTTTGTAAAAATGGACAAAGGTTCGTATGTATTTAAATCAAAAAAGCATATATATTTACAACGAGAAAACTGGTTTCATTCTATCGGTAAAGAATGGGCTGAATATGAATTTTACTATTCTTTATACAAAGGTTATAAAAAAGGACTTATAAAACTTCCGGAATATATAGGTTTCATTCAATATGATATGAGTTTTAAATCAAAAAACGGAATGTTCAGAAAAACAAGTATTATTGATTTTGTAGAAGATTTAATAGAAAAAGGAAAATTGAATGAAGAAACTGTTATTGTATTTCAGCCACACCCATTTGAAATAATTTATAATCAAAATTATATCATTAATTATAATAGACCAGATCAGCATATAGATTTATATTATGAAAATTGTTTGACCACTATTATTAATCAATGCAATGATTACTCGGGCAAGAAAATGAATATCAATGACTTTAAAGATGAAAGTTTAAGTATGTGTGGTTCTGTTTTCATACACAGGGATGTGTTCATGAAAGTGATGGATTTTATTTCTAATATTATAGAAGAAGGAAGACTCAATGTTTTCAATAAGAATGATAGATTACAAGGTGGTTTTTGTGAGAGGTATTTTGCTGTATATATAGAGTATTTAAAATTAAATAAAATTCAATTTGATCTTGATCATATAGGTATTACATCAAATAAAAAAGATAAATTAAACTTGAAAAATATTATTAGTATATTTAATTTGATAGATTTAAAAACCAAATTATTTTTTTCATCAAATTTTAAACAGAGTCTTCATAATAATTTTTGTGTATTATTAACCGCCTCTATAGATCCAAAAGGATGTATTTTATTAAAGAGATCTGATCCTAAGATAAGAGAAATGGATTATATAAATTCATTAAAATTATGGCTTTCTAAAACAAATTTTAGAATAGTCTTTTGTGAAAATTCTGGTTATGATTTAAAAAATATTAGAAAGGTTTGTAAACCTTACGGAGATAGAGTTGAGATAATACAATTTGATGGCAATAATTATCCTAGATATTTAGGTAAAGGCTATGGTGAGTATAGGATTATAGATAAAGCTTTAACAGAATCAAAATTAATAAAAGAAACTGATAATATAGTGAAGGTAACAGGTAGGATATTTATAAAAAATATATACGATATTATATCGTCATATAATCAAGATTCTACAGTTGGGTTTGCAATAGAAAATCAAAAATTACAGACTGTTGTGTGTATATTTAAACTTGATTTTTTCAATATCTTTAAAAAGCAAGCTCATGTCATTGATGATAGTAAAAATATATATTTTGAGGATGTCTTTGGAGATAGTGTATTTGAAATAAATAAGAATAATCAATCTTACTCAATATTAAGAAAGGTTAAATATATAGGTTATTCTGGTAGTTCTAATCAAAAATACTCAAAGATCTATAAGGGTAAAAATTTTATACATGTTATCTGTAAGAGATATATTAATATTATCATTAATATTTTTATATCTGTGTTAGGTGAAATCGGTTTTAGATTGAAATCAAAATACCCTAAACTCTATAAAATGTTAAAACCTTATTTTCCGGATAATTTATCTAGGTAATTATCTTATTAATACAGATTGGATTTGATTTATAAAATTTTCAACATCAAAATCTTTTGCCCTTGTTATGCAGGCTTCTTTATGACTTTCTAGATTTTTTAATGATTTGATTGTATCGATTATTTTCTGATCATCTATATTATCTATTAATGTACCAGTTTTATTATCTACTATACTCTCTATATATCCACCTTCTTTTGGTGCTATACAAAATTTACCAGAAGCCATAGCTTCAATAGCCGTCATGCCAAAATCTTCATCTTTTGATGTTGTTATAAAACCTTCGCATTCGGAATATAGTTCTTTGAGTTTATTATCATCTACCCAATTTAATATCTGTATATTATTGGTCTTTATACTCTCTATATATTTGACGTATTTTTCAAATTGATCAACATTTTTTTCATAACTACCTACAATAATCAATTTTTTATCTGGCATCTTAGCAAATGCTTTAATCTGTAAATCAACCCTCTTATGAGTCAATAGTCTGTTTACTGAAAGCCAATATCCTTTACTTGGTCTTGATTCATAAGATTTTGTATCTACTGGTGGATATATAATTTCACAATCTTTTTTATAATATTTTTTTACTCTCTGTTTTACATTGTTTGAGTTACATATAAAATATTGCACATGATCAGCGTATTTTTTTGTCAAATATCTATTTATTTTAACCCATATTTCAAATATTGGTTTTTTCCACCAAGATAACATTTCTTTCTTTATAAAATCTTTAAATTGCCATAATTCATTTAAAGGGGAATGTATATACCAAATATTTGGTTTATTGTGCACAGCTGCACTGACAGCCCAATCTCCAGCAATAATATATTTATCATATTTATTTTTAAGATTTAATCTTTTAAATCTCCATAAAGCAATTTGATGTCTGAATGGTGCCATTTTAGGTACTTTTCCTATTGATTTTATGTTTTTTGATATATCATTAAAACCCATCTTGTTTATTTTATCTATGTCTATATTAGTAGTATAAACATCTGCATGTAAACCTCTAGCCATATGTAAGACAACAATTTCAGCCCCGCCTATGTTGTCCATAAAATTGTGAAATATCGCGATTTTCATATTTTTTAATTATTTTTCTTTTATGCCGATTATACTTATCATGAAGGAAGAGAATATTGTCTGCATTGATAAATTTAAAAATAGTACTGATATTATATAGTTGTTTATATATATGAAAGATATAATACTAATCAATAGAATAGCAAAACCAGATAGCATCATCTTTTCTAGGGTTAAAAATTTAACCAATTTATTCATAATAATATCTTCATCACCTAAGTGATTGATTGCATAAAATTTATTGAAAACACCAAATAAAGACATTTGATAACCTAAGACTATTATAGCTGCCGATATTATTTGCTGTACATTTAATAATGTAAATATTATACCCAATGTAAATAAAAGTATTCCTGGAAATATAAAAATATAATAAGGAGAATATATTAATATAAATCTAAGATGTTTCCATCCATCTCTAAATGCTTTTAATTTAGAGTGACCGATTCTGTTTCTGTATTCTATGTTTATCTCTGCCACTTTTAAGTTTTTTTTACTGGCTTGTATTATCATTTCTGATGCAAATTCCATACCTTTTGTGTATAGATTCATTTTTTTATAAGCATCATATTTTATAGCTCTCATTCCACAATGAACATCTTTGACTTTTGTTTTAAAAAATAATCTTACCAAGAAAGATAAAACAGGATTTCCTAAAAATTTATTTAACCAAGGCATAGCTTTCTTATTCATATTTCCAGAAAATCTATTACCTATAACTAAATCATATCCTTCTTCTATTTTATTTATAAAATCAGGTATATGATTAAAATTATAAGTTCCATCAGAATCAGCCATTAATATTATTTCTCCTGTAGCAACTCTAAACCCTGATAAATAAGTGATACCATAACCAGGATTTAATTCAGTGATTATTTTTGTCTTTTCATATATGTTCAATTCATTAGTTAATGCTTTGAAAACATTAACACTATTATCGGTAGAATTATTGTCTGATAATATTATTTCATAATCATATTTATATTTGTTACATATTTCAAATATCTCGGGTAATATTATTTTGATACCGTTTTCTTCATTTAGACAAGGTAGTATGATGCTTATTTTTTGCTGTTTTTCATTCATGATATAATCATTAATAGATGTATTATCTACTATTTATACTACCATTTTTAATAATTTTCAATTATAAAGACAAAATAGATGGTTTTGTCAAAGTTTTATCAATATATACCACTTATATATTGTCTGTGACTATATTTCTGCAATTTTATAAAATATTTAATTATCGAAATTTATTAATATCTATATCTATATTTGCTATCGCCTCTATATCTTATTTCTTAACCAAGAAGAAGTTTTTTAAATTTAATTATCAATATACTACAATTGTATTCTTTTTGATCTCATTATTCTTTTTATTTATTCCAAATTTTGTAGATTATAAGGAATTATATTTATATCCATTTTATTCAGATGAATGGGTCAATTATGGATTAAGTCGATATTCTGTCTTAAATAATAATTTACCTATTTTTAATTATCTAGACAATGGTTCTTATTTTATAAATCTATTAATGCCTTTTAATTCTTTTGTTTCATTTTTTTTATTATATTTCAATTCAAGTGTGTATACTTATGTAATCTTAGGTAAGATCTGTAATTTCTTTATTTTGTTATCAATGTTTATTCTTCTCAGAAGATCTAATTTAAATAGAGAAGTATCTTTAATATCTGTAATAGTTTTATTATTTATAACGAATAGCTCAAGTGTTACAGGTTTGTGGAATTTTATTCCATTAAATCTATCTTTTTTATTTTTAGTTTTGTCTTTTGTTAATAATTTCAACCTGAATTCAATTTTAAGTGCTTTGTTTTATCCGCCTATGTCTATAGTATTAATCTTTAACTATTTCATTAAATATAGATATAAAATGTATAAATATGTTTTTACAATATTTATATTATTTATGATGATATTTTTATTTAAAATAAATGACTATCTGCATTCATATATATATAAAATATTTGATTTATTGATTAGACCATCTTCTTATTTATATGAAGAAAAGGTAAATATATTCGACATGTTGCCATTGATTAGTCTACCTTTTATCTTACATGGATTTTATGTCAATTTCTATCGTAAGAGCAATCTCAATCTAAGACCTGTATTTTATATGATTATATTTACGTCTATATTTTGGATATATTATTCATTTAACAGTACTATTATTATTATGGATAAAGTTAGATTTGTAACTATAACTTCTTGGTTAATGATAATACCTTTTTCTTTATCTTTGGATAATATATATAAGAGTTTATTGTCTAAATTTGAATTAAATATAAACCCTCTATATTTACATATGATTATGATTGTATTTTTAGTCCTTAGTGCTAAAACTTATGTGTATATGAATAATAAGTCAAATATAGGATTTATCAATTTTGATAATTTACTTATTAAAACTAGAGACCCTGTATACAAATATATAAATCAAGAAGATTTGCGTATTTTTAATCAATGGGTTAAACCCGGAAGTATTTTTCTATCATCGCCTTGGAAAGGGCTCGTCATAGCGACATTGACTGATAATATTCCTTTAAATTCAAAATCTTCATATTTATCTATTAATAAATATTCATATGACGGCTTCATTGATTTAAATTGTATAAATAAAGACATGGTTTCTACTGATTTAAAACTGAGATATTTTTATGGCCCCAAGTTTAATTGTCCTAGATTTAGATTGATTGATTCAAACTACAATAATAATATGTTTCTATATGAATTTAAATAGTGTATATTGTTAACATATGAACAAGAAAGTCCATGTATTATTACCAGATATTCGAAGTGCTTATAATGTAGGTTCTGTGTTCAGATCCGCTGATTGCTTCGGTATAGAGAAGATATATCTATCAGGTACAACCCCTTTGCCGGTTGATAGATTTGGTAGATCAAATTCTGGTCCTCAGAAAGAGATATCAAAAACAGCCCTTGGTGCCGAGAAAGATATATTATGGGAATATGTAGATGATTTAAATAAGTTTATAAGAAATAAAAAGAGAGATGGTTTTACTATAATCTCAATAGAGCAAGATAAAAATTCTATATCCCCAGAAGATTTTATAAAGATAGGAAGGGGAGATAGTATAAGAAATATATTAATTATTTTTGGTAATGAGGTAAATGGTATTGATAAAAAGATTTTAAAAAAGTCTGATTATATTATTGAAATACCGATGAAAGGGAATAAAGAGTCTTTAAATGTTTCAGTGTGTGCCGGATTAATTATGTACATTCTTTAGAGCAAATTTTATTTTCTCACCAAGTGTTAAATCGTTAGGAATATTTAATATAGCATCTTTGGCTTCTTTAGGTGAATAACCCATAGACTTTAATGCTTCAAATACATCCATGTTTTCTGTCAGATTTTCTACATTACCATTATTATCTTGATTAAAATTGAAAGCAATTTTTGGTAATTTATCTTTTAATTCCAATACAATTTTTTCAGCTATTTTTTTGCCAATACCAGATATTTGCGTTAAATAATTTACATTATTTTTTATAACATTTTCATATAATATTTGAGAACCAGAGAGACTGAGTATTTGCAAAGCGGATTTTGGTCCTATACCCGATATAGATGTTAATTGTTCAAACATAATCTTGTCTGATAAGTCTATAAAACCATATAATTCAAAAGCATCTTCTTTTATGTGGCTATATATATGTAGATTTATATCTTGATCTAAAGAAAGCCTGTCCAATTGATTTTTCTCTAATTGAACTTCATAACCCACACCTGTATTTGTTAATACGCAAATGTTTTTAGGGTTTATGAATTTTATTTTTCCTTCTAGATAAGAAATCATTTTTTTATTGAGACTTTGTAGTTGTTGCAGTTTTTGGATCTATAAATATAACTCCCGCATTGACAATCAAATCTTTATCAACTGAGTATATATATGCGATTCTATTTTTGTAGAATAATATTAAATAGTCTCCAATCTCTGCATCTTTAAAAAATGGATCATCTACCTTATTAGTAATTTTTCTAATATCCAATTCTTCATCTTTTGGTAATATCATATGTTTAGCCAATTCTTTCTTAACCATAATAGCCTCTTTCTTGGTCTGTTCATTTACATCTTTTGGTTTACCTGGCACAAATATTAATATTATTATAGCAACTATGATTATCGTAAATGTAATCAGATAAAATGGCTTTATGTATCCAATCATACTAATCAATCTTTTTATTCTTGATTTCTTATATTTTGGTTTTAATGCAATATCATCTAGATTTATATTGTCACCATTATTATCAATAATAGGCTCTTCTTTCGGTATCTCTATTGTCTCAGCTGCTATTGTTCTCTTTGTCCGTCTCTTCACGGGTTTGTCGAATATGATTTCAGTTATGTTATCTCTTGAATGAGATGGTTGTATGTCTTGTATAGA
>CAYZIG010000022.1:5751-11755 GCA_964478465.1 uncultured Candidatus Saccharibacteria bacterium | reverse complement strand
TGAGCACAAACACGCATAGCATCTCTTCTTTCTTCTTTCCAAGTACATTCTCCACCCTCTGGTTGCCAAACACGTATAAAAACACCAGTGACATCATAGCCCTGTTTCTTTAGTAAATATGCTGATACCGAGGAATCAACCCCACCAGACATACCAATGTAAACTTTTTTAGATGAGTTTGACATGTGTAGATATTTATATCACGAACTTGACTTAAATATCAATTGATATAAAATATTTACATTATCGATGACGTCAAACACCCCCTTTGATAGGTTTGATAACCTTGATTGATGATATATCGGATCCAGGTCGGGCATCCGAACCAAGAAGCTTTCCTCTACCGAGAAGGCTTTTTAGTTCATTGCCTTGTAAGACCTCAGTCTCAAAATGAGTTAATATGAAAAATCCATTAACCATAGCGGCTGATATTAATAAGAAATTATCAGAATTTGGTATTAACTTTATTAAATTAATTTTACCTTCTATGTTATCTAAATTCAAAATAACATGATCAAAATCATGGGCATTTATCAATAGATTTTCTATAGGAATTTTTCCATGTTTATTTTCTATTTTAACTAATATGTCTTTACTTAAAATAAGAGGCCTTACTTTTTTATCATGAGATATATAGTCTGGTATATAAGCAATAATATTTTTATCTACTTTACCTTGGGTAATCTCTAATACATTGATTACATATTTATTTTCAGTTCTAGTTAATTTCCTTATTTGTTTTGAGATAAACTCTGATTTTTTAAATTTTTGTTTTCTATTTTC
The DNA here is from genome assembly GCA_964478465.1 of uncultured Candidatus Saccharibacteria bacterium. Classification (GTDB taxonomy): domain Bacteria; phylum Patescibacteriota; class Minisyncoccia; order Phycocordibacterales; family CAIZLB01; genus CAIZLB01. Next base: position 10,972 of record CAYZIG010000022.1, on the reverse strand, counting down.
CATCAAAAAATCATAACAAAACAGCAATAAAGTCTTGATAAAGAAAATATAAATTTTTACCGAAGATATTATAAAGAAATTTTATTTCCCCAAATAAATCCTCCTATTCTTCAAATGCTCTGCATAAGTTTTAGCATAATGATTTACCCCACTTTTATCCGATAAGAAAAATAAATAGTCATTTTTACTAGGATTAATTGCTGCATCTATAGCAACATCACCAGGGTTACCTATTGGTCCAGAAGGTAAACCTTTCACTTTATAAGTATTATAAGATGAATCAAGTCTTAAATCTTCAGTTGTTAACTCCAATGAAGCTTTACCTGTAAAATATCCAAGTGTTGAATCCATTTGTAATGGCATACCTTTAGATAAACGATTTTGTATTATACCAGAGACTATCTTCATATCCTCTGAACGCGGAACTTCTTTTTCTAAAATAGATGCTATAGTTAAAACTTTCTTTAATTCTTTTTCGGATAAATTATATTTATTTTTAACTCTTTGATCAAATTCATTTTCTATTTTATTTAAAATATTATCAAGTGTCGAAAAGGGTGCAAAGTTATATGTTTCTGGAAACAAATAGCCTTCTTTTGATTTTAAAATTTCTACAAGTTGATCTTTTGTATAATTTTTATTTACATTTTTAAATTCATAAATCTTATCAACTACATCTCTATGATCTTGACCTTCTTTTATTGTGATAATAACAGGAATATATTGATAATCCGCCGATACCAATCTAGAAATTATTTCTAAATCATTCGTAGGTTTTTTAAATGTATACTCCCCTAATTTTATTTTTGAATCTTGATTTAGAAATTTAGCTAAATTTTCAAAGATAAATTTATTTGAAATTATATTATTATTTTTTAATTTTTCAGAAATCGATTTTAGACTCTCACCCGACTCAACTTCTATAACTATAGGATAATTTTTAGCATTATTTCCAATAAAAATATTTAAATATAGAAATACTAATAATATTAAAAGTAGTATTGCTATAGAAGTAATTATCTTAAGTATTTTATTCATGAATTAATTATTTAATATTATACAGGAAGATTGGCCGGTGCTTCAACCTTCTTAGCTTCGACTCGAGATACATTTGTAGTTTTAGCTGTATCTCCAGGAAAATGAAACATTGTAGCAAGTTCTTCTGTTGTTAATATAAATGGTTTACCTGTTATATAACCATTTGAGAGCCATAAATTCACGCCGTCTTCGGGCACACATCCTGCATAGAAAAATGATCGATATTTATATTGATCAAATATTGATTTTTTATCTGTATTGATCTTAATACCTTTTTTATCCATCCAAGCTCTCTTTACTAATGGTGATTTTATTTCAAAACTATTGAGATGAAGTGTGTTGTATTGTCTCATAACACCCATAAGACCCGCTGAGTTTGCATGAGAAAATACATCTTTTTCAGCAAAATATATTGCACGAATATTTGCATCAAATGCAATTTTTGTTAAACCTCTTTCAACTGCATTAAGTTTTTCTTCATCAAGTTTAGACAATCTTGCTTCTGCTACACTTACTGCATCTTTTTTTCCAAGTTTTTTCAAATCATCTTTGGCTGCATCAGTCCAATCTACATTTGCTTTATTTTGATACCATTTCAACTTATATGTTTTCTTAAAATCAGCAACTTTGGTACTGTCAGTTGGAGCTTCTTTTATTCTATCTTTACCAGGAGCTCTTATGCCTATTTGTATCCATGTATATTCACCTTTTCCAAGACTACCAAGATATTCTAATACTGTTGTTATTGGATCTATTTTAAATTCTTCTTTAGGATCTCTGTCCAATCCATAATCTACATAAGTCCTTATCGGTAAATGATCAGCTCCTTTTTTTCTAAATTCTAAACATGTAAATTTATATTTTTCTAAATCATATTCAAAACCGTGAACATAATCATTTTTATAGTCGCCTTGATATGTTTCTTTTATTTCTATGTCAGGAAACTGGGCATATAATTGAGTTCTTATGAGAGACACATAACTATCCCTTGTCCATATAAAAAATTTTACTTTACCTTCCATTGATACAAGTTCTAAACTAAACCATGGTTTAGTTGAACCCTTAAACCAAAAATCTTTCCATATACCTTCACCAAAAGGTTGATATAAACAATTTAAAAATAACTCCATAGCTAATGGTGACTTTGTTTGTCCACGTGGAATACTTATTTCCAGTAAAGCATACTTTTGTTTAGAGAAAAAATCAGCTCTTACAAATGAAAGCCAAGTTTCTTTTACCCTCCTTGTTAAATATTTGACCAAAAACAATATACCTATAAATAAGATAAAGTAGATTACAAATATAAAAAACTCAGTAATTGTCATATAAGACAATTATATCAAAATTATTCTATATTTTTAATAGTATAAGTTATTTCTTCACCGTTTGGTAACTTAACCTTAACTTCTTCACCTTTAGCCTTACCTGCTATTGCAGCACCTATTGGAGATTTTAAAGAGATTTTATTTTGTGTAAACTCTATTTCCTCTGAACCAACTAACATATAAACTTCCTCTTTCTTAGTTTCTTTATTTGTTAAATGAACAGTTGTACCGACTTCAGCTGTTGTGCCATGATGGGCTTTAACTATCTCAGCATTTGCCAAAACACTTTCTATTTGATTTATACGATCTTCAACTATAGCTTGATCTTCACGAGCTTTATTGAACTCAGCGTTCTCTGAAAGGTCACCTAGACTTCTTGCATATTCTAGATCTTCAGCAATCTCTTTTCTTCTTACTGTTTTTAATATCTCTAACTCTTGTACCAACTCATCATAACGTTCTTTTGATAAATATTCTTTTTGATTTGGGTTTGCCATAATGTGAAATATATTATCATACTTTTAATGATTTGACTATATACCAAAAAACGTATATATTTTATGACTATGCCCAGTAAAGAGCTGGGTTATTGAACCAGAACCGCACACAACAAACTACCATGTCCGCGCAAAAAACACATGAGAGGATGAAATCACTTATCGAGACCAAACTCAAGAGGGATCATGACCTCAGATCAGGATCTGATTTCACCATCGTCGGCGAGATGAAAGCCGGTAAATGCATCATTACCATCAACTTTAAGAAGAATCGCTCTCGCGAAATCACTTCTACTGTCGAGGGTCTGGCAACGCAACATGGCTTCGAATTGAAAATCGCCGCCTGATCCACCCTTCCACCCGAAATTTACAACCCCAAAGGGCTATAAACCCTGCGGGGATTTTTTATTGCAACAAATTTATATCTATTGTATATTTATCTGGTCTGTTGTATGTCGTGCAACAGCTGCAGGAGACAATGAGGATACATTCGCTAGTATCTAAGTCGGGTGGCAAACACCACTTTTCCATGACTTTATGTGATGTCAAGATTAATAATCGATTGCATAATTTCGGAAGAACTGCGATGCAACAGATACCCCAAGGGATTTACAACCTCTTGGGGACTTTTTATTTTAAAGAATAAAATATAAACTTATAATATCGACTTCACCTTATCCCAATACTTAATAATCTCCTCATGATGAGTAATATTATCTTTTCCAAAAAATTCTCTACTTTTCATATCACTTTGAGCTTTCATTTCATCAGTCATTTCATTCCAATTATTCCATATTCTTTCTTGTTCACTTAAGGTTGGTTCTTTGTGAATTAACTCAGTTCCTGTTTCAGCTCTCCATAGATGAATGGGATCATTTAATAACATATCTGCTTTATCAGGATATATTCGCTTAATTTCTTCAGATGTATAAGGTCTTTGATACATAAGATTAAGTATATATTATGTGATATTTTATTACTATATCTTAAACTCCATCAGACTCACATCTTCCTTTTTTCGTAGAAAATGATATTGTTGTAGTATTCGTAGGAGAAGACTGGTCAATCTACTACTTATCCGTAAGGATGGACGCGAATTGACTGCCCCCTGGATTCGGAAAGCCTAGACAGAAAGTACTCTCAAATGTTTATTGGACCGGCTCGGACAATCACATTGAGAAGAAAGTCTTAGGTAAGCCCGACGCACGTGCATAATCCGGGGGCTTTTTCTTTGCCTAAATCTTAAACTCCATCACATCCCCATCCTTCACCACATACTCTTTACCTTCAGTTCGGACCAATCCTTTTTCGCGAGCTGCACCATAAGAACCTGAATCCAATAAATCACTCCAGAACACAACCTCAGCTCGTATAAATTTATCTTTGAAATCAGTATGTATAGCAGTTCCTGCAAGTGGTGCTGTCCAACCACGTTTTATAGTCCAAGCACGAGTTTCTTCTACTCCTGTTGTAAAATAACTTATAACATCAAGAAGTTTGTATCCTGATTTTATAAGATCATTGATACCATCATCATGACCAGCACCTAATTCTTGTCTAAACATTTCCCTTTCTTCACCTTCAAAATCCTTAAGATCATTTTCTATACGTGCATCAACAACTGTGTACACAGCATTTTCTTTTTTAAAATATTCCATTAAAGAAATGTATCTGCTATCTGATTCATCATCTATTATATTTTTACTACCACTCTTTTTATTCAAAACAAACATCATTGGCTTCATAGTTATAAGCTGTAGATTTTTATTTAAAACAATCAATTCATCGTCAGTTAAATCAGTCTTTGATGCAAATATATCTTTATTCAAATTTTCCAACACCTTATCAAGTATTGATTTTAATAATAATGCCTCTTTATCATTTCTTTTAATATCACGGTCCAAAGATACAAGTCTTTTTTCTACAACTTGTTTATCCGCAACAATAAGCTCAAAGTTAATGATGGCAATGTCGTCTACAGGATCCACTTTTCCATGAACATGAGTAAGGTTTGCATCCTCATAAACACGCACCACATGAGCTATAGCAGATACCTCACGTATATGTTGTAAAAATTGATTTCCAAGACCTTCACCCTCTGAAGCACCTTTAACAAGTCCTGCAATATCAACAAACTCTACGGCTGCAGGTATGGTTCTTTTAGTTTTAGAAAATTCTGCAAGCTTATACAATCTCTCATCTGGTACAGCTACAATACCTACAGATGGATCTATAGTACAAAAAGGATAGTTCTCAGCAGGAACTGATTTCTTAGTTAAAGCGTTAAACAATGTTGATTTACCCACGTTTGGGAGGCCTACGATGCCGACTGATAGATTCATAGGGTTGAGTTTAGCATAT
>CAYZIG010000022.1:0-5651 GCA_964478465.1 uncultured Candidatus Saccharibacteria bacterium | reverse complement strand
GTTTGGGAGGCCTACGATGCCGACTGATAGATTCATAGGGTTGAGTTTAGCATATAACTACTTGAATTTGAAATCAAAATAAATTATAATACAAGTAAGCAAGTAATTCCCTAAACGTGTGGCTCCGTATGGTTCCACTATATAGCGTTTAGGGTTTTGTTTTATTAAAATAAGGAATTTTCCTCTATTATCTCTGATTTTATTATCTTATAATAACTATCATCTCCGTGTTCATATTTTCTATATATAGCCCAAGAAATCATATCAACAACCTGCAAACCCTTCTCATTTGACGGAGAAACTATCTCAATATCAATATTTAATTTATGATTATTCTTAGCCTGATTCTTTAAATATGAAGAAAAATTTAAATTCAAAAATTTATTAGTTTCTCTACGTGATGCGATAATTTTTATTTCATGATTAATTGGTATTAACTTTTTTGTGCAAACACGATCAAGTAATATATTAGTTACGTAATTATAAAGAACATGTTTTTCATCTTGTAATCTTGTATAAACTTTCTTTTTATTTAAATAAACAGTTATAATATCAGCACTTTTATTTTTATGAAATAAATTTAATAATTTTTGTCTTGTTTTTGGAGTTTCTTTATAGGCATGTAAAACACCTGAATGTTTCTTAATTTTATTCTTAGGAATATTTTTAAAGATTTTTTTACAATTTTATTTAAAGTATTTTTATCTTTTGTAAAGATAAAAGTAACCACAAAAAACTTAGAAGTTTTCTCCTTTTTAAAATCAAAACCTAATTCACCTGATTCATCCATAAAAATATATGACATAATTAGAAAATTATATCACAGACTAAATTTAATCTATGTGGTGTAATAAAGTAAAAAAACCCAGTGTGCCAGGTTTTTTACAATAAACTTATGTTTTCCCCTATTCATTCGCCACCAATTCACCCTCCACAACTGGAGTCTCCACCGCTGAAGAAGAACCATCAAATAATTTTATATAAGCCTTAGCTAAGATTATAAATGATATAGGTAATATAAACATTACTTGGAATACATTACTTACAGAATTTATAATAAACCATTTATAATCTATGTAAGTTGCATTATTTCCTAGATAAGCCAATTCTTCAAAAGGTACAACCTTGAACATGGCTAATATCAAAGCAACTATCGCATATATAACAGCTGTCAATAACATAAACAAGATGACTGATAAAAGAGTTTTCCATGCTTCAACACCATGACCTTTCACATTACCCCATTTTATTGATTCTCTAATAACTTCTCTAGGTTTTATATTTTTTGAGAAGAATATATTTATATAGAATAAAAATTTAGGTAAATTGATTAGATAACCTATAACTATAATTAACACAGATACAACTAGTAATGATATCAGTGTTATAGAATTAACGCCCGCAAAAAATACACCTAATAAGACTAATATCAATGAAGCTATAAGATAATATTGGATAGTACGTACTAAATACAAAACATACCAAATACCTGTCATTATAAAACTCCAAATATTTTTCTTTTGAAAATTATAAGCTGCTTTTATATCAAAAGCTTCGCCATCCTCATTCTTTTGTAAAGCCCTATAGATAGCTGGTTGTAAATATAAACCTATAGCCAAAGATATCACGAAAGAAACAATACCTATAAGTGCAGCTATAAATATATTACCTTTAATATAAAAATAAGTAGATTGCACTACTATAGGTAGCAACGCTATAGGCCAAGTCATGAAAATTATATTTTTAATATTTGCTTTATAAGTAGCAAAAGAATCTTTTAAAAGTTGTATTGGTTTAATCATGTATAAATTATATACATATTACATAAAAATAGTAAATAAGTTATAATCAAAAAATGGCAATAAGACTACATAATACCCTTTCAGGGCAAACAGAAGAGATAAAAACCAATAAACCTAAAGAGGTGTCTATGTATCATTGTGGCCCAACGGTTTACGACTATTTACATATTGGAAACATGAGAGCATACATATTTGCTGACACACTTAGACGCACATTTGAATATGAAGAATATAAGGTAAATCAAGTTATAAATATCACAGATGTAGGTCATCTAGTATCTGATGCAGATGAAGGTGAAGATAAGATTGAGAAAGCTTCAAATAAAACCGGTAAAACCGCTAAAGAAATATCAGAGTTTTTCACAGATATATTCTTTGAAGACTTAAAAAAAATAAATGTAAATACAAACAATACCATTTTTCCTAAAGCCACAGATCATATATCAGAGCAGATCGAAATGATCAAGAAACTAGAATCTGAAGGTCATACATATAAAACATCCGATGGAATATATTTTGATGTTTCTACATATAGAGATTATGGAAAATTGGGTCATATAAACCTAGGCGGTCTCGAAGCTGGTTCTAGAATTGAATTTAATTCTGAAAAACACACACCTCATGATTTTGCATTATGGAAATTTTCAAATCCAAATGAAAAACGTCAACAAGAATGGGAATCTCCTTGGGGTGTTGGCTTTCCAGGTTGGCATATAGAATGTTCGGCTATGAGTCAAAAATATCTAGGTGAAAATTTTGACATACACACAGGTGGTATAGATCATATACCAGTTCATCATAATAATGAGATAGCACAAAGTGAATGTGCAAATCACAAACCTTTAGCAAATATATGGATGCATTCAGCCTTTTTGAATTGGAAAGATAAAAAAATGAGTAAATCTGATGGTACTTTTGTGACTTTATCAGATCTTGAAAAACAAGGCATAAACCCATTGGCCTTTAGATATTTTATACTTCAGGCTCGTTATAGTCAGCCAATATTTTTTGAAATGGAAAATATAGAGGCTGCACAAACTACTTTAGATAGATTGAAAAATAGAATACAGGATATATTAAAAGAAAACAAAAATGTAGATGAAAATAGTATATCGAATAAAATATCTGAAATTATTGACAATAATCTTGACACCCCAAAGCTTATTGCCTATTTATGGGAATTAGTTAAAGATGAAAATGTAAATAAAAACATCATAGAAAGATTTGATTCAATCCTCGGCCTTAAACTACTTGAAGTAGAAAAAATAGAAATACCTGAAGAAGTTCAAAAACTCCTAGAGGAAAGAAAAAATGCCCGTCAAAATAAAGACTGGGCAAAATCAGATGAAATCAGGGAGACAATAAAAAAACTCGGCTTCGAGTTGCTAGATAGCAACAACGATACCGAGGTAATAAGACGATAGTCATGATGATGTGGGCACGGAGGGATGATGGAGAAGAGACGATGAGGAACTCCACCAATCCCCCCGGCCCTGATCATGGCTGGTCGTCGGAGTCCGGGACATTTGTAATACTAGCATATCTGTGGATTTTGTCAACAGTTATACACATATTGATTTTGATATAATAATTATATGACAATTTTTCTACTTTATATATTGCATCATATAATATTATCATTAGGTTTAGCCTCATCAATTATTATAGATATTTTTATAATTATAGTAGAAAAAACTAAAAAAATTCGTGGTATAGAAAAAAATATGATGAATAGAGTTTTATCTTATTCATTTATATTCTCATTATTTATATTTTTAATACAATTAGCTTATTTTTTCTATATATATTCAAATCAATACGAATATACTTTAAAAATATATTTATTCTCAGCTATCACTTTCCTATTATCTTGTATACTTGTATTTACCACCGCCACACAAAAATATTATCAATTTAAGATATTAAACAGATATCAAGAACAGCATCATCATTTATCAGATAGTTTTGTAAATCATCACAAAGAATTCAGAAATACTTCTGTAATCAATTTGATACTTTGGCTAGCTTTATATATGACTTATATTTTGATATAGATAATAAATACACATCAATATGAAAGAGATAAACAATCAGACAAAAATACATAATCTTAAGTTGCCTCCATACAGTTTAGAAGCTGAGCAGGCTGTTTTAGGCTCCATAATGATACGACCAGATGCTTATGCTGAAATAGCTGATATGATGCATGAAGATATCTTTTATAGTGAAAAACATAAAAAGATATTTAAGGGTATATCTGATTTGATGGAAAAAGGTAACCCTGTTGACTATTTATCATTAAAAAATACTCTTGATACTATGGGCTTCTTGGACCAAGTTGGCGGTGCTTCATATATAGCTGAACTTGTACAGATGGTCCCTTCTGCAAGTAATATAGAATATTATGCCAGAATATTAGAAAAGAAAATGATGATGCGTAAGCTTATCAATGCCGCAGAAAATATTGGTAATAGTGCCTATAATGAGCAAGGTGATTTGGAAAATATATTAGATTCTGCTGAAAAAGAAATATTTTCCATAACTCAAAAAAATACAAAAAGTACTATAACCTCTATTAAAGAAGGCCTTATAGAGACTTGGGATCATATTGATAAAATACATAGCAGTGAAGATGAACTTCGTGGTGTACCAACAGGTTTTATCGATTTAGATAACAAATTATCTGGTCTGCAAAAATCAGATCTTATTATATTAGCCGCTCGTCCATCATGCGGTAAAACATCTTTAGCCCTTGATATAGCTCGTAATGCTGCCGTACAACACAATACCCCTGTACTAATATTCTCTTTAGAGATGAGTTCTCAACAACTCCTATATCGTATGATTGCCTCACATTCAAGAGTTGATTCATGGAAACTTAGAACTGGTAAATTGAATCTTAACAATTCTGAAGAATATGAAAGACTTCAACACGGTATAGGTGAACTTTCCAATGCACCAATATATATAGATGATCAAGCTGGTACAAACATTGTGAAGATGAGGAGTACGGCGAGAAAAATAAAGTCAGAAAGAGGTCTTGGACTTATAGTTGTAGACTATTTACAACTTATGTCCCCTACACAAAGCAGAAATTCAGACAATGTTGTTCAACAAATATCAGAAATCTCTAAATCATTAAAACATCTAGCACGTGAACTTGATGTACCAGTATTGGCCCTATCACAACTTTCTCGTGCAGTTGAACAACGTCAAGGTAAACCTCGTCTATCAGATCTTCGCGACTCTGGTTCTATTGAGCAAGATGCTGATATCGTTATGTTCATACATCGTGAAGATAGATATAAAGATCATGCCGAGAGAGATAATATGGTTGAATTATTAATTGAAAAACATAGAAATGGTCCAACAGGTATGGTCGCGCTTAAGTTTGACGATAAACATTCTTGTTTCTTGTCTGTTGAAAAAACTGCATATGATGATTTTCAATAAAATATAATTATGGAAGAACTTATAGAATTATTTAAAAAATTTCCTGGTATAGGGCCAAGACAAGCAAAAAGATTTGTTTCTTTTTTGATGCATAGCAATAATAGTTATAGACAAGATCTAATAACTGGTATAAATAACATTAATAATAAAGTCATAACTTGTTCTCTATGTAATAGAAAATTTATAGATTTTAGAAATAGTGATAAATGTAATGTTTGTTACAAGAAACGTGAAGACAAAAACCTACTCATACTCGCTTATGATAATGATATAGAAATATTTGAAAAAACTTTGATATATAATGGTCAGTATTTTGTCCTTGGAAAATATATACCATTATTTTCTGAAAAGGCTCATGAATATGTTGATTTTGATAAAATGTATAAAAGGATAGAT
>CAYZIG010000021.1:9645-11820 GCA_964478465.1 uncultured Candidatus Saccharibacteria bacterium | reverse complement strand
AATCAGATGGGGCAGGTAAGGGTTCCAGGTTCTTTGTAGAGTTAGGTATGTTATAGATATTATTAATATATAAATATATTTTTAATTTTTCATTGACTATTTTTATCTTGAGTATTTTATTTATTCAAAAATTTGCCAGAACAAAACAGAAGCATATAATGTTCTCTAATGAATACTATAAATACAAATGATACAAAAGAATATATAACTAGAGCTGAATTCTACTCAGTTATTTTAGATTTAAAACAGTCAATGCTTGATGGTTTTGATAGGGTTTTTAAAGCTATGGATGACATGAAAATTGAATTAAGATCCGAGATGAATCAAGGTTTTTTAAAAGTTGATAAAAGGTTTACCGAAGTAGATAATCGTTTTCTTAGAATTGAAAATAAACTCACAAACACGGATGAGAGGATTATTAATATAGAAAACAACATGGTTCATAAACATGAGCTTGATATGGTATAATACCTTTATTATGACATTAAAATTTGACCCATATGCATTTGAAAAAACCGAAATTAACGGTGTTCCTGTGCTATATAAAAAAATAGAAAGTGCACCGTGTATTCATTTTAGGTTTGTATTTAAATATGGTGCTTTTGATGATCCTGTAGGCAAGGAGGGTGTAGCTCATTTCTTGGAACATATGCTATTTAAAGGTACAGATATATTTGCTGATGAAAAAGAGGTTGAATTATTTAGAAAAAGACATACCTTAAACTCTTTAAATGCTAATACTAGTTATTATGAATTAAAGATAGTGGGTAAGTGTTTACCTGAAAAATTTGATAAAGTATTAGAAGGTATATTTTCGATGATCTTATCTCCTAAGATAACTGAAAAAGATTTCAATGATGAGAAAAGAGTTATCATACAAGAATCATGGCAGAAATTTTTTAATGATAAACATATTTCCTATATCAAAAAATATATAAATAACAATGACTCTATTCCAAATAGAAACAGAATTTATTCTGCATTAGGCTGGCCAGAAACCATAGAAAAGATTACTCATAAAGATATATGGGATGCGTATAATAAATATTTTGTAAGGGAAAATTTATCTATTTTCCTGGCTGGAAATATACAAGAATCTGACATATCAAAATTGAATTTCTATATCAATAAATTAAAATCAGGACAAAGAAATAACCCTGTATATGTGCCTGATATTATATTAGACAATAAGGTTAATATAATGGAAAACAAAAGAGAGGATATAGGTCTCACAGATAAAAAACAAACTTTTATATCGATAGAGAGAGTTCTTCCTAGAATAAAGATAAAAGAAGAAGAAAAGATTTTTCTCCGAACTGCTGTAGTTATGAGAAGAATACTGAATGATCTCTTGTTCGAAAGACTTAGAATAGATAACAACTGGTGTTATGGGGCTGGTGCTGATATATCAACCAATCCTGATCGTATTTTTTTAAATTTTGAATCAGAATTAGATCCTAATCATAAAGATGAAGCAAAAAAGATAATATATGAATTAATTGAAGACTTGAAGACGGATAAGTATTTATATAAATTTGATGACATTAAGAATATGGTTATAGATGCTACTATATCCGCAGAGAGATTGACTGGTGATATACTGGACAGTGTCGTATCAGATATAAAAATATTTGATCAAATAGTTACACTTGATGAATTTATAGAAAACATAAAATTGGTTACTTTTGAAGATATAAAATCTTTTGCACAAAAATACTTTGTAAGAGAAAAAATGTTTGAAGAAATATTCTTACCAAATATCTAATCAGTAAAATTTTACGAAAATAAACAGGGAATAGGAGAGTGGGTGTAAACCCACTTTTTTATTTTACTTATATTTGCAACTCTAGTACCCTACTGTTATATATAAAAATTAGATAACTTTATAATCAGAGATAAAATAATAATATAGATAATTTATATATTATTAAGTTTACAAAAATCTTATGCCAACCATAGAGGGAAGAATAGGTCTGCGGTTTTTAATTGTTTATTTGTATAGGGCTTTGTTTATATATACGTGTCGCACAATATATCTTTTGCGACATATATATAACAAACCACTCTTATAATATATACAAATAAAAAACCTCGATAATCTATCAGATTCCGAGGCTCTACAATCGTCGTACAGCGATTTTATTTATCTAAGCCGTCTCTCAATACGTTTAACTT
>CAYZIG010000021.1:0-9545 GCA_964478465.1 uncultured Candidatus Saccharibacteria bacterium | reverse complement strand
TTAACTTGACATATATATTATATAATTGTATTGTTATAGAGTATGCATAACAATGAATTGATTATTAAAATATTGGCCGGGATTTTTGTCCTAGGCCTGATTGCCGATATCTTAATCAACAAGAGAAAAAAAATCGGAAGAAGTCGCGACAATGATGACAATAACTGATATCATCGTCCTAGGTATCTCACTCCTAGGAATCATCGTCCTGATCGTACTCATGGTCAGAGACAAAAACAGACCTGTTGGATATAGATTCACAAACCCTGAGGATCTACCAGCAGACGACGACGAGGAAGACAACCTCGATGAAAAATAAAAACCCACGATGCATCGAAAGATTCCGTGGGATTTTAATTTTCTAAAAAACTACATAAACAAACTCACAATAGTTGCTATTGCAGTCAAACTCATAAGTGTCACTATAATCCAACCTATGATTTTGGTTAACTTAGAATTAACAAATTCACCCATGATTTCTTTTTTAGATGATATTGAGACTATACAAATTATTATCACAGGAGCAACCACGCCATTAGCTATAGCTGAATATATAAGAGCTTTTATAGGATCTATATTCAAGAAATTGATCAATATACCTATAATTACAGAAACAATGATTATGCCATAGAAAGCTTTGGCTTCATTTAATTTTCTATATAAACCTTCACGCCAATTCATACTTTCTGATATAGCGTAAGCTGTAGAACCGGCTAATACAGGTATAGCCAAGAAACCTGTACCAAGTATACCTATAGCAAATAGTATCTTGGCAAATGGACCACCAAAAGGCTCAAGAGCACGGGCTGCATCAGCTGCTGTTTGTATATCGGTTATACCCGCCGAAAACAATGTGTTGGCACACACAGCTATGATGAAAAACATAACTAGGTTAGATAAGAACATACCTGTCCACACATCTGAACGCATTTCTTTTATCTCATCTTTATTTGTTCCTATACGTGATTCGTCTGTGATTTTACCTTGAGAAATCTGTTCCTCAACTTCTTGTGAAGTTTGCCAGAAGAATAAATATGGAGAAATAGTTGTACCAAGTATACCTGTAATTAATAATAATTGAGTTTTAGAAAATTCTACATGAGGTATGAAACTATCAAAGAAAATCTGTTTCCAATTCATTTGTATAATAAAAGCTGTAGCTATATATGAAAACAAACTTATAACTAACCATTTTAGATATTTAGTGTATTTTTTATATGGCACAAAAATTTCTAAAATTAAAACTACAAAACCTATAGCAATAACAAGTAAAGCAAAAGATGATTCTGGATGTATAAGATCAATAGCTTCTGCCATAGCACCAAGATCGGCACCTATATTTAATGTATTAGCTATAAACAAAAGTATTGTCGCAAAATATAATACCTTACGAGAATAAGCTCTTTTTATATTTACAGCTAATCCTTGCCCTGTAACTAGGGCTATACGAGCACACATCTCTTGAACCATAGCCATAAGTGGAAATGTCCAGGCTGCCATCCAAAGTAACCCTGTACCGTAAGCTGCACCTGTTTGAGAGTATGTAGCTATACCAGATGGATCATCGTCTGCGGCTCCTGTTATAAGCCCTGGCCCTAATTTTTTAACGTATTCCTCCCCTTTTTTAAAATCTTTTATTATCTCTTTTTTGATTTCATCCATAATGATTAAATTATACTATATTTTGTAATGATAATATATTATACTAAGTTTGTTATGAAAATTGCCAAAATGAAAGGAAAAAAAAGAAAGAGTAGAGACTTTCTGATTTTGAAAAGAGGTCACAAAAATCAAATCCGCTTGTTAGATAAAAAACTCCCCTTTCGGGGAATTTTCTTTTTTTAAAATGAGAAGAAAAATAAATAATTATTTAACTTTATTTTGTTTTGGTTTTTTAATTTGTTTATTTTTCTTATCTCTATGTTCACCTTTAGCCATACTATTAGTATATCACTTCATCGAAATCATAATCAATATTCTTTTTTGGTTTTGTGGATTTCTTTTTACCTTTATAATTTTTTTTATCTGGTAAAATTGCTATTGAATTTATATAATTTTCTTGAATTTTATTTAATTCTGATTTGGTTATCTTTTTAAATTCATATTCAGCTTCATCTGATTTTTCTTTAAATTCTATATCTTTTTCTAAGACTTCAGGATGAACCTTTAAAGCCATTTCATTATACCCAACAAGATGAAGTCCTGATAATGTTCTAACACGTGACAAGGCTACATAACCTTGACCATATTCGAAGACTTGAGATATATCCATCATTGCTTCATCTAAAGACATGCCTTGAGACTTATGTATAGTTATAGCCCAAGCTAAACGAAGAGGTATCTGTTTTATAGTAGCGACTTTTTTACCATTGTCATCTATGGTCCATTCCATAGGCTCTATTTCTATTTCTCTAATATGACCTTTTTCACTTGTAAAACGAACTATTGGATATGAGGTTTTCTTAGAAAATTTAACAACTTCACCTATAGATCCATTTACAAAACCTTTCTCAGGATTATTTTTCGTACACATGACTTTGGCACCTTTTTTAAGTTCTAATTTATATGGTGATAAACAATTTTTTATTAGATTATCAACTATAAAGTCTCGACCCGTCTTGGTCATCTCAAATATCTTTGCCTTATCTTGTATAAGATTTAATTCTAAATTATTGACTTTATCTACATGAACATTATGAGAATATAATTTAATTACTTTTTTATCATGAGTTTTATTTGAAATTCTTTTTTGTAAAATATTATGAATATCTGTATCAACTTTATTTTCTCTTATGTTTTTTAATACAGACATAAACTCTGGATCAGATTGTCTATGTTGTTCTGATAAATAACAGATGACCGGATTTAATTTTTTCCATGCCGTAGAATCAAAACTTAGATTTGAATTTTCAAACATCTCTAAGGTTGATGTTTTATCTTGATTTTTGATGATTGGTGGAAGTTGAAAAAAATCACCAACAAATATAACTTGCAATCCACCAAATGGCTTATGACTATTTCTTAAATATGAACAAACTTTTTCTATCATATCTAAAGTATTTGCTGATAGCATAGATATTTCATCTATGATTAAAACTTTAGCTTTAGTTATACGTTTAACTAAATATTCTTTCTCTAACATAGACTCAAGATCATATATAGATAAATCATTTTTTATACCTAAACCACTCCATGAATGTATAGTCATACCGCCAATATGAGTTGAAGCTATACCAGTTGAAGCGGTTACAGAAGGACTGACTCCGTTTGAAATAAGATAGTCGATAAAAAGCTTTATGGTATGTGATTTACCAGAACCGGGTTCTCCGGTTAAAAAAACAGAGGCTCCGGTTTTGAGAATATTTAAAGCTTGTTCTTGAGTCATTGAAGATTATTATATCATGATTTAGGTTTAGTTTTTTGACATACTTTTACTTGACACAGGTATTGACCTGTTATATAAATATAAGGTAGAAATTTAATATACCATGAACTACTATATTCATCTGTTTTGTGTTCTTTTCATGATTGTCAGATCAATTTCAATCTTAACTCATATTAAACATTTAATATATTCTAATCAGGAAATTTCAGAAGGATTATTGGAACTTAATAGAAGAGAGCGAGAGCTGTGGTCAAAGATGAATCACTCTGATATCTGCAGTACCCCTCAGATAGTTATGTCCATGGCCACGTGTGATAATTTTGAACATGAGACCAGAAAGACTATGGAAAATGCACCGATTAGGATCACAATTTATCAAATTTTTCTTTCAGCAATCCACGGTTTATCTGCTTACTTACTCTGGCCATCTTGACTTCACTACAAATAATAGATAACCTAAAAAAGTCATGAACATATACACCCTGTTACTGTTATGGACTCTCTGTGGAGGAGTTCTCACGATGTCAATCATGTTCACTCTGGGCTATGTGAAGCTCATCACCGATTTTATCGGAGAGGAACTCTTCTGGTTCTCTATCATCATCGGGGGACCTATTGTGTGGAGTCTGGTTTATCTGGCCAGACTTCGCGAAGCACCGGCATATAACCGGATCAGTTGATCATCTCAAGGTCAAAAATCAACATCAACCCGCGCGGTCGTTCTACGACCCGCGGATTTTTCTTTATAAAATTTTCTGGAAAAATTTATATTTTCTTAATCAAAACTTTATGACCAATTTTATATTATTAATTAATCACAAATAATATAAACACAATTAAAAAACTAGTCAGAGAATACTTTTATTTAAAGAAAGGTGTTTTAATTGATGATTATTTAGGTTTAATTTATATATGTAATTTTAATAAAATTCAAGTGTATATATCAAAGAGATCTTTAAAACATTTTGTAGAGAGTAGATCTGGAGAATTAATTAATAAATATGATGATGAATATATATTAAATAGACTTAATTCAATAATAGATAATATAGAAAATATTTTACATAACTATGATTTATTTGAAATTAAAGACAATAGACTTTATTTTTCTAAAGAATTTTCAATCATAAACCTTTCAGCAATAAGAATAGTGTTAGAATTTATAGATAATCATTATGAAATAGTTACTATGCATTTTCAAAAACTAAAAACACTACCCAAAAAATGAGTAGTGAAATTAGATATAATCTGGGATGACGGCAACCATTGTCATAGACAATAACATTTCATCCATAAGTACCACTTCCATGGTCCGCAGCAAGCCGATTGTTAATTTTCTGACCTTCAGATCACGTATAATATTCTAGCAAAATTTTTTATACTGTCAAATTTAAACTATTTCCAATCCTGCACCAACAACAATTCCCCACTCTTATCAAAATCACTCCATATCTCTTCTGTTATAAATGGAATAAATGGATGAGCGATTATTAAAATCTGTCTAAATAAATGTCTTAATATTTTTTTATTCTCCGGAGATAAATCTTTTTTAATATCTTCTATAACCACATCTGCATATTCATGCCATACATATTGATAAAGATCTTCAGAGGCAAGATGCAATTGATAACCATCTATATTCTTAGATATATCTTCTTTTACTTTTGTAAAATTTTGTATAAATTGATTATTTTCATTTATTTCACCTTCATCATTTTCATCGGTATTTTCCATAACAAAGCGAGCAATATTCCAAAGTTTGTTTACAAACTTTTTATAAGCTTTAATTTTCTCTACTGATAATGGTATATCATTACCCGGTGCATTACCTACAACTAAAGCCATACGAAGAGCATCCATACCATATTCATCTGCAACATCTATAGGTGACAAGACATTGCCTTTTGATTTACTCATTTTTTGTCCTTTAGAGTCAAGAACCATTCCATGCATATATATATCCTTAAAAGGCACTTCTTTGGTCAAATAAAGCCCAAATATGACCATACGAGGAACCCACTTAAATACCAAGTCTCTACCAGTTTCCATAAGCTGTGTAGGGTAAAACCTCTTAAAGTCTTCACCTTCTATAAATCCTAAAGTAGCAACAGGCCATTGCCCTGATGAAAACCAAGTATCGAAAGTATCTGTATCTCTTTCCCATCCATCACCCTCTGGTTTATTTTTACCTATATAAAACTCTTCATTGTCTTGACCTTTGTTTTTAAACCAGGCTGGTATTTGTATACCCCAAACTATTTGACGGGAAATATTCCAATCAATTGGATTACTCATCCAATGTTCATAAGTTTTTCTAAATTGATCTGATACGAAATTTAATTTTCCTTCTTTCGATGCATTTAAAGCCATCTCTGCAAGTGGAGCCATTTTCACAAACCATTGATCTTTAAGTTGTGGTTCTATAGGTGTCTCACATTTATAACAAACAGGTATCACTGTTTTATAATTTTCATCTTTTGAAATTAATAAACCTTTTGATTCTAATATCTCCACAACTTTTGCTCTTCCTGCTGTTGTTGCACGTAAACCTTTCAATTCTTCTCCTGTTATGTCTGTATATTTACCGTATTCATCTATGAGTTGAACCATGTCTAAACCGTGTTTTTTAGCGATCTGAAAATCTATACCAGAATGCCATGGTGTTATAGTCATGGCTCCAGTACCAAACTCCATATCTATACTTTCATCTTTTATAACCGTAAAAGTAGTTTTACCTAAAACCCACTCAGCTTCAAAAGTGTCCCCTTGTTTCCATTTTTCATATCTATTATCATCTGGATGAACAACTATGTATTTATCTGTAACTTTAGTCTCTGGTCTTGATGTTCCTATAGAAAATTCTCCAAGCTTAAATGTATAAAAAGTTGTTATGATCTCTTTGTTTGAAGTCTCAACGTCTGATAAAGATGTTTGATGTTTTGAACACCAATTACAATCTCTTTTACCGCGATAGATTAAACCATCTTTATACATTTTTATAAAAGTATCTTGTACGCCCGAAACAACCTTTTCATCTAAAGTAAAAGTATCTCTACTCCAATCATAAGATGCGCCCACACGTTTTATTTCATCAGTAACTGTATCTTTGTTGGCAATGGTAAAATCATATATCTCTTTATATAACTGATCTCTATCCATACCAAAACGAGTTCTACCTTCTTTTTCAAGCTTCTTCTCATAAACAACCTGCGTTTCAAATCCAGCGTGATCAGTTCCTGGAAGCATTAAAACCCTAAACCCGCTCATACGTTTATAGCGACCAATAATATCTTTCAAAGTTACATCTAGGGCGTGTCCTGCATGTAGACGACCGTTGGCATTTGGTGGTGGAGTTATGGTCGACCAAGTTTTTGAATCTTTATATTTATTCGGTAATTTTGAGATCAAAACATCTGGATTAAAAAAACCCGAATCCATTTCTTTTTTATAAATGTTTGACTCTACATTATTAGAATTATATGGCGATTTATATTTTTCAGGTAAATTCATTTCTCTATATTAACATAAAAACCCTTGTCAAAAAAGGGTTTTATATGATTAATGTGGAACATAGACCTCTTCTACAGCTCTACGGTTTTCTTCTAAAACCTGCATAGTCTCTTGATATTTTATCCCTATGTAAAAAAACCAAGCCGGTATAATACCCAATAAGACTATAAAAGAAAATATACGGGCTGTTGATGATCTATGTATACGATCTTGCATATATTTTAGATTATATCATAGGTTTTATTTTTTAACTTCCAAATCTACTCAAAACAGTTCTGATTGTTTTTAAAAATATTTGTATTTCTAAAGATATAGACCTATGTTTTATATAATAAAAATCATAAGAAAGTTTTAATCTTGTTTCCCTTAGATTTGAAGGTACATAATCTTGATTTATTTGTGCCCAACCTGAAAGACCTGGTTTTACCAAAGTTCTCATCATAAAGTATGGTAATTCACGACATAAATCATCGGTTATATGTTTTATTTCTGGTCTAGGCCCTATAAGAGATATGTCACCTTTTAAAACTGATAAAACTTGAGGTAATTCATCTATACGTGTAGGTTTTAATATTTTACCGATTTTTGATATCGGGTTTTCATGATGAGCTGCACCGAATTTTACACCAACGTCATCAAAACGACGACTTCTTATTTTCGGTATCTTTATTATTTTACCTATTAGACCAACTCTACTTTGATATATAAATAATTTTCCTCTATCTTCCATATACATTAGAATTTTTATTATTGGAAAAATCAAAAAACTAGGAAGTAGTAATATACAGAACAACAAATCAAAACTTCTTTTAAAGAATAAATAAGCTGGTGTGGCAGATCTTTGTATGTATGTCAAAAACCATAATTCATCTATTTGACTAAGTGGTATACGCTTCATCACTTGTTCAAAGAAAGTTTTTATTTCAACATATTTTATCCCTATATATATACTTTCATACAAATACTCTTTTATGGCTTTTATTTTTGCATGATCTGTATCTATAACTATTATATTTTGATTATCTAATGGTATGTTTCTAAATTCTTTTTTAATATCTTCAACATACATTTTATCTAAATCTATATACTTGGCTAAGCGATAATAATTATCCTTATTTGTTTTTAAATAAGAAATAAGATCGTTGAAATCTTCACCTGTTCCAAAAATATAAACATTCTGTATCAAAGGTTTATATTTATTCAATGTTAAACGCCATACAACAGATAATATGAATGAAATTATAAAGAATATAAATAAGTTAGTCTTGGGACTTATACCTAACCAACTATATGAAAAATAGAAGAATAATGTTGATAAAACAAATACTGTTGTATGTATTGTGAATATTCTAAAAATATTAGTTTTATGATCAGAGGCTGTCCTGTCATATAGGCCAATGATGTAATTACCTAAAACTAATGCAAATATAACCCATATAAAAGGCCAAAAATGGGTATCAAGGGATAGGTTTCTGACTTTAATCATTGTGTAAAAAGATATTGCAAATAAAGCTATATCTCCCAGAAATTGCAGAATTTGTATGGATTTTGACTTATTCATATAAAAATAAGTATACTATGAGTATGACAAAAATTCTATACTGTATTACTAAAGGTAATTTTGGTGGTGCCCAGAGATATGTTTATGATTTAGCGACTCATATAGATAAAAATCAATATGAAGTTGTTGTTTTATGTGGTGAAGGAGAAACATTACCAGATAAATTACAAGATAAAGGTATCAGAGTTATCAGATTATCTTCCATGAAAAGAGACATTGGTATTAAAAATGAATTTAAATCATTCATAGAAATATATAAAATTTTTAAGAAAGAAAAACCTGATGTTGTGCATCTAAATAGTTCTAAGATGGGTGGTATTGGTGCTTTTATCGGAAGAATTACAGGTGTTAAAAAAATAATATTTACCGCCCACGGTTTTGCATTTAACGAAAAACGTCCATCATGGCAAAAACTAATTCTAATTTTTTTTCATCATTTAACTATTATTTTAACCCATAAGACTATAATGGTTTCTGAAAAAACTAAAAAAGATATTGATTATTTACCTTTCATTAAAAATAAATTGATAAAAATCTATAATGGTATTGACACACATCTTGACTTTTATAGTAAAGACGAAGCAAAAGGTATTTTATTGAAAGATAAAAATATAGAAAATAAAACTGTATTATTGAGTATTGGTGAATTACATAAAAATAAAGGATATGATATATTCATTCCTCATCTTAAAAATTTAGATAGAGATTTTATTTATTTAATTATTGGTAATGGTGAAGAAAGAGAAAATTTAATTGAATTAATACAAGCAAATAATTTGGGTGGAAAAGTCTATTCATTAGGTCGAGTTGAGGAGGCTTATAAATATATAAAAGTTGCTGACATATTTATCTTGCCATCCAGAACCGAAGCTTTCCCTTATGTTTTGCTTGAAGCCGGTTTATCACAAACAGCCGTATTAGCATCTCGTGTAGGAGGTATACCAGAAGTTATTATAGAAAATGAAACAGGTTTATTGTTCGATATCAACAATGAATATGAGTCATTGGGTAAATTAAGAGATTTGATAAATAACATAGAATTAAGAAATAAATTGGCTTTAAATATACACAATAAAGTTGAGTCCGAGT
>CAYZIG010000020.1:0-12038 GCA_964478465.1 uncultured Candidatus Saccharibacteria bacterium | reverse complement strand
TTTAATCCAGGAGATGCAGAAAAACCAATAAAGATGTAATATATACATATATGGGATTTCTAGATTTTTTAAAACCAAAAAATAAACAAACACAAACAATAACTTCTATATTACCGAAAGATATTTACAGATCTGCTGTATTAGAACTTAAAGATATAATAGCTCCTTCAGCTTTAAAAATAAGTCCTAAAACATTAAATCTAGGAGAGAAGCTGGTTAGAAGTTTTTTTGTTATGTCTTATCCAAAATATTTATCTGATTCATGGTTTTCACCAATAATAAACCTAGATAAAGTTTTTGATGTTTCCATTTTTGTTCACCCCATAGACACATCTATAGTTTTAAATGAATTCAAAAAGAAAGTAGCAGAAGTTCAAAGCCAAATAAATGATAGAGAAGAGAAGGGTTTGGTTCGTGACCCTCAACTAGATGCAGCTTATCAAAACTTAGAGCAATTACGCGACAATCTACAACAAGCTCAAGAAAAAATATTTGATGTTGGAATATATATATCAATATATGGTGACAATGAAGAAGAACTAAATAAAGTTGAGTCGGAAATAAAATCAACCCTAGAGGCGTCTTTGGTATTTATAAAACCATCATTATTTCAACAAGAACAAGGTTTTAAAACAATAATACCTGTAGCAACAGATGAGATGGCTGTACACTCAAAATTAAATTCCGCCCCTTTATCAAGTATATTTCCATTCATATCTTTCGACTTAACATCAGATAAAGGTATACTATATGGATTAAATAGACATAATAATGGTTTAGTTTTATTTGATAGATTTTCATTAGAAAACTATAATTCAGTAACATTTGCTAAATCAGGTTCCGGAAAATCTTATGCGACAAAACTAGAGATTTTAAGATCTTTGATGTTTGATGTAGATGTGATAGTCCTAGATCCAGAAAGAGAATATGAGAGAATGACAGAGACATTAGGCGGTAGATATTTTAACATTTCCCTTACCTCAGAGAACCATATCAACCCTTTTGATTTACCTGTCCCAAGAGAAGATGAATCTCCAGCCGATGTTTTAAGATCACATATAGTAAACTTAGTTGGGTTATTTAGACTTATGTTAGGAGGACTTACACCAGAAGAAGATTCTGTTATAGATAGAGCCATAACAGAAACATATGCACTCAAAGATATAGCTCCTGAATCAAATTTTGCCGCAATAGAACCACCTTTGATGTCAGACTTTGAACTTGTACTAGCAGGTATGGAGGGTGGGGAATCACTTGTACAAAGACTTACAAAATATACAAAAGGAACATGGTCAGGATTCATAAACAAACCATCAAATCTTGATATAAATAAAAAGTTGGTTGTATTCTCACTTCGTGATATGGAAGAAGAGTTAAAACCGGTTGCTATGTATATAGTTATGCATCACATCTGGGGTCTTGTAAGAAAAGAATTAAAGAAAAGATTATTAGTGGTGGATGAGGCTTGGTATATGATGAAATCAGAAGATACAGCATCATTCCTATTCAGTTTAGCAAAAAGAGGTCGTAAATATTATTTAGGTATATCAACCATAACACAAGATGTTGAGGATTTTTTGAGATCACCTTATGGTTTACCTATTATTACAAACTCTTCTATGCAATTCATGTTAAAACAATCTCCATCTTCTATAGATATAGTTCAAAAAACATTTAACCTTACAGATGAAGAAAAATATCTATTACTTGAATCAGGGGTAGGTGAGGGTATATTCTTCGCCGGACAAAAACACGTTGCCTTAAAAGTAGTATCTTCAGAAACAGAACATAACATTATTACATCAAACCCTGAAGAATTATTAAACGCTGCTAATAGAGATAAAGCAAAAGAATGGCTACACAATTAGAGAGACCTAGTAGGGTAGAGAGACCTAGTTTGGGTGATAAAATTAATGATGTAAAAAGTTACAGAGCAATACGTGATAATGTTGTACAAAACCCAACAAAAATCCTTGGTAATGTAACAAAAAAACCAATAACCCTTAACTTTATATGTATGTGTGGGGTAGCAAGTATATTTGATATAATAGGTTTATTTGTCAACGAAATACCAGGTGTTGGTATAGCAATAGAAATAATAGCTGATATAACATTTATACCTTGGTTTTATTTTTCTGGTATAAAATTTAATGCAAAAAGAATTGGGTCTATGGCAACAACATCAGTATTGGAAAGTATTCCTATTGTAGGTAATCTGCCTTTAATATTAGTCAATGTTATTTATTCCTACTATTCAGAATAAAATCTGATATAATTAATTTATGAGTTTGAGTTATAAAACTATATCTATATTTTTATTATGTTTTTTATCTTTTATAATTACACAAAAAACATTTGCTGCTTTTGGGCCAGAAGAAATATCAGAGCTTGAAGAAAAAGTGTATTATAAAGTAACCCCAGAAAAACCAAACATAGGTGACACTGTACAATTGGAGGCACAGATGTATGGAACAAAAATATCTGATACTAATTTTGTTTGGAAAATAAACAATAAAATATTTAGGGAAGGAGTTGGTATTAATAAAGTTGATTTTGTTTTATCAGAAAAATCAAAAGTTGATCTAAAAATAACAACAAGTTACGGTTCTGATATAGAAAAATCTTTTACTTTCGATCCCAAAAAAGTAATTATCATCTGGGAATCAAGAACATATACACCACCTTTCTATAAAGGTAAATCTCTTTTTACTCCAGAATCAAGCCTTGTTTTAAATGCTATAAATTTAGATCAAGAAAACCCGTTAACAAACACATATAATAATTATAATTGGTCAGTGGATGGAACAGTAAAAGGTAGTCAATCTGGTGTTGGTTATTCAACTTATGTTTATCAAGGTGATATTTTAAAAAAAGAACCTTTATTTTCTGTAACAGTTTCAGGAATAAACGCATATAAAGATAGACAAAATAACAAAAACAATAACTATAACAATGAGGCTATTTTGAGGGTTCAAACTCTTCCTACAGAAATAATTTCTTATGAAAAATATCCTTTGTTGGGGGTTATGTTTAATAAAACAATAAAACCTCAGTACAATATGAACAAAAGGGAGTCGACTGTGGTGGCATATCCTATGTATTATGGATTATCTTCTTTGTTGTCTGGTATATATAATTGGGCAATAAATGATGTTGCTATAAACAACACCTCAAATGAATTATCTTTTAGAAAAAAGAAAGATAATGAACAATCAAAACTATCTCTAAAAATAAAAAATCTAGAATCAATATTACAAACAAGAGATGTTTTGTATATTATAGACACAAATAAATAAAACAATGAATAAAATTTTATTCGCCATAATATACACAATAATATTCTCATTATCTATTAATGTTTACGCAACAACAACACCTTCAAACACACCCCCAGCAACCAAAGCAGAGAAGAGTATATTAGATAGTATTTTACCAAACACAAAGAACTGTCAATATGCTAGTTTAGAAAAAGGTAAAGGTGGTCTTTATCAACCTTTTTCTGGTATAGATGATAAGTTTCCAGGAGCTAAGGGTATATTAAAGATGATTAAAGGTAAAGACGGTCAAACAGATTGTGTAAATGTAGGTGGTGGGGCAACAGAAAGTCTTGTAACACTTACATTCAAGACAGCTATATTGATAATAATTGTATTAACAATAATCAGTATATCAATATCTGGTATACAATACATGACAGAAGAGGCAACAGGTCAGATAAAGGGTGGTGCCAGAAAAAGATTAACAAATAGTTTTATTGCATTAGGTTTAGGTTTATTATCATATACAATACTATATACTGTAAACAAACAGTTAGTTGAGTTTAGTTTTGATCCAAGTAGTATAGATAAAGATAAATCAATACAAAGAGGGGTGAGTGATGCGGCGGCGGCGTTTTCAACAACAACATCTCTGTTAAGTGGTAATACAGCAGCAATAGATCCAATAATAGCGCCTGTAACAAGTCAAGGTAATCCAAACTATGTCCCTGCTGCAAATTGGGTAAATCCATATAATCCAACGTCGATTCCGGGTACTACAGGTAGTTTTATGGATACTTACAACAACTACGGAATGAACACTTCTGGTGTAGCACAATCAACGATACAAGCTAAGATTTTTAACATAAATAATGCAACCCTGGCTAGAGCAACCGCAGAAGGGGTGTTGTCATTAAATGGTATAACATATAATTTTAGATCTGGAGGTGGAGGTAATGGATATTTACCTTTTGGTACATATACCATAACAAATTGTAGAACAAGAAATGATGTTTCATCTATGATGGTTGATGGTTTTGGTTTTTCATGTGATTTAAACGATAGTTTTGATGCAAGAACAAATGCTCAGAGAACATTATTGAGAATACACCCAGATGGTGGTGGACCTGGTACAATAGGTTGTATAGGTATAGTAGGGGATGGAAACACACAGAGAAACTTCTTTAACAATATAACATCATTATTATCAACAAACGGTGGTAGATATACAATTACCGTTGGTCAATAATAAATAAAAACATATGAATAATACAAAATACATAAAAATAGTATCGATTATAATAACAACTTTTTTATTAATATTCATTGTTTTATACATAAACAATAGAAATATAAAAAACAATACGCCGGTAAACACTATAAACAACCAACAGAACAAAGATTATAGTAGAAATAATTTAAACACAAAAACAAGTACAACAACAGTAGAGGTTCGTGATTTTACAAATATGTCAGAAGGTGTGCCGGGTAAAGAGGAAGAAATAAATAAAAAAATTAAACAAAACCTTCAAGATTGGGAAATAACAAAAGACAAAAAATTGTTAGAAGACTCTTTAAAATTAACACTTAACACTGATAATGAGGCGGTGTTAGAAGCTTGGGTTAATTTTATACCAAAAAACTCTTCAGAGTTAATAAAAATTATTGATACAAGTACAAATAAATTAGAGGTGGAAAAAACTGTAAAACTTATACTTGATTGGTATATAAATCTAAGTGGTAATTATGATAAATTATCACCAACACAAAAATCAACAATATCAAATCAATACAAACAATTGAAATAATTTGATATAATCTAGATATGAATAGAAAATTATTCACTCTAGTATATATATTAATATTATCATTATCAGTTGATGTTTACGCTCTTCCGACACTTCCCACAGATATAATACCACCAACAACACCTGGTTCTGGTGTTGCGGCACCAAATACAAATCCATCCACAACAAAACCACCCATAACACAACAAAAATCAACTGATGCACCCCCAGCAACCAAAGCAGAGAAGAGTATATTAGATAGTATTTTACCAAACACAAAGAACTGTCAATATGCTAGTTTAGAAAAAGGTAAAGGTGGTCTTTATCAACCTTTTTCTGGTATAGATGATAAGTTTCCAGGAGCTAAGGGTATATTAAAGATGATTAAAGGTAAAGACGGTCAAACAGATTGTGTAAATGTAGGTGGTGGGGCAACAGAAAGTCTTGTAACACTTACATTCAAGACAGCTATATTGATAATAATTGTATTAACAATAATCAGTATATCAATATCTGGTATACAATACATGACAGAAGAGGCAACAGGTCAGATAAAGGGTGGTGCCAGAAAAAGATTAACAAATAGTTTTATTGCATTAGGTTTAGGTTTATTATCATATACAATACTATATACTGTAAACAAACAGTTAGTTGAGTTTAGTTTTGATCCAAGTAGTATAGATAAAGATAAATCAATACAAAGAGGGGTGAGTGATGCGGCGGCGGCGTTTAAAAACAACAGCTCTATATTATTAGGAAATGTTGAAATAATAAACCCACAAGCACAAACAACACCAAATAGTCCATATGGAACAGTTCCGGGATCAACACCGTCATGGAATGAGGCTGGGACTATGGGTAATTTTTCAACATATGCATCATATGGATCAATAAAATGTGGTGGTAATATATGTTCATCTTCAAACCCAACAGTGTTTGGATACTTAGATGGAAACGGTACCGTTGGTAGATCAGGTGATAATGGTGTAGGTAATGGTGCTTGGTCATCTATACCAGGTTGTACCTACGATAACGGAAACACAACATCTATGGGTGTAGCCTTACCACAAGGTTTTTGGAGGGCAGCAGGAATATCCTTCGCTGATGTAAAATATATAGGAATAAAAGTTAATATAAACGGTGTTTTTGCAAGAATATTACCAGTTGTAGATGACTCTGAATCAAACTTAGATTTTACTTTTGCGGCCGCAAAAGCATATCTAGATCCAACAATAACAAGTAGTAATAGAATAAATACAGCAGGAAAACAAGTTACTTTTGAAATAGTTAAGGATTATTATAAAACCAACCCTAAAACTGGTGTTGTTTGGATAATAGATGACGCAAACACAACAACAGGAAAACCTAATTATTTAAGAAAAGACATAAGACCTTGTAAAACACAATAAAAAACATGCAAAATATAGTTAAAAAATCAATAATAATATTAACAATAATAATACTGGGTCTAGGTGTATTTTTTGGATATAGGTTTTATCAAATATCCAAAAACCCAGAACAATATATAAACAATAATTCCAAAAACACAGATAAAACAAGGACACCTTTCCAAACAAGATTATCAACATCTACACCATCAACAGGTGATGGACAAAGTACAGAAACCCTTAGTGTAGAAAATCCAACAACAACAGTAATCACAAAACAAAAACTTGTTGAATTATGGAAAGAGCCGGTTAGTGGTTTTGATTTTATATACAAAGATTTAGAAACACACTCAACTTCCACAAACAATTCATCTTCAAGTGTTATAAAATCATTTAAAAATAAAAAGATTGTAAAAAATCAGGAATTTATATATCTTTGGGATAGAAAAACAGGTCATATTTATGAAAATTTAGCCTCTACAACAGAGATTAATAAGATTTCGAACTATACCCTACCCGGTGCTGAAGAGGTGTATTTTATTGATAATATTTCAGCTATATCAAGAAGATTAGATAATGATAATGAAAGTATTGTTACAGAATATTTAAAACTCTCAAAAGAGACATCAACATCAACAGATTATATAGCCAGCGTAAGTAATATAAACATAAATTCAAGCAATATATCTTTTTCAGCAACAACAAAAAGATTATTCTATTTTTTAAATAAAACAGGTAAGGGCGTATTATCAACAGTTGACGGAAAAACAAAAACAAATATTATAAACACAACATTATCTGAGTGGTTATCTCAATATGTAAACAAGGTAACTATATCATTAACAACTAAGCCAAGTGCTTATTTTAAAGGTTATTTATTCTTTTTAAACCCAGATGGTAATAGTAAAAATACCTATATATTAGGAGAAAAATATGGTTTCAACACATTAACATCACCTGATGGTAAAAAAGTTATATATAATGAAATAATAAACAATACACTAGAAACATTTATATATGATGTAAAATCAAAGACAAACACATATTTATCTCAAGCAACAATAGTAGATAAATGTACTTGGTCAAATGATTCTAAGAAAATATTTTGTGGTATACCACAAAAACTTTATCAAGCACCATATCCAGACGCTTGGTATAAAAATGATATAGAATTTTCAGATAATATTTGGTCAATAGATGCACAAACAGGAAGATTTAATCTAATCATACCTCTACAAGATCAAATATCTAAACCAATAGATGTATATAAAATAAAAATATCTAACACCGATAAATATATACTATTCCAGGATAAAAACACTCTCAATTTATGGAAATATGAAATCTAAAAACAAAAACAAGATTATACGAAAAAGTATAACTTGTTTTTATTTTTAGATTAGTAAATGACTTATTTTTTTATTTAAGTTGTTCTTTATATTTGTTTCTAAAGTATAATTCTTGAATTATCATAAACAAAGAGGAAACTATCCAATATAAAGCTACAGCAGCAGAAACTTTTAATGAGGCAATAAAAATAAGTATAGGTAGAAAATATTTCATCATAAAACTCATTTGATGTTGCATCATTTCTTCTGGTTTCATTTCTGTTACAGACTTATTTTTATCCATGGCAGGCATATTTTGTAAAGACAATCTTATTTGTATAAACTGAGAAAATCCAGCTAAAAAACCTATAACAACATTAGCTTTTGTAAAATCTATATTATATAAAATATGATTAATATTATTTAAATTAGGAACAAAAGAATAAAGATCTGAAGTGTTTATATTTGGTAAACCACCTCTAGCAAAAACAAAATACAAGGCAAAAACTATAGGTATTTGAATTATCATTAACAATATAGAAGAAAATGGGTTTAATTTATGTTCTTTATAAATCTCTAACATTTTCATACCCAACATTTGTCTATTATCCTTATATTCTTCTTGAATTTTACTTATTAAAGGTTGTATCTTTTTTTGTGTTATTTGTGTTTTAAACATCTTATGAGATAAAGGTAATAAAATAACCTTTATTAAAACAGTTAGTAATATAACAGCGATTGCAACGTTATGATTTGGTAATATATCCAATATTAAAATTAGGATATTATACATTGGTTTATAAAATAAAATATGGAACATGGTTGTATTATATATTATTTATTTAAAATTTTATTAAGATCATTTATAAAAGATTTTACTATGGTTTCAAATGATTGTTGTATTATATCTTTTTCTAAAAAGAAAATAACCTGTTTGTTTATATCTTTAAAACCTTCTTTTTCAAAAACACTTCTTTTAGCCTCTAAAAAAGCATGTCTAGCTATTCTTTTGGCTTTATTTCTATACACAGCTGTCTTAAAAACCTTCTTTTTTGCAACAAAATAAACAAAAAAACCAGGTTTTTCTTTCTGGTTTATTGTTTTAAAAGAGTAAATCATGTTGTGATTATACCACAAAAGACTAGTTTTTAGTTTTTGGTTTAACTGTAGATAGGTTTTTTCTACCTTTTCTTCTTCTTGCTTGTAAAACCCTTTTACCACCATAGGTTTTTGTTCTAGTTAAAAAACCATGTGTTTTAGCTCTTTTTCTTTTTTTAGGATTATATGTTACTGACATAATATAAACAATATACATTATTTTATAAAAAAAACAAGGTAAAAAAAGTTATCCACAGGTATATAATTTATCCACATGGAGGCTCAGAACAATATTTGGAAAAAAACCTTAGAGGAAATAAAAACAGATGTTACACCATCTGGATATAATACTTGGTTAAAAAACACAAAAGTTGACTCATTTGAGGATGGTGTTTTAAGAGTTTTGGTACAAAATTCTTTTGCGGTTGATTGGATAAAAAGTAAATGTTACACAAAAATCCTTAATAATCTAAGGAAAAACAACGAAAATATCAAAAATGTTGAGTTTATAATACTTCCAACACCTAAAAAAGATAAGAAAAATGAAGATAAGGATGAAAAAAAGGTGGAAACAAAGAAAAATGAATTGCCAATAAAAGATAATTATATAGATTTAAATGATAATCTTAATCCTAAATATATCTTTGATTCTTTTGTTGTTGGTTCTTTTAATGAGTTAGCTTATGCTTCAGCCCAAGCTATTATTAAAAAACCGGGGTTTTATAATCCTTTATTCTTTTATGGTAGTACAGGAGTAGGGAAGACTCATCTTATGCAAGCTGTGGGTAATTATTACAAAAACACCTTAAATAAAAAGGTTTTTTATGTAACCAGTGAAAGATTTACTAGTGATTATATATCTTCATTACAAAACAACAAATCAAATATTTTTAAAGAAAGATATAAAAAATATGACCTTTTAATTATGGATGATATACAATTCTTATCAAATAAAGAAAAAACACAAGAAGAGTTGTTTCATTTATTCAATTTCTTATACGATAATCAAAGACAAATTATATTTTCTTCAGATCAACATCCAAATTATCTACAAAACCTAGAAAGTCGTTTAAAATCAAGGTTTTCTCAAGGAATGATTATAGATATACCAAGAATAGATATAGAGTCAAAAATAGCTATTATTAAATCAAAACTAAATCAGAGTGAGACAAGATTAGATGATGATACTATACAATATTTAGCTGAAGGATTAGATGGTAGTATAAGAGAAATAGAGGGGATAATTAATAATATATCTATACAATCTCAAATAAAAGACAAGGTTTTGAATCTTGATGAGGTTAAAAATCTTACAAAAAATATAGTTAAAACAGCGGGAAACACCTCTTTTAAGGATATTTTAAAGGCTGTGGCATCTTTTTACAAACTTGACGAAAAATTATTAATAGAAAAAAACAGAAAACAAGAAATAGTTAAACCTAGACAGATTTTAATGTATATTTTAAGGGAATTTTTTGATTATTCTTTATCAAATATAGGTCAAAAACTAGGGGGTAGAGATCATACAACAGTTATGCACGCTTGTGATAAAATAAAAGAGGATTTAAGTTCAAATCAAGTTCTTTTTGAAGAAATAAATCAAATAAAATCAATGCTTAGAATATAGTTATTTTGTGTATAAGTTAGTGTATAACTAAGTGAATATTATGTTGATATTATATGTATAACTTTGTATAACTACTGTATAACTTGTGTGTTTATACACCCTTATCCACATACCTTAAGTTACCCACTATATTTATCCACATATATCCACAATCTTATCCACAAATAAAAAATCAATAAAACATTATAAAATAAGGTTAAAATACAGTTATCAAGATATCCACATACATAATAGTCTGTATTGTGTATAATTAAATTAAAATATGAAAATAGAAACAATAAACGAATTACTAATAGATGTGATAGGTAAAGCAGCTAAAATAACCGTCAAAAACCCAAATCAACCAATATTGGAGAATATTTTATTAGATATAATAGACCCATCTACTTTAAAAATAACTAGCTATAATCTAGATATATTTTACACACAAGAGGTTTTTATAAAGACTGTTTCTGAAGGAAAATACAAAAAAATATGTGTTAATCCTAATATTTTATTAAGTTATTTGAGTTTATTTGATAAAAGTGAGAATGTAAGTATAGAATTTAATGAAAATTCTTTAAAAATAAAGGTTAAAAATCAAGAATCTAATATACAAGCTGTTTTAGGTAATAATTACCCAAATTTAAGTAATTTTAATGTAAATAATGATACCAATAAATTGGTTATTAACTCAGATCTGTTAATAGATGGAATACAATCAGTTTCTTTTGCTGCGGCTTTATCTAGTATAAAACCAGAACTATCTTGTGTTCTTATATCATATGAAGATGATATGTTTCATTTTGTAGCAACAGATGGTTTTAGACTTGTAGAAAAGAAAAAAACAATAAATAAGGAAGATATTAAAAACATTGATGATTTTAAACAAATACTTATACCGGCAAAAATATTAAATGATTTACTAAAGGTTTTATATTCCAATATTTCAATCTCTGTGTTTATAGAAAAGGGTTTATTTTGTATAAACACATCAGATAGTTTATTGTGCGTTAGAACGGTATCTGGTTTATATCCAAATTATAAAGCAATTATACCTAATAATTTTATAACAGAGATAGAATTAAATACTTCAGATATAGTTGATGCTTTAAAAGCCTCAAATATTTTCTCTGATGATTTTAATTATGTAAAAATAGATATAAAAGATAGTAATATTGAGTTTTATTCAAAAAATAGTAAAACAGGTGAAGTTATTTCAAATAAAGATATAAATAAAAAAGGTGAAAATATTACCCAAAATTACAACCATAGATATTTATCTGATTATTTGAATAAAATAAAATCAGAACAGGTTATTTTACAAATAAGTGGAAAAACAACACCAACTATAATAAAACCAAAAGGTGATAATAGTTATGTTTATATGGTCATGCCGATGAATAAATAATATTTTATATATGAAAAATATAAAAGATATATCCAATCTATTAAACATTAATAATCAAAAGAAAAAATTTGATTCTACTGTTGATAATGTTGTTAATATTATCAAAAACAAATTCAATATTGAATTAGAAAGAAAAGAAGTTTTTATTAAAAATGATAATATT